>DASSKA010000234.1:0-3851 GCA_035690905.1 Nocardioidaceae bacterium | reverse complement strand
GGCGAGGAAGTCCTCTTCGCTGCCGATGTCGTTCACCGCGACCTGCGGGGCGCTGCTTGCAGGAAGAGTAGGAGTGCTGCTCGTCATAGGGGAATGGGTTCCTTGGATGGATGGTGTCGTGCGGGCGCGTCAGAAGCCCTGATTCACTACCGGTGGATCTTGGTGCCCTCGGGCCCGGGGCACGACGGCTGATAGCGAGCGAGAACCTGCTCCGTCTGAGACTCTTGCAGACTCCTGCGCATCTGACAGGATAGCCAGCCCAGAGGCGCCGCGTCCAACCGCGGAGAGCCCTCCGCTTTACTCCTCCCACTTGACCGGTTTCGTATTTTCACTAATGATTCGTGAAAACGGTTCACTGGGAGGAACTGATGGCAGTGCAGGGGGAACCACGGACCCGGACAAGGCTGATCGAGCCCGGCGCGCACCGGTGGGTCGGCGCGGCAGTGGTGGCGCTCGGGAACGGGCCGGGCAGCGCGAGGGCCGAGCACGCCGCGAGGACCGGGCGGCACGTCATGCCCGCCCGCACGCGGGTCGACGTGCTCGAGGTCTACTGCGGTCGCTGCCGCGTCGGCTACAAGTCGCACGCGGCCACCCTTCCGTGCACGGGAGTCTCCGCCGTCGCAGGCTAGGGCGTCACGAGACGGCGTGCAGATCGCCCGTCCGGGCGATGCCGAGCAGCAGGTCGTGGGCGCGCCGGGCCACCGGGTTGTGGTCCCGCCGGGCCGCCAGCTCGACCAGCGCGAACAGGTCGGCGGCCCGGGCCTGGTCCAGCACGCCCGCCGTGGCGTCCGGCACCCGGTCGGTGTAGACCTCGAGCACCGCGTCGGCGAACACCGGCTCCCGCTCGAAGCGCAGCAGGTTGCCCAGGTCGGTGACCGGCATCCCGGCGTGCGCGAACTCCCAGTCGACCAGGCCGGTCACCTCTCCGGTGCCCGGGTCGACGAGCAGGTTCTTCGGGTTGAAGTCGCTGTGCACCAGGCAGGTCCGGTCCAGCCGGTCGAGGAGCGCCTGTGCGTCGTCGGCCACGGCGTCCAGCGCAGCGAGGTCCGGCTGCGACCACTCGGCGAAGGCGCCGCGGTCTCGGTGCAGCTCCACCCACTCCGGCAGGCCGGCCAGCTCTGGAGGCAGCGGGCCGATGCGCAGGTCGGCGTCCACGAAGGGGCCGGGCCGCGGCATCGGCATCTGGGCGAGCCGGGACAGCAGCACACCGAGCCGCTCGCCGATGGTGCGGCGGAGGCCGTCGGGCGCGGACGGGAGCAGCCGGTCCAGCGGTGTCCCGGGCAGGAACGAGGTGACCAGCAGCCCGGGTGCTCCCGAGGCCCCGTCCCCGCGTCGTACCTCCATCACCTCCGGGACCGGCAGCAGGCCGTGCACCAGCCGCAGCACCGCGGCGTCGACCTCGGCGGCGTTGGCGCCACGGCGGCCGTCGGCGTAGATGCGTACGACGGTGCGCTCTCCCGCCATCTCGGCCAGGAACGTCTCCCCGCTGTAGCCACCCTCGAGCGGCACCATGGTCGGACCGGTGGACGGCATGGCGGCCATCCTGGCACGGGCCGCCGACCGACTACGTTTGCGGCATGGGGACCGAGCCCGTGCGCCGCACCGTGTCCGAGGCGGAGAGCCGCCGGGCCAACCGCGGCGACTGGGACGCCAACGCCGACGAGTACCAGGCGACCCACGGCGGGTTCCTCGGCGACCTGGGCTTCGTCTGGGGTCCGGAGGGGCTCACCGAGGACCGGGCGGGGCTGCTCGGCCCGGTCGCGGACCGGGACGTGCTCGAGGTCGGCTGCGGAGCGGCGCA
This sequence comes from Nocardioidaceae bacterium, assembly GCA_035690905.1. Lineage (GTDB taxonomy): Bacteria > Actinomycetota > Actinomycetes > Propionibacteriales > Nocardioidaceae > DASSKA01. The sequence goes on along the minus strand of DASSKA010000234.1, from coordinate 2,050 downwards.
GTGCGCCCGGTGGCTGGTCTCCCGCGGCGCGCGGGCGGTGGGCGTGGACCTGTCCTTCCGCCAGCTGCAGCACGCGAGACGCATCGACGAGCAGACCGGGGTGCCGGTGCTGACGGGGTGTGCGACCGCGACCGCACTGCCGTTCCGCGGCGGCAGCTTCGACGTGGCCTTCTCGGCGTTCGGGGCGCTGCAGTTCGTCGACGACGCAGGGTGCGCGGTGCGAGAGGTGGCCCGCGTGCTGCGCCCGGGTGGCCGGTTCGTGTTCTCGGTGACCCACCCGGTGCGGTGGAGCCTGCCCGACGACCCCGGCCCGGACGGGCTGCGGGTGACCGCGTCGTACTTCGACCGCACGCCCTACGTCGAGCAGGACGAGGACGGGGTCGCCCGCTACGTGGAGCACCACCGCACGGTCGGCGACTGGGTGCGGCTGCTGTCCGGGGCGGGCTTCCACCTCCTCGACCTGGTGGAGCCCGAGTGGCCCGAGGGGCACGACCGGGTGTGGGGCGGCTGGGGACCCGTGCGCGGCGCGCTGCTGCCCGGTACCGCGATCTTCGCCTGCCGGCTGGGGCCACGACCGTATTCTCGGTAGGTGCCCATCGCAGCCGCCCAGGACGGAGCCATGACCGCATCGCGCCCGGCCGGGCCGCTCGGGTCTCGCATCCCGCCGTGGCTGCTGGGCAGCGGGGTGATCGCCGTGGCGATGGCGGTGATGAACCTCGCGACCTACGGCTTCACCATCCTGGCCGCCCGGCTGCTCGGGCCCGAGCACTACGGCGCGCTCGCCGCGCTGATGGGGCTGCTGCTGGTGCTCACGGTGGTGTCGCTCGGCCTGCAGGCGACCGCGGCGCGCCGCGTCTCGGCCGACCCGGAGCACACGCCGGGCATCGAGCGGAGCACGCTGGCCGCGAGCTACGGGTGTGCGCTGGCGCTCGGCCTGCTGTGCCTGGTGGCCTCGCCGCTCGTCGAGCGTGCGCTGCGCCTGGACAGCTGGTTCACGGCGGCGCTGCTGGCGGTGACCGTGGTGCCGATCACCGTGATGGGCGGACAGGCCGGGATCCTGCAGGGCGAGCGCCGCTGGCTGCCGCTGGCGCTGATCTACCTGATGAGTGGCCTTGGCCGGATCGCGTGCGGGGCGGTGGCCCTGCTGTGGCGGCCGGACGCGCTGGGCGCGATGGTCGGTGTGGCGGTGGGCGCGTTCTTCCCCACCGTGGTCGGCTGGTTCGCGCTGCGGCACCCGGCGCGAACCGCCGGGCGCCCGGTCGAGGTACGGCGGACCGTCGAGACGGCGCCCGGCGGCCGGTTCCTCCACGAGATGGTGCACAACTCCCATGCCCTGCTGGCGTTCTTCGCGTTGTCCAGCGCCGACGTGGTGCTGGCCAGGACCTTCCTCGGCGACCGGCAGGCGGGGCTGTACGCCGGCGGTCTGATCCTGGCCAAGGCGGTGCTGTTCCTGCCCCAGTTCGTGGTGGTGGTGGCCTTCCCCTCGATGGCCGAGGCCGGTGCCCGCAAGGCGATGCACCTGCGCAGCCTGGGCCTGGTGCTGGCCATCGGGGCCCTCGCGGTCGTGGGCACCGCGCTGTTCTCCGGGCTCGCGGTGGTGTTCATCGGCGGGCCGGAGTACGCCGCGCTGCAGTCGCAGCTCTGGGCCTTCGCGATCCTCGGAACACTGCTCGCGATGCTCCAGCTGATGGTCTACAACGTGGTGGCCCGCCAGGACCAGCGATCGGTGTACCTGGTCTGGGCAGCGCTGCTGGTGCTGCTGTGCACCGTCCCGTTCGTCGGGTCGGTGACCACCCTGGTCACGGTGGTGGCGTCCGTGGACGGGGTGCTGCTCGTCATACTCCTGCTGCTCAGCCTGCGCCGGCGGCCCTCTCCCCCGGTCTCCCCCGCCCCCTGAGCCACTCGTTTTTCAGCTTGGCCTCTAGGCGCTAGCGCAACACCGTTGTTTCGTATGGCTGTCCCAGTATGTCGTTGAGGGCCTCGGCTGGGGTGCGCCAGTCCAGGGTCTTGCGGGGTCGGCCGTTGAGTTCGCGGGCGACGGCGGCGAGGT
>DASSKA010000233.1:0-17754 GCA_035690905.1 Nocardioidaceae bacterium | reverse complement strand
ACCTCGCCGCCGTCGCCCGCGAACTCAACGGCCGACCCCGCAAGACCCTGGACTGGCGCACCCCAGCCGAGGCCCTCAACGACATACTGGGACAGCCATACGAAACAACGGTGTTGCGCTAGCGCCTAGAGGCCAAGCTGAGAAACCGGCACGTCACACGGTGCACGAACCGTGCGATGTTCCGGTTTGTCGCGTGAGGTGACATCTGGCGGTCGCCTGGTCGGAGTCCGGGCACGTCCTAGTGTGGACTCATGGCTCACGACGTCGACGTGGTGGTGATCGGACTCGGGCCCGGCGGTGAGGCGGCGGCCACGAAGCTGGCCGCCGAAGGCCTGAAGGTGGTTGGCATCGACCGCCGGCTGGTCGGCGGGGAGTGCCCCTACTACGGGTGCCTCCCCAGCAAGATGGCGATCCGGGCCGCCGACCTGCTGGCCGAGGGACGGCGGATCCCCGGCCTGGCCGGCTCGAGCACCGTGACACCCGACTGGGGCGAGGTCGCCGCCCGGATCCGCAAGGAGGCCACCGACGACTGGGACGACACCGTCGCGGTGGAGCGGCTGGAGAAGGCCGGTGTCCGGTTCGTGCGCGGGCACGGGCGGCTGGCCGGTCCGCGCACCGTCGAGGTGAGCGACAGCACTTTCCGGGCGAGCAGGGGAGTGCTGCTCAACACCGGCACGGAGCCGGCCGTGCCACCCATTCACGGGCTGGCCGGCACGCCGTACTGGACGAACCGGGAGGCACTGCGGGCCACGGAGGCCCCGGACTCGCTCGCGGTGATCGGCGGCGGGGCCATCGGCGTCGAGCTGGCGCAGGCGTTCGCCCGGTTCGGGACCCGGGTGAGCGTGCTGGAGGCCGCGGAGCGGCTGGTGCCTCCCGAGGAGCCGGAGGCCGGGCAGCTGCTCGCCGAGGTCTTCGAGGCCAACGGCATCGAGGTGCACGTCGGTGCCCGGATCGAGTCGGTGCGCCACGACGGGGACCGTTTCACGCTCGCTTTCGACGGCGGGTCCGCGCGGGCCGACCAGCTGCTGGTGGCGTCCGGGCGGCGTCCCAACCTCGGTGACGTCGGCCTGGACACGGTAGGGCTCGACCCGGAGGCCAGGTCCGTCGCGGTGGACGAGCGGCTCCGTGCCGGGGACGGGCTGTGGGCGATCGGTGACATCACCGGCAAGGGCGCGTTCACGCACATGTCGATGTACCAGTCCGCGATCGCGGCCCGCGACATCCTCGGCCAGGACGGGCCGGCCGCCGACTACCGGGCGGTGCCGCGGGTGACGTTCACCGACCCCGAGATCGGATCGGTGGGGATGAGCGAGCGGCAGGCCCGCGAGGCCGGCCTGGAGCTCCGCGTCGGGGTCACCGACGTGTCCAGCGCGACGCGCGGCTGGATCCACCGGGCCGAAGGGCTGGTCAAGCTGGTGGAGGACGCCAAGCGCGGCGTGCTCGTCGGGGCCACCGCGATGGGTCCCACCGGCGGCGAGGTGTTGTCGATGCTGACCGTGGCGGTGCACGCCGAGGTGCCGACCGACACATTGCGCTCGATGGTGTACGCCTACCCGACGTTCCACCGGGCAGTGGAGAGCGCCCTCGGCGACCTGTCCTGACGCTCAGTTGCGGCTCACCACGGTCCCTCTGGCCCCCTAAGTTGACCCGGCGTTTGTGCGGCGTTGAGCATCCGGCGGTTTGTGATGGTGGACAGCATTGCGCGCCGGCAGCCGGAGGAACGTAGGAGAGTTGACGTCGCTATTCGACCGCAGATCTCCTACGTCGTCGCGCGAGCGCCGGTTGCACGCTGCGCGAGTGCCGGTTGAACGCTAACGGCGGCGGAGTCGGTAGAAGGTCGGGGCCGCGTTCTTGAGCGGGCCGGGCAGCGGAAGCGCCGCCCGCTCGGTGTCGACAACCTCCCACTCGGCGAAGGAGCGCTCGATGCCGGCCCGGTCGACGCCGCGGGGAAGGGGCCCGCGCCGCCCCGGCGCGAACGCCATCATCAACAGGGTCGCGTCCGGGGTAGCCGCGGCGGTGATCCCGGCTGCGGCGGCGTCCCGCTGGTGGTCGGTCAGGCCGTGCAGGCAGCCGATGTCGAGGAAGAACTCGAAGCCGTCCCCGACCCCGGCCCTGGCCAGGGCCGTCACGTCGCCGTACACGAAGGTCACGTCCTTGCCGTCGGGCAGCCGCCGTGCCTGGTCGATGGCCCGCGGGACGGCATCGACGCCGGTCGCCTGCCAGCCGCGTGAGGCGAGCTCGAGCGTGTGCCGTCCGCGGCCGCAGCCGACGTCGAGCGCCTTGCCGAGCGGCCGCTCGCGGTCGCTCTCCTCCCGGTCAAGCAGCCGGGACAGCTGGTCGCCGGCCCGCCGCCCGGCCCGCTCCCACGGCGCGACGCCGAGCCGGTAGGCGACGTGGTACCCCCACGACGTCGCGATGCCCTCGTCCATGGCCGCCTCCCTTCGCCGACGACACCATCCTGCGCCGCGAGCACGCCGGAGCAACAGAGCCCGGGTGCGTCGGCCCACCCGGACGGCCTGATAAGATCTGCGCGATCGACATCCTTTAACGAACCGTCCCGTGAGGCGGAGAAGGAGGTTGGCTCTTCGTGCCTGCCCGCCCAGACGCGGCCGCGGTCTCAGTGCCGCCCGCACGCACCGTTCTCGATCCCCCCGATATCACCCGGGCCCTGACGCGGATCGCCCACGAGATCCTCGAACGCAACAAGGGCGCCTCCGAGCTGGTCCTGCTCGGCATCCCGACGCGGGGCGTCCCGCTCGCCCGGCGGATCGCGTCCAAGATGACCTCCGTCGAAGGCGTCGACGTCCCGGTCGGCTCGCTCGACGTGACGATGTACCGCGACGACCTCCGGATGCGGCCGGCCCGGACCCTGCTGCCCACCGACATCCCGCCCGGCGGCATCGACGGCCGGGTGGTCGTGCTCGTCGATGACGTGCTGTTCTCCGGCCGCACCATCCGCGCCGCCCTCGACGCGATGAACGACGTCGGCCGGCCGCGCGCCGTACAGCTGGCGGTGCTCGTCGACCGTGGCCACCGGGAGCTTCCGATCCGCGCCGACTTCGTCGGCAAGAACTTGCCCACCTCGCTGGTCGAGTCGGTGCGCGTGCGGCTCGCCGAGTTCGACGACGTGGACGCGGTCACGATCGCCGACACGCCCTCGGGCACTCATGAGGCCGCCCCGGCCGGGAAGGAGGAGCGGTGAAGCGCCACCTGCTGAGCGCCGCGGACCTGAGCCGCGCGGACGCCGAGCTGGTCCTGCAGACCGCCGCCGAGCTGCGGTCGCTGGCGGACCGGCCGATCAAGAAGCTGCCCGCGCTGCGCGGGCGGACCATCGTCAACCTGTTCTTCGAGGACTCGACCCGCACCCGGATCTCCTTCGAGGCGGCTGCGAAGCGGCTGTCCGCGGACGTCATCAACTTCTCTGCCAAGGGCTCCAGCCTCAGCAAGGGCGAGTCGCTGAAGGACACCGCGCTGACCCTGGAGGCGATGGGTGCCGATGCGGTCGTGGTCCGGCACTGGGCCTCCGGCGCGCCGCACCTGCTCGCCAACGCAGGGTGGTCGCGCTCGAGCGTGATCAACGCCGGTGACGGGACCCACGAGCACCCGACCCAGGCGCTCCTGGACGCGTTCACCATGTGGCGTCACCTCGGTGACCTGGACGGCCGGCGGGTCGCCATCATCGGCGACGTGCTGCACAGCCGGGTCGCGCGCTCCAACGCGCTGCTGCTGAAGACGCTCGGTGCGGAGGTCACCCTGGTCGGCCCGCCGACGCTGCTGCCGTACGGCGTGGAGGGCTGGGACGTCGCCACGTCGTACGACCTGGACGCGGTGCTTCCCAAGGCTGACGTCGTGATGATGCTCCGGGTGCAGCGCGAGAGGATGAACGCGGCGTTCTTCCCGACGGTGCGCGAGTACTCACGCCGCTACGGCCTCGACGGGCGGCGGATGGCCACCCTGCAGGACCACACCCTGGTGATGCACCCCGGCCCGATGAACCGGGGCATGGAGATCACCGCGGACGTGGCCGACTCCGAGCGGTCGGTGATCGTCGAGCAGGTCACCAACGGGGTGGCCGTGCGGATGGCGGTGCTCTACCTGCTGCTCGGCGGGTCCGGGCCCGCGCTGGCCGGCACCGACGACAGCCAGGACGCGGAAGCAGCAGGAGGAGACCAGTGACCGAGTACCTCATCAAGGGCGCCAGCATCCTCGGTGTCGAGCCGGCCGACCTGCTGCTGCGGGACGGGGTGGTCGCAGAGGTCACGAGTGGCTCGCACGTTCGCTCCTCGACCTCCGGGGTCGAGGTCGTCGACGCCGAGGGCCTCGTCGTGCTGCCGGGTCTGGTGGACCTGCACACCCACCTGCGCGAGCCGGGCCGCGAGGACGCCGAGACCGTCGAGACCGGCACGCAGGCGGCCGCCTTGGGCGGCTTCACCGCGGTGCACGCGATGGCCAACACCGACCCCGTGGCCGACACCGCCGGGGTGGTGGAGCAGGTCTGGCGACTCGGTCGGGAGGCCGGCCACTGCGACGTGGCGCCGGTCGGTGCGGTCACCATCGGGCTGCACGGCGAGAAGCTCGCCGAGCTCGGCGCGATGGCCGACTCCGTCGCGCGGGTCCGGGTCTTCTCCGACGACGGCAAGTGCGTGTCAGACGCGGTGCTGATGCGGCGCGCGCTGGAGTACGTCAAGGCGTTCGACGGAGTGGTCGCCCAGCACGCGCAGGAGCCCCGGCTGACCGAGGACGCCCAGATGAACGAGGGCGAGCTCTCGGGCCGACTCGGGCTGCGAGGCTGGCCGGCCGTCGCCGAGGAGGCGATCATCGCCCGGGACTGCCTGCTGGCCGCGCACGTCGGGTCCCGGCTGCACGTGTGCCACGTGTCCACGGCCGGCTCGGTGGAGATCATCCGCTGGGCGAAGAGCAAGGGTTGGCCGGTGACCGCGGAGGTCACCCCGCACCACCTGCTGCTCACCGACGAGCTCGCGACGACCTACGACCCGATCTACAAGGTGAACCCGCCGCTGCGCTCGTCGGCCGACGTCGAGGCGCTCCGCGCCGGGCTCGCCGACGGCACCATCGACGCGGTGGCCACCGACCACGCGCCGCACCCGCACGAGGACAAGGACTGCGAGTGGCAGGCCGCCGCGTTCGGGATGCTCGGTCTGGAGACCGCGCTGTCAGTGGTCCAGGCGACCACGGTGGACACCGGCCTGCTCGACTGGGCCGGCGTCGCCGAGCGGATGTCCGCACGCCCGGCTCGCATCGGCAGACTGCATGGGCACGGACGGCCGGTCGCGGAGGGGGAGCCGGCAAACCTGGTGCTCTACGACCCGTCGGCGAGCCGGGTGGTCGAGGCCGCCGAGATGGCCTCGCTGTCCCGGAACACGCCCTACGCGGGTCGGCAGCTGCCTGGCCGCGTGGTCGCCACCTTCCTGCGCGGCACCGCCACCGTTCTCGACGGCAAGCTCCAGTGAGGGCGGGCATCGGAGCGGTCTGGATCCCGGTCGTCATCCTCGCGGCCTTCGTCGTGCTGGTGTACCTCGGCATGTGGCGGGGCTGGCGCAAGCGGGCCCGCAAGCACGACCTGCCGGCGTTGGAGCCGGTGTCGGGCAGCGGGGCGGAGCCGGCTCTCGAGGCGTCCGGACGCTACTTCGGTACGACCGTCGCCGGCGACTGGCTGGACCGGGTCGTCGCCCGGGGGCTCGGCGCACGGAGCGGCTGCCGGCTCGCACTGTCCCCCGACGGGCTCGAGGTGCACCGGCCGGGCGCGTCGTTCCGGATCCCCGCCCGCGTCCTGGTCGGCGCCCGGGTGGCCAAGGGGCTGGCCGGCAAGGTCATCCCACCGCACGGACTGCTGGTCGTGACCTGGCGGCACGGCGACTACGTTCTGGACACCGGCTTCCGGCTCACCGACGTGTCAGGCGCACGACCGGCTACAGCCGGTCACCCGCCTGACAACTCGGTCGAGGAGCGGCACGAGAAGTGGATCCGGGCCATCGAGGGGATCGTTGAGGAGAGCGCGGCATGACGACATCCATGACCACCCGGACGGACCAGCCGACGAAGGCAGCCCCGCACGAGGCGATCCTGGTCCTCGAGGACGGGCGCACCTTCCACGGCGAGCCGTTCGGCGCGCTTGGCGAGACGTTCGGGGAGGCGGTGTTCTCCACCGGCATGTCCGGCTACCAGGAGACGCTGACCGACCCGTCGTACCACCGCCAGGTAGTGGTGATGACCGCGCCGCACGTCGGCAACACCGGCATGAACGACGAGGACCCGGAGTCGTCGCGGATCTGGGTGAGCGGCTACGTGGTGCGCGACCCGGCGCGGGTGCCGTCCAGCTGGCGCGCCCGCCGGTCGCTGGACGAGGCGCTGCGCGCGCAGGGGGTCGTCGGCATCTCCGGTGTGGACACCCGGGCCCTGACCAGGCACCTGCGCGAACGCGGCGCGATGCGGGTGGGCATCTCCACCGTCGAGACGGACCCGCAGGCGCTGCTCCGCCGGGTGCGCGACTCGGCGCCGATGGAGGGCGCTGAGCTGGCGGGCGAGGTGTCCACGGCGGAGGCGTACGTCGTCCCGGCGGTGGGGGAGCGCCGGTTCACGGTCGCCGCCGTCGACCTCGGCATCAAGTCGATGACGCCGCGGATGCTGGCGGTGCGGGGTGCGGAGGTGCACGTGCTCCCGGCACGCTGCAGCGTGGACGACGTGCTTGCGGTGCAGCCCGACGGGGTGTTCTTCTCCAACGGGCCCGGCGACCCGGCCGCCACCACGCACCAGATCGCGCTGCTGAAGGGAGTCCTCGAACGCGGACTGCCCTACTTCGGGATCTGCTTCGGCAATCAGCTGTTCGGCCGCGCGCTGGGCCTGGGCACCTACAAGCTGCGCTACGGCCACCGCGGGATCAACCAGCCGGTGATGGACAAGACCACGGGCAAGGTGGAGGTCACCGCGCACAATCACGGGTTCGCGGTCGCCTGGCCTGAGGGCGTGCCGATCGGGCAGCCGGTCAGCACGCCGTACGGCGCGGCGACGGTCAGCCACGTCTGCCTCAACGACGACGTTGTGGAGGGCCTGGAGCTGCGCGATGCCGAGGGCAGGCTGCGGGCGTTCTCGGTGCAGTACCACCCGGAGGCCGCGGCCGGTCCGCACGACGCCTCGTACCTGTTCGACAGATTCACCCAGCTGATGGAGGGCGACGCCTGATGCCGAAGCGGACCGACATCGACAGCGTCCTGGTGATCGGGTCCGGCCCGATCGTGATCGGCCAGGCCTGCGAGTTCGACTACTCCGGCACCCAGGCGTGCCGGGTGCTGCGGGCCGAGGGACTGCGGGTGATCCTCGTCAACTCCAACCCGGCCACGATCATGACCGACCCGGAGTTCGCCGACGCGACGTACATCGAGCCGATCACCCCCGAGTTCGTCGAGAAGGTGATCGAGAAGGAGCGGCCGGACGCGCTGCTCGCGACGCTCGGTGGGCAGACCGCTCTGAACGCGGCGGTGGCGCTCGACGAGCGCGGCGTGCTGGAGAAGTACGGCGTGGAGCTGATCGGCGCGAGCATCGACGCGATCCAGCGCGGGGAGAACCGCGAGTCGTTCAAGAAGATCGTCGAGGAGCTCGGGGGAGAGGTCGCCAGGTCGGTGATCTGTCATTCCATGGACGACTGCCTCGCCGCCGCTGACGAGCTCGGCTACCCGATGGTGGTCCGGCCCAGCTTCACCATGGGCGGCGCCGGCTCCGGGATGGCCTTCGACGAGGAGGACCTGCACCGGATCGCCGGCGCGGGGCTGCAGGCCAGCCCGACCACCGAGGTGCTCCTGGAGGAGTCCATCCTCGGCTGGAAGGAGTACGAGCTGGAGGTGATGCGCGACCGCGCGGACAACGTCGTGATCGTCTGCAGCATCGAGAACCTCGACCCGATGGGCGTCCACACCGGCGACTCGATCACCGTCGCCCCGGCGATGACGCTCACCGACCGCGAGTACCAGGCGATGCGCGACCTCTCGATCGGCATCATCCGCGCGGTCGGGGTGGACACCGGCGGCTGCAACATCCAGTTCGCGGTGAACCCCGCCGACGGCCGGCTGATCGTGATCGAGATGAATCCGCGGGTGTCGCGGTCGAGCGCGCTGGCGTCGAAGGCGACCGGCTTCCCGATCGCCAAGATCGCCGCCAAGGTGGCCATCGGCTACACCCTCGACGAGATCCCCAACGACATCACCCGCGAGACTCCGGCGAGCTTCGAGCCCACGCTGGACTACGTGGTGGTCAAGGTGCCGCGGTTCGCGTTCGAGAAGTTCCCCGCCGCAGACCCGGCGCTGACCACACACATGAAGTCGGTCGGTGAGGCGATGGCCATCGGCCGCAACTTCACCGAGGCGCTGCAGAAGGCACTACGTTCACTGGAGACTCCCTCCTCGGGGAACGGAGCCGCCCCGTTCGACTGGAGCCACGAGTGGGTGGACCTGGACAAGGCCGCGCTGCTCGAGGAGATCCGCACCCCGCACGACGGGCGGCTGCGGAAGGTGATGGACGCGCTGCGCGCCGGTGCCACACCTGAGGAGATCCACGCCGCAACGTCCATCGACCCGTGGTTCGTCGACCAGATGCAGCTGGTCAACGAGGTCGCGCTGCAGGTGCTCGACGCTGACGAGCTCACCCCCGGGCTGCTCCGGCGGGCGAAGAGGCACGGGTTCTCCGACGAGCAGATCGGCAAGCTGCGCGGCATGAGCGCGGACGTGGTCCGCGGCGTCCGGCACGCGCTCGGCATCCGCCCGGTGTACAAGACCGTGGACACCTGTGCGGCCGAGTTCGCCGCGCGCACGCCGTACCACTACTCCTCCTACGACGAGGAGTCCGAGGTCGCCCCTCGAGAGCGGCCTGCGGTGATCATCCTCGGCTCGGGGCCGAACCGGATCGGGCAGGGCATCGAGTTCGACTACTCCTGCGTGCACGCGTCCCTGGCGCTGTCCGCTGCCGGGTACGACACGGTGATGGTCAACTGCAACCCAGAGACCGTGTCCACCGACTACGACACCTCCGACCGGCTGTACTTCGAGCCGCTGACCCTGGAAGACGTCCTGGAGATCGTGCACGCCGAGCGGCAGGCCGGCCCGGTCGCCGGGGTGATCTGCCAGCTCGGTGGGCAGACGCCGCTCGGTCTCGCGCAGGGGCTCGCGGACGCCGGGGTGCCGATCGTCGGCACCAGCCCGGCCGCAATCCACCTCGCCGAGGAGCGGGGCGCGTTCGGCCGGGTGCTCGCGCACGCCGGGCTGCCGGCCCCCAAGCACGGCACCGCCACGTCGTACGACGAGGCGAGGGCGATCGCCGCCGAGATCGGATACCCGGTGCTGGTGCGCCCGTCCTACGTCCTCGGCGGCCGCGGCATGGAGATCGTCTACGACGACCAGGCGCTGCGTGGCTACATCCAGCGGGCCACCGAGATCAGCCCCGCGCACCCGGTGCTCGTGGACAGGTTCCTCGACGACGCCGTGGAGATCGACGTGGACGCGCTCTACGACGGCGAGGAGCTGTTTCTGGGCGGGGTGATGGAGCACATCGAGGAGGCCGGCATCCACTCCGGGGACTCCTCGTGCGCGCTGCCGCCGATCACCCTGGGCAGCGAGGACATCGAGCGGATCCGCCAGTCCACCCAAGCGATCGCCGAGGGCGTCGGGGTGCGCGGGCTGCTGAACGTGCAGTACGCCCTCGCCTCCGACGTGCTCTACGTCCTCGAGGCGAACCCCAGGGCCTCGCGCACCGTTCCCTTCGTATCCAAGGCGACCGGCACGTCGCTGGCCAAGGCGGCCGCGCGGGTGATGCTCGGGGCGAGCATCGGCGAGCTGCGCGCGGAGGGGCTGCTGCCCGCCGAGGGCGACGGCGGCGACCTGCCGCCGGACGCGCCGATCGCGGTCAAGGAGGCGGTGATGCCGTTCAACCGGTTCCGCACCCCGGAGGGCAAGACCGTCGACACCGTGCTCGGCCCGGAGATGCGCTCCACCGGCGAGGTGATGGGCTTCGACGCGGTGTTCGGGACGGCGTTCGCCAAGGCGCAGACCGCCACCTACGGCGCGCTGCCCACCGAGGGGCGCATCTTCGTCAGCGTCGCCAACGTCGACAAGCGGCACATGATCTTCCCGATCAAGCGGCTCGCTGACCTCGGCTACGAGATCCTGGCCACCCGCGGCACCGCGGAGGTGCTGCACCGCAACGGGGTGGCCGCGATCGTGGTCCGCAAGCACAGCGAGGGCACCGGCCCCGACGGTGAGCCGACCGTCGTCGGCCGGATCCTGGACGGCGAGGTGCAGCTGGTGGTGAACACCCCGCACGGCACGACCTCCGGTGGATCGCCGCGACTGGACGGCTACGAGATCCGCACCGCCGCGATCCTCGCGAACATCCCGTGCATCACCACCGTGCAGGGGCTGGCCGCCGCCGTCCAGGGCATCGAGGCGGTCCGGGCAGGGGACATCGGTGTGCGCTCCCTGCAGGACTGGACCCTTCGAGACGCTCACTCCGTTCGCTCCTCAGGGACCGCATCGTCATGACGCCGTACCGGTGGCTGTTCGACCGGGTGCTGGTGCACACCGACGCCGAGACCGCACACCGGGTGGCCTTCCGCGCGATCCGCGCGGCCCGGCCGGTGCTGGCGGGTCTCGACGGGCTCGCCCACCGCAGGCTCGACCGCCGGCCGTCCGGGGAGGCTGGGCAGCCGGTGGAGGCGATGGGCCTGCGCTTTCCGGGCGTGCTCGGCCTGGCGGCCGGGTTCGACAAGAACGCGGTCGGGATCGACGCGCTCGCCGCGCTGGGCTTCTCCTTCGTGGAGGTGGGCACGGTCACCGGCGAGCCGCAGCCCGGCAACCCGCGCCCGCGGCTGTTCCGGCTGCCGGCCGACCGGGCGGTGGTGAACCGGATGGGCTTCAACAACGACGGCGCCGAGGTGGTCGCCGGGCGACTGGCGCGGCGGGCGGCCCGGCCGCTGGCGGACCCTTCGAAAGGCACCGGACGCCGCGTGGTGCTCGGGGTCAACATCGGCAAGACCAAGCTGGTCGCCGAGGACGAGGCGGTCGCTGACTACGAGAAGAGCGCCCGGCTGCTCGCGCCGTATGCCGACTACCTCGTGGTCAACGTCAGCTCCCCGAACACACCTGGGCTCCGGGACCTGCAGGCGGTCGCACTGCTGCGACCGCTCCTGGAGGCGGTACGACGGGCGGCGGACGCGGCCGCGGGCCGGCATGTCCCCCTGCTGGTCAAGATCGCCCCCGACCTCAGCGACGACGACGTGCTCGCCGTGGCCGACCTGGCCGTCGAGATCGGGCTGGACGGGATCGTGGCCACCAACACCACGGTGTCCCGCCAGGGGCTCGCCTCCCCGGAGACGCAGGTATCCACGGTCGGCGCCGGTGGCCTGTCGGGGGCGCCGCTCCAGGAGCGTTCCCGCGACGTGCTCCGGCTGCTGCGCGAGCGCGTCGGACCGGACCTGACGATCGTCTCCGTCGGCGGGATCGAAACACCGGAGGAGGGCCTTGTCCGGCTGGAGGCAGGCGCCACCCTGCTGCAGGCCTACACCGGCTTCGTCTACGGCGGCCCCACCTGGCCCCGCCGGTTCGCCAGGGAGCTGGCGAGGCTGCGCGCCCGGGCGGCGGCGTGACCGCCGGCCGGCCGGGGCCGGTGCGGGTCGACGGCGAGATGCTCGCCGTGAAGCGTGCCGGCGGCTACCTGCACCTGACCATGGTCGCTCCCGGCGTCGCCGAGCGGTTCCGGCCGGGCAGCTTCGTCGCGCTCGCGGTCGGCGGCCCGCTCTCGGACCGCTGCCTGCGCCGCGGGTTCCCGATCTACCGGGTCCGGGCCAGCGGCGCGTACGGCGGCACGGTCGAGGTGGTCGCCCGTCCGGCGGAGGCGGGTACGACGTGGCTGGCCGGCCTGTCCTCCGGCAGTCCGGTCGACGTGCTCGGGCCGCTCGGCCGGCCCTTCGCGCTGCCGAAGGAGCCGGTGTCGTGCGCGCTCGTCGGCGAGGGGCACGCCGCCGCCCCGCTGTTCCCGCTCGCCGAGCGGCTCCGGGAGCGAGGGTGCACGGTGCACATGCTGCTCGCCGGCGCCGACGAGCGGAGCCTGTTCGGCACCCTCGAGGCGCGCCGCGCCGCGAGGACTGTCCAGGTGGTCACGGAGGACGGCTCGGTCGGCATCCGCGGCCGGGTGGTCGACGTGCTCCCCGACCTGCTGGCGCGCGGCGCCGCGGACGTGGTGTACGCCAGCGGAACCTTCTCCGTTCTGCACGCGGCCGCACGCGCCGCGGAGCAGGCCGGGGCCTGGAGCCAGACGGCGGTCCCGGCCCCCGACGGCTGCGGCACCGGGCTGTGCCAGGGCTGCGTGCTGCCCGCGGTCGGCGAGGACGGACTGACCCGGATGGTGCGTGCGTGCACGGAGGGGCCGGTGTTCCGCGGTGACCGGGTCCGCTGGGACGACGTCGGCACGGTGCCCGCGGACACCTGGGGAGCGGGCCCGGAGGTGGCGCGGTGACCTTGGACGACGTGGACCTGTCCTGTGCGGTCGCTGACCTGCGGATGCCCAACCCGGTGATGACCGCGGCGGGCTGCGGCGGCGGCCGCGAGCTGGCGCCGTTCCTCGAGGTGCCGGACCTGGGTGCCTTCGTGACCGGTTCGGTCACGCTCGACCCCTGCGCCGGCACGGCTGGCCAGCGGCTGGTCGAAACACCGTCGGGGGTACTGCACCGCACCGGTCTGCAGAACCCCGGCCTGCAGGGGTTCCTGACCGGGGAGCTGCCCTGGCTGGCCCAGCGCGGCGCGCGGACCGTGGCCTCGATCGCCGCCGGGACGCTTGGCGAGTATGCCGAGCTGGCCCGGAGGATCGGGAACAGCCCGGGGGTGCGCGCGGTCGAGGTGAACCTGGACCTGGCCAGCCGGGAGGCGCCGGGCCGTCGGCTGGGGGAGGACCCCTACCTGGCCGGCAAGGTGGTGGCCGTCGTCCGCCGGGAGGTGCCCCGGGGGATCCCGGTGCTGGCGAAGCTGGTCTGGCAGCCGGGTCTTGTCGATCTGGCCCGCGCCGTGGTCAAGGAGGGCGCCGACGCGGTGGTCGTCTCCGGCCAGGTCCCAGGGACGGCGCTCGACCGGTCCACCCTCACGCCGTCGGTGTCCGCGGGGGCAGTGTCCGGCCCGGCGGTGCACGCGATCGCGGTGCACGGGGTCTGGCAGGTGCACACCGCGATGCCGGACGTGCCGGTCGTCGGGGTCGGCGGGGTGCGTACCGGCTGGGACGCGCTCGAGCTGCTGCTGGCCGGTGCCTGCGCGGTGCAGGTCGGCACCGCCGCCCTGCTCGACCCCGGCGCGCCGGCGCGAGTGGTCGAAGAGCTGCGTGTCGAGCTCGGCGCGCAAGGTATCGAAAGTGTCGCTCGTGCCGTCGGTGCGGCGCACGGACAAGGAGTGAGCAGATGACATTCGGGACCCGGCTGCGGGAGGCCATGGACACCCGCGGGCCCTGCTGCGTCGGCATCGACCCGCATCCGGCGCTCCTCGACGCGTGGGGGCTGACCGACAGCCCGTTCGGCCTGGAGCGGTTCTGCCAGACCGTCGTCGAGGCGCTCGGCGGCGCCGTGGCGGTCACCAAGCCACAGTCCGCGTTGTTCGAGCGGCACGGCTCGCGGGGCATCGCCGTGCTCGAGAAGGTGGTCTCCGAGCTGCGGGGCATGGGCTCGCTCGTCGTGCTCGACGTCAAGCGCGGCGACATCGGCTCCACCGCGCAGGCGTACGCCGACGCCTACCTTGACCAGAACGCGCCGCTGGCTGTCGACGCGATCACCGCGTCACCGTTCCTGGGCATGGGCTCGCTCGACCCGATCGTCTCCACGGCGCTGGCCAACGACGCCGGCGTGTTCGTGCTCGCGCTGACCTCCAACCCGGAGGGCGGCCAGGTGCAGCGCGCGGCGACGCAGGACGGCCGATCCGTTGCCGGGGTGATCCTGGACGCGATCGCCTCGCTCAACGTCGACGCCGAAGGGCTGGGCTCGATCGGTGCTGTGGTCGGGGCCACCCTCGCGGACATCGACGAGAACCTGGACATCAACGGCCCGCTGCTCGTCCCCGGCATCGGCGCGCAGGGTGGCACCGCGGAGGAGGTGCGTCGCCTCTTCGGGCCGGTGATCCGCAACGTGCTGCCGAGCAGCTCGCGGCAGATCCTGGGCGCCGGGCCGGACCGGTCCTCATTGCGCACCGCGGCCCAGCAGCTCACCGACCAGTTCGCCGCGCTGCGGGACTCCGGCCCCGAGGGCGCGTTGCGAGCGGATCGGTTCGGTGACTAGATTTCTGCCTTGTCCCAATGTTCTCTCCTCCCGGGGGCGTACTCCGGGGCTCATCGCTCCAGACACGGATGGCGAGGTCTTCACAGTGGTTCTGCCGCGGCTCACTCCCGAACAGCGCCAGGCGAACCTGGAGAAGGCAGCCGCCTCCCGGCGTGAGCGGGCCGAGGTGAAGAACCGGCTCAAGCACTCGGGGGCCTCGCTGATCGAGGTGCTCAAGCAGGGCCAGGAGAACGACGTCATCGGCAAGATGCGGATGATCGACCTGCTCGCCTCCATGCCGGGCATGGGTAAGGTGCGCGCCAAGCAGATGATGGACCGGCTCGGGATCTCCGAGACGCGCCGGGTGCGCGGCCTCGGCGCCAACCAGACGGCCGCGCTCGAGCGCGAGTTCGGGTCGCGTGGCTGAGGCTCCCTCGCCGCCTCGCACACGGCTCACCGTCCTGGCCGGGCCCACCGCAGTGGGGAAGGGCACCGTCGCGGCCGACGTCCGGCGCAACCACCCGGACGTGTGGATCTCGGTATCGGTGACCACCCGGCGGCCGCGGCCCAACGAGGTGGACGGTCGCGACTACTGGTTCGTCGACGACCCGGAGTTCGACAGGCTGGTGGCGGAGGGCCAGCTGCTGGAGTGGGCGGTGATCCACAAGGCAGCCCGGTACGGCACACCGCGCAGGCCGGTGGAGGAGGCGCTCGCCGCCGGCCGGCTCGCGCTGCTGGAGATCGACCTGCAGGGTGCGCGACAGGTGCGCGCCACCATGCCGGACGCGCTGTTCGTCTTCCTCAAGCCGCCGTCGTGGGAGGAGCTCGTCCGGCGGTTGGAGACTCGGGGCACCGAGTCGGCCGAGGAGCAGGGCCGGCGCCTTGAGACCGCCCGGGAGGAGCTGGCGGCGGAGGAGTGGTTCGACGTGACCGTCGTGAACACCGAAGTGCACACCGCGAGCGAACAGTTGGTAACCTTGATGCGGAACCCGCGGACCCACCTCAGAGGTCCGCATCCCCGATCCTTGTGAGGCTGGACCAAGCGTGGCCGGAACCGTCCCCGTTGCCGAGGGAATCACCAACCCTCCCATCGACGAGCTGCTGACCAAGACCGACTCGAAGTACAAGCTGGTGCTGTTCAGCGCCAAGCGTGCCCGTCAGATCAACGCCTACTACTCCCAGCTCGGCGAAGGCCTGCTGGAGTACGTCGGACCCCTCGTGGACACCCACGTGCAGGAGAAGCCCCTGTCGATCGCGCTCCGCGAGATCAACGAGGACCTGCTCACCTGCGAGGACGTGGATCCCGAGGCCGACACCGAGGCCTGAGCCACCCGTGGCCAGCGCGGACGGCCGCCCCCACGTCGTGCTCGGCGTCGGAGGCGGCATCGCCGCGTACAAGGCGTGCGAGCTGCTGCGCCGGTTCACCGAGTCCGGGCACCGTGTCACGGTGGTGCCGACGGCCGCGGCGCTGGAGTTCGTCGGCGCGCCCACCTGGACGGCGCTGTCCGGCAACCCGGTGGCCAGCGAGGTGTGGGACTCCGCTCACGAGGTTCCGCACGTGCGGCTGGGCCGGTCCGCAGACCTGGTCGTGGTGGCACCTGCCACCGCGGACCTGCTGGCGCGGGCCGCGCACGGGCTGGCCGACGACCTGCTGACCAACACGCTGCTCACGGCCCGCTGTCCGGTGCTCTTCGTGCCGGCCATGCACACCGAGATGTGGGAGCACCCGGCCACCGCCGACAACGTGGCCACCCTGCGGCGCCGCGGCGCCCTGGTGCTGGAGCCGGCCGAGGGGCGGCTGACCGGGGTGGACACCGGCAAGGGCCGGCTGCCCGACCCCGTCGAGATCTTCGAGGTGGCCCGCGACCTGCTGGCGCGGGCCCACGATGCGGGGGTCTCCGACCTGGCCGGCCGACGGGTGGTGGTCAGCGCCGGCGGCACCAGGGAGTACCTCGATCCGGTCCGGTTCCTCGGCAACCGGTCGTCGGGCCGGCAGGGCTACGCGCTGGCCCGGGCGGCGGTCGCCCGCGGCGCCGAGGTGACGGTCGTGGCCGCGAACGTCACGCTGCCGGACCCGGCCGGCGTCAAGGTGGTGCGGGTGGAGACCACCGAGCAGCTGCGCGACGCGGTGCTGGCCGCCGCCGCGGACGCCGACGCGGTGGTGATGGCCGCGGCTCCGGCCGACTTCGCCCCCGACTCGGTCAGCGACTCCAAGATCAAGAAGCGGTCCGACGGGACCGCCTCGTCGCTGCAGCTGCGCACCACACCTGACGTCCTAGCGGAACTGTCCGCGGACCGGCCGACGCCTGGGACGGTGGTGGTCGGCTTCGCCGCCGAGACCGGAGACGATACCGGCTCCGTGCTCGAGCACGCCCGCGCCAAGCTGGCCCGCAAGGGCTGCGACCTGCTGGTCGTCAACGACGTCAGCGGCGGCGCGGTGTTCGGCAGCGAGCACAACGAGGCGGTCATCCTGGACCGGTCGGGAGAGGCGGTCGCGGTGCCCCGCGGCGCCAAGCAGGAGCTCGCCCACCGGATCTGGGACACGGTGGTCTCCCGGTTCGAGACCCGCTGACCCGAAAACGCCGTACCCCGCTATCGTTCTAGGCGTACACCAGCCACGGATGCGTCGTACCGACGCGGGGAGAGGATCGCCAGTGGGACGACTGTTCACCTCGGAGTCGGTGACCGAGGGCCATCCGGACAAGATCGCCGACCAGATCAGCGACACGGTGCTCGACGCCCTGCTCGCGAAGGACCCGTACAGTCGGGTGGCCGTGGAGACGCTGGTGACCACCGGGCTGGTGGTGGTGGCCGGTGAGGTGACCACCGAGGCGTACGCCCCGATCGCCCAGCTGGTGCGCGACCGGGTGCTCGACATCGGCTACGACTCCTCCAACAAGGGCTTCGACGGGTGGTCCTGTGGGGTGCAGGTGGCCATCGGCTCGCAGTCGCCCGACATCGCGCAGGGTGTGGACACCGCCTACGAGGGGCGCAGCGGCGATCTGGTCGACGACCTCGACCGGCAGGGCGCCGGCGACCAGGGCCTGATGTTCGGCTACGCCTGCGACGAGACGCCCGAGCTGATGCCGCTCCCGATCTCGCTGGCCCACCGCCTGGCGCGGCGCCTGGCCGAGGTCAGGAAGACGCGGGTGCTGCCCTACCTGCGGCTCGACGGCAAGGTCCAGGTCACCGTCCTCTACGACGAGGCCGGCGAGCCGGTCTCGGTGGAGGACGTGGTCGTCTCGGCCCAGCACCACGACGACGTCACGACGGAGACGCTGCGCGGCGACGTCCGCGAGCAGGTGATCGACGCCGTGATCCCCTCCGAGCTCCGCTCCCAGACGCTGGTCACGCACATCAACCCGACCGGGCGCTTCGTGATCGGGGGCCCCGCGGCCGACGCGGGGCTCACGGGCCGCAAGGTGATCGTCGACACCTACGGCGGCTACGCCCGCCACGGCGGC
>DASSKA010000232.1:0-5090 GCA_035690905.1 Nocardioidaceae bacterium | reverse complement strand
TCCGTTCGCTCGGGCCTGTTTCATCCGGTAGGAGTCGCCGTCGGTGACGACGGTGTGGCAGTGGTGCAGGAGCCGGTCGAGCATGCTGACCGCGGTGGTGTGCTCGGGTAGGAACCGTCCCCAGGACTCGAAGGGCCAGTGCGACCCGATGCCGAGTGAGCGGCGTTCGTAGGCGGCCGCGACGAACCGGAACAGCAGTTGCGCGCCGGTGTCGTCCAGTGGTGCGAAGCCGAGCTCGTCGACCAGGAGCAGGTCGTGACGCAGCAGGGTGTCGATGACTTTGCCGACGGAGTTATCGGCCAAGCCTCGGTAGAGCGTCTCGACGAGTTCGGCGGCGGTGAAGTACCGGACCCGGTAGCCGTGCTCGACGGCGGCGATGCCCAGGGCGATGAGGGTGTGGGACTTGCCGGTGCCGGCCGGGCCGATCATGCACACGTTCTCGGTCGCGCGGATCCATTCCAGGGAGGCGAGGTAGTCGAACGTGGCCGGTGGGATGGAGGAGGCGGCGACGTCGAACTCGGCCAGCGTCTTGGTGACCGGGAACGCGGCTTGCCGCATCCGGGTGCGGGCGTTGGAGGCGTCGCGGGCGGCGATCTCGGCCTCGACGAGCGTGCGCGGGAACTCCTCGGGCTTCCACCGCTGGGTCTTGGCGGTGAGGAGCAGTTCGGGTGCCAGCCGGCGCATCGCGGCCATCTTCAACCGCTTCAGCCCCTCGTTGAGGTCTGCGGGCAGCGGCGGCGGGGTCGTGGCGGTCACGACACCTCACCCCCGTCCACGCCCGGGCCGATGCGGTAGGCGTCCAGCGACCGGGTCGGCACCGACGGCAGCGTGAGCACGACGCCGGACTCGAACGCCTGCCCGGCCGCGGCGGGTCGTGGTGCGTGGCCGTTGGTGGCCAGGATCGACCGGATGTCCGCAGCCCGCCACCGGGCGAAGGCCACCGCGCGTTCCAGCGCCGCCAGCAGCGGCTGGGTGCCGTGCGCGGCACCCAGGGTGAGGATCTCGGCGATCTCGCTCCCGAGCTTGGTCACCCCCGCGGTCGCGGCGCCGACCAGGAACTGCTCGGCGACCGGCCCCAGCGCCAGGAACTCCCGCTCGACCGGCGTCCTGGGTCGTGCTCCTCGCCGCGGTGTGACCGGACGCGGCCGGTCGTAGTGGGCATCGACGATGCTGACCTCGCCCGGGGCGACCAGGGCGTGCTCGGCGTGGATCTCGCCGGTGACCGGCTCGACGACCCGCAGGAGGCGGTCGCGTTCGTCGACCAGCACTGTGACGGTCGTGCCGATCAGCCGGTTCGGGACCGAGTAGCGGGCCGACCCGAACCGGATGCAGGAGAGCTTGTCGACCTTCCGGGTGATGGGTCTCGGGCCGACCTCCAGCCGCAGCGACGGCAGCTGACCGAGCAGCTCTCGTTCGGTGGCCAGCCGCTGTTCGGGGATCGCGTGGATCTCGGAGTGGACCCGGGCGTTGACCTCGACGCACCACGCTGCTGCACGGGTGTTGAGTCCGGCCAGGCCGTCGACCCACGGGTCGTCGGCGAGCTCGAGCGGGACCAGCAGGTCGTCCTTGGCGTAGCCGACCAGGTTCTCCACGATCCCCTTGGACTCCGGATCCTGCGCATGGCAGAAGTCCGGCCGGAACCGGTAGTGGGTCGCGAACCGCACGTAGTCCGGGGCCGGCACCACCACGTTCGCGACGACCCCGCCCTTCAAGCAGGCCATCCGATCGGCCAGCACAACCCTCGGGACACCGCCGAGGACCTCGAAGCACTCGGCCAGCATGGCCAGCGTGGTGGCCTGCTGCTCGTCAGCGGCGAACCGGACGAACCGGAACCGCGACCAGGCCAGCACCGCGCAGAACACGTGCAGCTTGCGGCCGGCGTCAACTACGACGAGGTCAGCCGCTTCGCGCTGATCTTCCCCGCGGTCTTGGCGACCTGCCGGACGTCGACCGCCGGCGCGCGCCTGGCCCTGTCGCCATCCGGCCTTGGCTTCGGCGACCAGGCGTCGGAAGTTGCGGTCCGACCCCTCGTAGCCTGCTGCGCGTGCGAGCCGCAGAGTGGTCACCGAGACCACGCGCGCTCTCGGCGACGCGCTGGGGATGCTGGACCGGTCGCTGTACACGGGGGTGCCGGCGCAGGCGTGGGACCTCGTGGCGCGGCGCACCACCACCGCGCTGACGTCCCTAGCCGCGTCCGACCCGTCCCGCGCCCCCACCACCGCTTCGGACTCGGATGCCACCACCGCCAGCGCCCCCAGTAGGCGCCGCGGCCCGCGCCGCCCACGCTAACTGGGTTCGTTCCATCTCTCGGGCCTCGAGAAGCCACCCTGCGCAACATGCCGCGCCCGGTGCCAACCAAGGCGCCGGAGGGACGCCGCAAATGGGAAACATCCTCTCAGCGTGCTATTGCACCTGATGCGGCGCCGCGCAAGCTCACTGCCGCCCGCGGCACGATCGCAATCCGCCGTCAACGCTGAGTGGGGCTGTGGGGGCTGAAGATTTTGCTTCCTCGCGCAACGGATTGTCGGCGGCGTTGCTCGCAACCCTGGTATGTACAAAGAGCATGTGGTTAGTGGGCAGTTGAGGAACTGAGGATGACTACCAAGTACGGGGGATCGCCGGGGACCCTTCTGGTCAGCACTGTCCGAGATGGGGGCTACGGACTCGCCACACGCGCGCTGCGAAGGTGCGCCTTGACCGCCTTGGCGTTGTCGCTTACCACCGGGTGCACGACCTCCACGGTTGCCTCTGTGCCCACCCCCGCGCCCACGGCCACAGTCGCTGCCGTGGGCGGCGCACATCGATCTTCGGTCGTGACGTATGCCAAGGCGCCGAAGACGGTGCAGGCAGTTCTGGACCACACCGGCCTGGAGCCGGTCGTGGAAAGCACCGGTGCAAAGCTGGCGATGGGACGCCACGTCGTCGTCGCGGGGGACGTTGACCCGTCGGACCTGTCTGCGATGGCAGACGTTGGTGACGACGCCGTCGACGAGGTAGACAATATGACCGGCCATAGCGGCTACGGACGGGTTCTGATCCTTGCGCCGGCGACCGAGGCGGAGTACGAGGCGTGGGGTGGCGCGGGCTACACCGATGCGTGGGGGGTCACCCGGGTTTTGGCGTGGAGGGGCGCTCAGACCTGGATCACCTTGAATCTGGCCGCGGGCGGCCTGGACGCGGGGACGCTGAAGGCTGATCAGCCTCTGCTCGTTCACGTCATTGACCACGAGATGTTCCACGCGCTCACGTTGAAGCCGGGCGGCCAGGGTCAGGCACCGCTGTGGCTGACAGAAGGATTCGCAGAAGTCGCCGGCCAAATGCAGGCCACAGTGTGGCCGAGGACGCCTCCGAGGCGGGCGACGTTGCCGACGGACACACAGGTCCACAAAGACACCTACGGCTACTTCCTGGCCTGGCAGTTCGTTGCCTTCGTGGAGGGCCGGGTAGGACCGGCGCGGGCTATGCGCTTCTACTTCGCTGCCGTCTCGCCGCAGCGTGACAGCACGCTGAATGCGCTCAGCAGGCGCTACTTGGGGGCGTCGCTTGCGAGGCTGACCTCAAACTGGCAGCACGCCTACCGAAAGCACGGCCCGATTGGCATGTGAACCAGCCGGGGAACACAACGGAATCTGATACCAGCCGGGTCCCAGTAGCCGCGAAGACACAAGGGACTGCGCTGCTGGTGGCCGCGACGCATCCGTCCGGCGCCACCGGCGCCAGGCTCTCCGATCGGTCTGGTCGATCACCGGCATGACTGTGATGAGCGAACGTCCGACCATCGGCCATGTCAGGACGTCTGCGGGGGCCCGCCGTGCGAACGGGCGAAGTCCGCAACAGCCCTTCCAACGTCCGCCAAGCGGCGTCCTACCTCCGACCTCCTGCAGGGACCCGTGTCGGTGCGCGGATCCCAGTCCACGCGGCCTTCGACGATGGAGTCCCAGGCGCTCAGGTCGAGTTCTTTCGTCCCAGGCTGGTAAGACAGCCAGAGCTCGTCAGCGCTCTCGGGATCCTCGGGCTCCAAGAGTCGCCGGACCTCGTCACTGCCGGCCTCGAAGCCGAAGTCGTACACGAGAAACGGTCCCCCGGCCGCGGAGTCTCCTTCGGGGAATTGCGCTTCCGACGTGACGAGCCTGCCTCGACTCTGGGGCTGGTCGTTGTCGCTGCCTCCAATCCGGTGGTAGCCCAGTTCGGCCATCCGCGGGGTCAGCAGCTCGTCGACCAACCGGAAGAACTCCGCCGAGCCCATCCCGTTGTCGCTCACGAGGACATTCTGCACGCCTACGCTGCCAGGTGTGCTCGGTGACGCGCTCCTCGCGGACTGGTGTCTGCGTTACCTGGGTGGCCGTACGGGCGGGCGCTGTTCCGCTCCGGGTACCTCGGCCGTGGCGGAGGTGCCCGGTGGCCGTCCTCCGCCCACCGAAGCCGGAACGGCCCCCGTCGCGGCCCTTCTCGCTCGCCTGATCGCTTCGGCACCCGTAGCACCATCAGTTCGACCCGTCCGCCGACGAGCCGATACTCACCGCGGGGAAGGTTCTCGAACACCCGGATGTTTTCCGACGGCCCATCCGTCGGCTCCAGTTGATGACCGGCGGTGTCCAGCAGTTTCAGCACCGTCACCGCTCCCTCGACGTAGACGGGCCCGCCGTTCTGATAGGTCACTCGCACGGTGATGGAACCGCCCGTCGGATCGGCTCCGCTCCTGGGCCCGGTGCCGTCCCTGGGCGCGGCGCCGCGTTCGGCCAGGCCGACCAGCAGCACGGCGACGGTCAGCCATCGCAGCAGGATCGACAGCGCGTCGACAACGCCGGGCGGGGTGGTCGCTCTCATGCCCCTTCGACGCTCGACGCATGAGCAAGGCTGTTCGTCGCCACGGGTGCCCGGAGGACGGCAATGCCCGCGTTCGTCCTCCGCCCGGGCGATGCAGAACAGAGCGGGCTAGGACGGCTCAAGGACCTCCGGGGCTCGCTGGGCCCAGCTGTGAGCGGCCGGTACGTCGTGGCCTTCTGCCACCCCTGTCACGGCTGCCCGGACGTCCGCGACACGAAACCGGAGCGGAGGATCGAATGGCCGGCGGACAGAGTGGTGCCGTG
>DASSKA010000231.1:0-9698 GCA_035690905.1 Nocardioidaceae bacterium | reverse complement strand
CCTGGGCGATCCCCAGGTCCGAAGTGCGCATATCCCCATGGTAGGTGGTCTGCCATAGGGTGCCTGGCGTGGTGTTGCAGACCAGTCCCGAGCATCCGGCGCCGGTCCGGACGATCGCGAACGCGATCGCCGGCTGGATCGACCGGCTCGGTGCGGTGTGGGTGGAGGGTCAGATCGCCCAGCTCAACCGCCGGCAGGGCATGAACACCGTGTTCCTGACCCTGCGTGACCCGGTGGCCGACCTGTCGGTGACCGTCACCTGTTCGCGCACCGTGTTCGACTCGCTGAACCCTCCCGTGGTGGAGGGCGCCAGCGTGGTGGTGCACGCCAAGCCGTCCTACTACCCCACCAGGGGGACACTCAGCCTGTACGCCGACGACATCCGGATGGTCGGGCTCGGCGAGCTGCTGGCCCGGCTGGAGCGGCGCCGGCAGCTGCTGGCCGCCGAAGGCATGTTCGCCGCGGAGCTGAAGCGCCGGCTGCCGTTCCTGCCCGGCTGCATCGGGCTGGTCACCGGGCGGGGCTCGGCCGCCGAGCGCGACGTGTTGGAGAACGCCCGCCGCCGCTGGCCCGGGGTGCGTTTCCGGGTGCTCAACACCGCCGTGCAGGGGCCGAGCGCGGCGGGCGAGGTCATCGACGCGCTGGGCACCCTCGACCGCGACCCCCAGGTCGAGGTGATCGTGATCGCCCGCGGCGGCGGGTCGGTCGAGGACCTGCTGCCGTTCTCCGACGAGGCGCTGATCCGGGCGGTGCACAAGGCGCGCACCCCGGTGGTCTCCGCGATCGGCCACGAGCCGGACTCCCCCCTGCTGGACCTGGTCGCGGACTTGCGGGCCTCCACCCCGACCGACGCCGCCAAGCTGGTCGTGCCCGACGTGGCGGAGGAGGCCGAGCGGGTGGCCCGGCTGCGGGACCGTGGCCGCCGGGTGCTCACCGCGTGGCTGGCCCAGCAGCAGCACCAGCTCGACGCGGTGCGGGCCCGGCCGAGCCTCGCCGATCCGCGCGGCGGGCTGGCCGACCGGGCCCGCGAGGTCGAGGAGCTGCGGGCCCGGACCCGCCGCTGCCTCGGCCACCACCTCGACCGGGCCTCCGACGACCTGGCACACCGGCTGGCCCGGGTGCGTGCGCTGTCGCCGCTGGCCACGCTCGAGCGGGGCTACGCCGTGCTGCAGGACGCGTCCGGGCACGTGGTCACCAGCGTGGGGCAGGTCTCAGCCGGCGACCCGCTGCAGGCCCGGGTCAGCGACGGCACGCTCGGCGTCGTGGTCAAGAACGCGCGCGGCGGCGAGCCCGTAGAAGACGTCAACGAGGAGAGCGAACGATGAGCGAGCAGGAGGACCTCAGCTACGAGGCCGCCCGCGAGGAGCTGGTGGAGGTGGTCCGCCGGCTGGAGGCCGGCGGGACGGATCTGGAGACCTCCCTCGCGCTGTGGGAGCGCGGCGAACAGCTGGCCCGGATCTGTCAGCGCCGACTCGACGGGGTGCGCAAGCGGCTCGACGACGCGCTGGCCGCCGAGGAGAAGGCCGACGGACAGTAGGCGCTCAGCGCAGCGAGGCCAGGTAGCCGGTCAGGGTGGCTCGGTCGGCCGTGCCGACCACCAGGGTGGTGGTGTTCCCCTGCCGGCGGCAGAAGCCGAGGTCGCCCCCGCTGTCGGACCAGACGGTCCAGGACGCCCCGTCGATGGTGGCCGGCTTCAGCCGGCGCGCCTGCGGGTCGACGTACTTGTTCACCAGCGCCCGCACCGGCCCGTGCCCCTGCTCCAGCCCGACGTACTGGTCGTGGGCGGTGAGCACGCCGAGGTGCCAGTGCTCGTCCGGCCCGTCGACGTACCGCACGCTGGTGGCCCGCCAGCCCTTCGGCAGCGACGGCGGGGCGAGCAGGTGCAGGTGCGCCTGCTGCCGGGCGTACGTTGCCGCCTTGGCATAGGGCACCGCCGGCGCCGGGTTGGGCGATCCGGCGGCGTTGGTGATCTTCTGCAGCACCACCAGGACGACGACGAACGCGACCAGCACCACCAGCGCGGCGGCGAGTCCGGAGAAGGATCGCTGGTATCGGCCGGGTTGCTCGCTCACGATTCCATTCTCCCCGGCTGAGCGGCCGGCCCCCGGGCCGGGTCAGCGTAGGCTGCGCCGGTGCCGCCCGCGCTGTTCGACGCCCTCGCAGTCCTGGCGCTGGTGCTGATGCTGGTGGTGGCGTTCCGGCACCCGTCGGGCCGGATGGAGGCGGTCACAGGAGTGGTGGCGGCCGGCGCCGTCATCGCGACCGGGATGCTCTCCTGGCACCGGATCGCCACCGAGGTCGGCCACCTGCTGCCCGTGGTCGGGTTCCTCGCGGCGATCCTGGTGGTCGCCGAGATGTGCGCGGTGGAGGGCGTGTTCGCCGCGGTCGGCTCGCTCGTGGTGCGCGCCGCGCGGCGCGACCCGCACCGGATGATGCTGCTGACCTTCCTGGCCGCGGCCCTGGTCACCGCGGTGCTCAGCCTGGACGCGACCGTAGTGCTGCTCACCCCGGTGGTCGCCACCGCGGCGACCCGGGCGGTCGTCACCACCCGCCCGATGGTGCACGCGTGCGTGCGGCTGGCCAACTCCGCCTCGCTGCTGTTCCCGGTCTCGAACCTGACCAACCTGCTGGCGCTGCCGTCGCTGCACCTGTCCTTCCTGGCCTTCGCGGCCCTGATGGCGCCGGTGTGGCTGGCGGTGCTGGTGGTGGAGTACGTCGGACAGCGGGTGTTCTTCGCCCACGACCTGGCCGTTCCGCCTGGCCCGGACGGGGCCGGGCCGGGGGCCGCGCTGCCTGTCGTGCCGGTGCTGATCGTGGGCGTGATGCTGGCCGGTTTCGCGGTCACCTCGCCGTTCGGGGTGGCTCCGGCCTGGGTGGCGGCCGCGGCGGCGGTGGCGCTCGGCGGGAACGCGCTGCGCACCCGTCGTACGACGGTGCGGGCGATCGTCTCCTCCGCGCACCTCGGCTTCGCGCTGTTCGTGCTGTGCCTCGGGGTCGTGGTGGCCGGCCTGTCCACCGGCTTCCTCGGCGCAGTGGTGCACGCCCTGGTGCCGGGCGGCACCTCGCTGCTGGACCTGCTGGGCATCGCGGTGCTGGCCACCGTGCTGGCCAACGTGGTGAACAACCTGCCTGCCACCTTGCTGCTGGTGCCGTTCGTGGCACCGCTGGGCACGGTCGCGGTGCTCAGCGCGCTGGTCGGTCTCAACGTCGGCTCCGGACTGACCTACACCGGATCGCTGGCCAACCTGCTGTGGCGCCGCACCCTGGTGCGCCGCGGCGGGCGAGCCCGGGCCGGGGACTTCCACCGGCTCTCCGCGCTCATCACCCCGCCCGCCCTGGTGATCGGGGTGGTGGTTCTCTGGGCCTGGTCCGGCCTGCTCCGCTGATCCGCAGTTGCGGAGCATGAGTGGCGCTCTGAGCCGCAGATGCGGAATGATGTGAGCGTGACTAGCTACCGAGTCGCGGAGGCCGCCGAGCTGCTCGGCGTCAGTGACGACACCCTGCGCCGCTGGGTGGACGCCGGCCGGGTGGCGGCCGGGCCCGGACCGGACGGGCGTACGACGATCCGCGGCGCCGACCTGGCCGAGCTCGCCAGGGCCCTCGCCGACAGCGGCGCCGAGGCGCTCGAGCGCGGCACGAGATCGGACTCGGTGAGCGCCAGGAACCGGATGCGCGGGATCGTCACCTCGGTCCGCAAGGACACCGTGATGGCCCAGGTGGAGATGGTCTGCGGGCCGTTCCGGATGGTGTCCCTGATGAGCGCCGAGGCCGCCGACGAGCTGGGGCTGGAGCCCGGGGTGCCGGCGATCGCGTCGGTGAAGTCGACCAACGTGGTGGTGGAGCTGCCATGAGACGCGTCACGAGCACCCTGTCCGTCGTACTCCTGCTGGCCGGGCTGCTGGCCGGGTGCGCCTCGTCCGGAGGCAGCGGTTCGGGCGGCGCCGGCCCACTCACCGTGCTGGCCGCGTCGTCGCTGACCGAGGCGTTCGGCAGGCTGGGCCGCACCTTCGAGAAGCAGCACCCCGGCGTGCACGTCCGGTTCTCCTTCGACTCCAGCGCCACCCTCGCCGAGCAGGTCGCCCAGGGTGCGCCGGCCGACGTGCTGGCCACCGCGGACACCCGCACCATGCACACCGTGGTCGCGGCGCAGGCGAACGACGGGAAGCCGCTGCTGTTCGCCACCAACACGCTGGTGCTCGCGGTGCCGAAGGACAACCCTGCGCACGTCACCGGCATCGCCGACCTCGACCAGCCAGGTGTGAAGTACCTCGCCTGCGTCTCCTCCGCGCCCTGCGGGGCCCTCTCCGACACGCTGCTGAAGGCCAACCACGTGTCCGCACCGCCGGTCAGCCGCGAGGTCGACGTCAAGTCCGTGCTCAGCAAGCTGGAGCTCGGCGAGGCCGACGCCGGGCTGGTGTATGCCACCGACGTGCGCTCCTCGCAGGGCAAGGTCACCGCGCTGCAGATCCCGCACGCCGCCCAGCACCTCAACGAGTACCCGATCGTGGCGCTCACCGGCTCCGGTCACCCGACACTGGCCCGGGACTGGGTCGAGCTGATGCGCTCCCCGGCCGGCCAGCAGGCGCTGAGAGCAGCCGGGTTCGGCGCGCCATGAGCGGGACCGGCCGGGCCTCGGTCGGGCGGCCGCCGGCGCGGCTGATGGCGCCGGCGGTCCTCGCCGTCGCGTTCCTGGTCTTCCCGCTCGTCGCGCTGCTGGTGCGCACACCGTGGTCCACCGTGCCCGAGCAGCTGCGCTCCCCCGCCCTGGCCGACGCCCTGGTGCTGTCCCTGGAGACCTCCACCGCGGCGATGGTGGTGGCCGCGGTGGTCGGCACCCCGCTGGCCTGGCTGCTGGCCCGGCTGTCCTTCCCGGGCCGCTCCCTGCTGCGGGTGATGGTCACGGTGCCGCTGGTGCTTCCTCCGGTGGTCGCCGGCGTGGCGCTGCTGACCGCGTTCGGCCGGCAGGGCCTGCTCGGCCAGCCGCTGTTCGAGGCGTTCGGGATCACCATCCCGTTCACCACCGCCGCCGTGGTGATCGCGCACGCGTTCGTGGCGCTGCCGTTCTACGTGATCAGCGTCGAGGGGGCGCTGCGCTCCACCGACCGGGAGTACGACGTGGTGGCAGCCACCCTGGGCGCCAGCCGCTGGACCACGTTCACCCGGGTCACCCTGCCGATGGCACTGCCCGGCGTGCTCGCCGGACTGGTGCTCGGCTGGGCCCGTTCCATCGGCGAGTTCGGGGCCACCATCACCTTCGCCGGCAACTTCCGGGGCACCACCCAGACCATGCCGCTGCTCGTCTACACCGACCTGCAGAGGAACCAGGGCGCCGCGATCGTGGTCAGTGTGATCCTGCTGCTGGTGTCGGTGGCGGTGCTGGCGCTGCTCCGCGACCGGTGGTTCGAGCAGGTGACCCGATGAGTGACCCGGTGAGTGACCCGGTGAGTGACCCGGTGGACGCCTTCCTGGACGCCTCGGTCGTGGTGCGCCGCCCGCAGCACACCCTGGACGCCGCGCTCTGCGCCCAGCGCGGCGACGTGGTGGCGGTGATCGGGCCGAACGGCGCAGGCAAGTCCACCCTGCTGCGAGCGCTGGCCGGACTGGTCGCGCTGGACGAGGGCACCGTCGCCTGCGCCGGCCGGCTGTGGGAGGCGCCCGGCCGGCGGCTGCGCACCCAGGACCGCAACGTCGGGGTGGTGTTCCAGGAGCAGCTGCTGTTCCCGCACCTGAGCAGCCGCGGCAACGTGGCATTCGGCCCCCGCAGCCGCGGCGCGTCCCGCCGGGTCGCGCACCGGCTGGCCGAGGAGTGGCTGGACCGGCTGGGGGTCGGTGATCTCGCGGACCGCCGGCCGGCGCAGCTGTCCGGCGGGCAGGCGCAGCGGGTGGCGATCGCCCGCGCGCTGGCCACCGATCCCAGCCTGCTGCTGCTCGACGAGCCGCTCGCCGCCCTGGACGTCGGGGTGGCCATGTCGCTGCGCTTCGAGCTGGCCCGGCACCTGGCCTCGTTCCGCGGCGTGACCGTGCTGGTCACCCACGACGCGCTGGACACCCTGACGCTGGCCAACCGGGTGGTGGTGCTCGACCAGGGCCGGGTCGCGCAGGTCGGCACCCCCGAGGAGGTGGCCAGCCGCCCGCGCACCGGGCACGTGGCGCGGCTGGTCGGGCTGAACGTGCTGCGCGGCATCGGCCGCGGCACCGACGTGGCCCTGCCGGACGGCTCCGTGCTGGTCACCGTCACGCGGGCCCGCGGCGAGGTGTTCGCCGCCTTCCCGCCGGCCGCGGTGACGCTCACCGCCGAGGAGCCGACCGGTAGCGCCCGGAACCGGTGGCCCGGCACGGTCCGCTCAGTGGTGCCGCACGGTCCCGCGGTGCGCGTGCACCTCGACGCCGCCGCCCCGCTGATCGCGGACGTGACCCCCACCTCCGCCGTACGCCTCGGGCTGGAGCCCGGCCGGCGGGTGTGGGCGACGGTGAAGGCGACCGAGGTGACGGTGTACGGCGCGGAGCCCGCCGACCCGGCCGAGCCGCCGATGGCCCGATCGAGCCTGCCGCCGGCGCCCTGACCTCGGTTACCATCCGGTTATGTCGCAGCGCACCCTCCCCCCCGATCTGTCCGCGGCCCACGACGCCCCGGACCGGAACCTGGCCCTGGAGCTGGTCCGAGTCACCGAGGCGGCCGCGATGGCGGCGGGCCGTTGGGTCGGGCGCGGCGACAAGAACGGCGCTGACGGCGTGGCCGTCAACGCCATGCGCACGCTGATCTCGACCGTCGGCATGCGCGGCACGGTGGTGATCGGGGAGGGCGAGAAGGACAACGCCCCGATGCTGTTCAACGGCGAGCAGGTCGGCGACGGCACCGGCCCGGAGTGCGACGTGGCCGTCGACCCGATCGACGGGACGACGCTGACCGCCAAGGGGATGGCCAACGCGATCTCGGTGATGGCGGTGGCGCCGCGCGGGTCGATGTACGACCCGTCGGCGGTGTTCTACATGGAGAAGCTGGCCACCGGCCCGGAGGCGGCGGAGGTCGTGGACATCCGCTGCTCGATCGCCGAGAACATCCACCAGGTGGCCAAGGCCAAGGGCAGCGCCGCCGAGGACGTCACCGTGGTGCTGCTGGACCGGCCCCGCCACGCGAAGATCGCCGAGGAGATCCGCGCCACCGGCGCCCGGATCAAGTTCATCACCGACGGCGACGTGGCCGGGGCGATCATGGCCGCCCGCCCGGACACCGGCGTGGATCTGCTGCTCGGCGTCGGCGGGACCCCGGAGGGCATCATCGCCGCCTGCGCGATGAAGTGCCTCGGCGGGGTGATCCAGGGCCGGCTTTGGCCCCGGGACGACGCGGAGCGGCGCAAGGCGCTGGACGCGGGCCACGATCTCGACCGGGTGCTGACCACGGACGACCTGGTCACCGGCGAGAACGCGTTCGTGGCCATTACCGGGATCACCGACGGCGAATTGGTGCGCGGAGTGCGGTACCGCGCCGGCGGCGCGATAACGTCCTCGCTCGTGATGCGGTCGAAGAGCGGCACCGTTCGCCGGATCGACTCCGAGCACCGGCTGGACAAGCTGCGCAAGTTCAGCGCCATCGACTTCGGCTAGCCACCGGATCGCGACGCGCTGGCCGGGGCCGACCGGCCAGCGCGGTGATAAGGCTTTTCAACTCATCCGTTCAGCGTTTCCAACGGGCACCAGGCAGATACGGGTGTTACCTCTGTTTGAGGGAACAACTATCTTCATTGGTTCGCGACCGCCGCGGAGGCGCTGATGTCGGGTCAGATGGCAGAGACCGCCGCGAACGTCGCGCCGATCGAGGAGAACGCCGGCCGCGTGCGGCTGGTGTTCGCCGGCGTGATGCTCGGCATGTTCCTCGCCGCCTTGGACCAGACGATCGTGTCCACCGCGCTGCCGACCATCGTCAGCGACCTTGGCGGAGCGAACCACCTGTCCTGGGTGGTCACCGCGTACATGCTGGCCTCGACCGCGACCACGCCGCTGTGGGGGAAGCTCGGCGACCTGTTCGGCCGCAAGACCGTCTTCCAGGTCTGCATCGTCATCTTCCTGGTCGGCTCGGTGCTGTGCGGGATCGCGCACAACATGCTGCAACTGATCTCGTTCCGGGCCTTCCAGGGCATCGGCGGCGGCGGGCTGATGGTGCTCGCCATGGCGGTGATCGCGGACGTCGTGCCGCCCAGGGACCGCGGCCGGTACCAGGGCGTGATCGGGGCGGTCTTCGGCGTCTCGTCGGTACTCGGGCCGCTGCTCGGCGGCTTCCTGGTGGACAACCTGTCCTGGCGCTGGGTGTTCTACGTCAACCTGCCGGTCGGCGTGGTGGCTCTGGGCGTCATCGCGGCCGCGCTGCGGTCCAAGGCGCCGCAGCAGCGGCCGCGGATCGACTACGCCGGCACCACGCTGCTCGCCGCGGCGTCGACCTGCCTTGTGCTGATCACCAGCCTCGGCGGCAGCACCTGGGCCTGGAACTCGGCCGAGGTGTGGGGCTGCGGGATCGGCGCCGTGGTGCTGCTGTTCGGGTTCGTACTCGTGGAGCAGCGCGTCGTGGAGCCGGTGTTGCCGCTGCGTCTGTTCCGCAATCCGGTGTTCTCGATGTGCTCCGCGATCGGGTTCGTGGTCGGCCTGTGCATGTTCGGCGCGCTGTCGTTCATTCCGCTGTTCATGCAGGTCGTCAACGGCAACTCGCCGACCGTGTCCGGGCTGCGGCTGCTGCCGCTGATGGGCGGTTTGCTGATCGCATCGATCGGCAGCGGACAGCTGATCAGCAGGACCGGCAAATACAAGATTTATCCGATCGTCGGCACTGCACTGATGGCGGGCGGGCTTTTTCTGCTCTCCCGGATCGACGACCAGTCCAGCGCGACGCTCATGGGCGTGGACATGGCCGTGTTCGGCTTCGGCCTGGGCCTGACCATGCAAGTGCTGATCATCGCGGTGCAGAACACGGTGGACTACGCCGACCTCGGCACGGCGACCTCCGGCGCCACCTACTTCCGCTCGATCGGCGGTTCGTTCGGCGCGTCGATCTTCGGCACGATCCTGAACAACCAGCTGCACTCGAAGGTGACCGGCGGGCTGGCCAACGGCACGCTCCCACGCGACTTTCCGGTGCAGCGCGCGCTCCAATCGCCGACCTCGGTCCATCAGCTGCCGCATGCGCAGTCCGCACCGTTCCTGCACATCTTCGCGCTGTCGATGCAGACGGTGTTCCTGATCGCGGTGCCGATCACGCTCGTCGCGTTCGTGCTCACCCTCTTCCTGCGCGAAGTGCCGCTGCGTGGCGCTACCGCGTCGCCGGAGCTCGGCGAGGCCACCGGCCTGCCGACGTTCCGCAGCTCGCTGGACGAGATCGAGCGCGCGCTGACCCGGCTGACCGGCCGGCAGAACCTGTGGGATCGGTACGACGCCGTCATCGCGCGGGCCGGCGTGGCCATCACCATCCCGCAGGCGTACGGCGTGTTCCGGCTCTACCACGCCGGTCCGATCACCGACGACGCGGCGGCGCGGCGGCTTGGCCTGCCGGTTGAGCAGATTCGCACGAAGATCGACGGGATCATCGCGGGCGGATTCGCGCAGCGCGACGCAGCCGGTCTGGTCACGTTGACGCCGGCCGGCGTGCAGATCATCGACCAGCTCTCCAGCGCACGGTCGGAGATCCTGCAGGAGCAGCTGGCCGGCTGGTC
>DASSKA010000230.1:0-2395 GCA_035690905.1 Nocardioidaceae bacterium | reverse complement strand
CATGCTCACCGAGGTCGGTGCGGTGCACCGGCGCGGCGGCACCCTGAAGGACGCCTTCCAGGCGGCACACGCCGCGCTCGCACCGCAGTTCGGGCACTGGCCGATCTTCGAGCACTGCCTGCCCTTCGACGTGGCACGGCTCTGGGACGAGCTCGACGGGAAGGACTGGCCGGAGATCTGGACCGCCGAGCGGGACCGCCAGGTGTGGGACCAGCTCCAGGACTGAGGGGACCATGACGACTGCTGCCCCCGAGCCGGTGATCGTCATCGGCAACGGGCCCGTCGGCCAGACGGCGGCGCTGCTGCTGGCCCGCTGGGGGCTCCCGGTCACCCTCCTGGACGCGCGCCCCGAACGCGACCTGGTCGGCTCGAAGTCCATCTGCCAGCAGCGAGACGTCCTCGACATCTGGGACAGCGTCGGGGCCGGCAAGCGGATCGCCGAGATCGGGGTGACCTGGACCAGGGCTCGCACGTTCTACCGCGACGAGGAGCTGTTCTGCCAGGAGTTCCAGGACCGCGGAGCGTCGTACTTCCCGCCCTTCGTCAACATCTCGCAGTGCCGCACCGAGCAGATCCTCGACGAGCAGATCGCCCGGCAGCCGCTGATCACCGTCCGGTGGGGGTACGACGTGGTGGGGCTCGTGCAGGGCGACGACGGGGTGACCGTCACCTGCCGGACGGAGCAGGGTCTCGTGCCGGTGCACGGCTCGCATGCGCTGGCCTGCCCCGGGTCACACGGTCACGCGGTCCGCCGGCTGCTCGGCGTGGAGTACCAGGGCCGCGGCTTCGGCGACCAGTTCCTGATCTGCGACATCCGCACCGACCTGCCCGGCTGGGAACGGGAGCGGCGGTTCTACTTCGACCCGGAGTGGAACCCCGGCCGCCAGGTGCTCATCCACCCGTGCCCGGACTCGACGTACCGGATCGACTGGCAGGTGCCGGAGGGCTTCGACCTGGTCGAGGAGGAGCGCACCGGCGCCCTGGACCGGCGGATCCGGATGGTGATCGGCGAACGCGACTACGAGATCGTGTGGCGGTCGGTCTACCGGTTCGGATCGAGGATCGCCGACCGGATGCGGGTCGGCCGGGTGCTGATCGCCGGCGACGGCGCGCACTGCGTGGCCCCGTTCGGCGCGCGCGGACTGAACTCCGGGGTGATGGACGCGGAGAACGCCGCCTGGAAGATCGCCTTCGTGGCCCGTGGCTGGGCACCCGAGGCGCTGCTGGAGAGCTACCACCAGGAGCGGCACGCGGCTGCGCAGGAGAACCTGGCGATCACCGGCGCCACCATGCGGTTCCTCGTCCCGCAGAACGACGCCGAGTGGGACGAGCGCCGCCGCACCCTCGAGCGGGCCCGCCGCGACCACGCCGCGAAGGCGCGCGTCGACTCCGGACGGCTCGCCGAGCCGTTCTGGTACGCCGCCTCGCCGCTGACCACGCCGGACCCGGCCCGGCCGTTCGCCGGCCGGCCGCCGAAGGGCGCGCTGCCCTCCCCCGGGCCCGGAGTGCTGATGCCGGACCTGCCTGTCACCGCGCCCGGCGCGACCCGGCTGCGCGAGCTGCTGCGCGGCGGGGTCACCGCGCTGCACGGCGACCGGGTCGAGGCCGCGCTGCCCTCCGGTCCGGTGCCGGTGCAGGTGTTCAGGATGCGCGAGCTCGCCCCGCAGCTGCCCGACGTGCTCGGCTCCCGCGACGACGAGGTGTGGCTGGTCCGCCCGGACGCTCACGTCGCCGCCGTGCTCCCAGACCCCCGGCCCGCAGACCTCAGCCGATGCCTGGACCGGATGCTCGCACGCCTCGGGGCGATGACCGGCTGAGAGAACCCACCACCACAGGAGGCACACGCAGTGGCAACCACACAACCCTTGCCGTCCGAGGCCGTGCGGGGGCCGGCCATCATCGCCAGGCTGGAGCGACTGGAGGTCTGGTCGCTGTCGTACCGGTTCATCGCGATCATCGGGCTGGGCTTCCTGTTCACGTTCTACGACATCTTCGACATCAACGTCTCGTTCATCCAGACCTGCATCGAGATCAAGCCCGGCTGCACCCCGGAGACCGCGCTGTCCAACATCCCGCTGCCGGTGGTGCTGAACCTGGTCGGGTACGTCGTCGGCACGCTCGCGCTGAGCCCGCTGGCCGACAAGATGGGCCGCCGCAACATGCTGCTGATCACCATGCTGATCACCGGCCTGGGGTCGCTCTACAACGCGTTCGCGCCCGACTACTCCAACTTCGTGGCCGCCCGGGTGATCACCGGTATCGGCATCGGCGCCGACCTGGCGATCGTGAACTCCTACATCAACGAGGTGGCCCCGCGCCGGTCGCGCGCCCGGTTCACCACGCTGATCTTCGTGATGTCCGCGCTGGGAGCGCTCGTCGGCATCTGGCTGGGGCT
>DASSKA010000229.1:0-20558 GCA_035690905.1 Nocardioidaceae bacterium | reverse complement strand
GCCGCCCTCCGGGCCCATGTCCACCAGCCAGTCCGCGGTCTTGATCACGTCCAGGTTGTGCTCGATGACCAGGACCGTGTTGCCCTGGTCGACAAGCCGGCCGAGCACGAGCAGCAGCCGGCGGATGTCCTCGAAGTGCAGCCCGGTGGTGGGCTCGTCCAGCACGTAGACGGTGCGGCCGGTGGACCGCTTCTGCAGCTCGGAGGCCAGCTTGACCCGCTGCGCCTCTCCTCCGGACAGGGTGGGCGCCGGCTGGCCGAGCCGGACGTAGCCGAGCCCCACGTCGACGAGGGTGCGCAGGTGGCGGGAGATCGCCGGGATCGCCTCGAAGAAGTCGACCGCCTCCTCGATCGGCATGTCCAGCACCTCGGCGATGGTCTTGCCCTTGTAGTGCACCTCGAGGGTCTCCCGGTTGTACCGGGCCCCGTGGCACACCTCGCAGGGGACGTAGACATCCGGGAGGAAGTTCATCTCGATCTTGATCGTGCCGTCGCCGGCGCACGCCTCGCAGCGGCCGCCCTTGACGTTGAACGAGAACCGGCCCGGCTGGTAGCCGCGCACCTTCGCCTCGGGCGTGGACGCGAACAGCTTGCGCACGTGGTCGAAGACTCCGGTGTACGTCGCGGGGTTGGACCGAGGCGTGCGGCCGATCGGCGACTGGTCGACGTGGATCACCTTGTCCACGTGCTCGACCCCGTCGATGCGGGTGTGCCGGCCCGGCACCGTGCGGGCGTTGTAGATCTCCTTGGCGAGCGCGGTGTAGAGGATGTCGTTGACCAACGTGGACTTGCCGGAGCCGGACACCCCGGTGACCGCGACGAACAGCCCGAGCGGGAAGGTCACGTCCACCTTCCGCAGGTTGTGCTCCCTCGCGCCGCGCACGGTCAGGTCGCGGCCCGGCTGCCGCGGACGGCGTACCACCGGGACCGGGATCTGCCTGCGGCCGGAGAGGTAGAGCCCGGTCTGCGAGTCCGGGTGCTCGAGCAGCTCCTTCACCGTGCCGGAGACCACCACCTGGCCGCCGTGCTCGCCGGCGCCGGGGCCGATGTCGACCACCCAGTCAGCGGTGCGGATGGTGTCCTCGTCGTGCTCGACGACGATGAGGGTGTTTCCCAGGTCCTTGAGCCGGACGAGCGTCTCGATCAACCGGTGGTTGTCGCGCTGGTGCAGGCCGATGGACGGTTCGTCGAGCACGTAGAGCACCCCGACCAGCCCGGCCCCGATCTGGGTGGCCAGCCGGATCCGCTGCGCCTCGCCCCCGGACAGAGAGCCTGAGGGCCGGTCCAGGGACAGGTAGTCCAGGCCCACGTCGAGCAGGAACCGCAGCCGCTCCTGGATCTCCTTGAGCACCCGCTCAGCGATCTGCCGCTCCCGCGCCGACAGGTCCAGGGTCTTCAGGAAGTCCGCGGCCTCGTTGATGGGCAGCGCGCAGAGCTCGGCGATGCTCTTCCCACCGATGGTCACGGCCATCGACACCGGCTTGAGCCGGCTGCCCTGGCACTTCGGGCACGGCACCTCGCGCATGTAGCCCTCGAAGCGCTCCCGGCTGGTGTCGGACTCGGCCTCGCGGTGCCGGCGCTCGATGTAGGGGCGGACCCCCTCGAAGCTGGTGTAGTAGGACCGCTCGCGGCCGTAGCGGTTGCGGTGCCGCACATGGACCTTGGTCGCGTGGCCCTCCAGGATCGACTTGCGGGCCTTGGCGGGCAGGTCCTTCCACGGGGTGTCCAGGTCGAAGCCGAGCTCGTCGCCGAGCGCCCCGAGGAGCCGGGTGAAGAAGTCCGCGACGTGTGCCCCCGACCAGGGCCCGATCACGCCCTCACCGAGCGTCTGGGTCGGGTCGGAGACCACCAAGTCGGGGTCCACCTCCATCCGGGTGCCGAGCCCGTGGCACTCCGGGCAGGCGCCGTACGGCGAGTTGAACGAGAACGACCGGGGCTCCAGGTCGTCGGTGTCGATCGGGTGCTCGTTCGGGCAGGCCATCCGCTCGGAGAACCGCTGCTCGCGA
Organism: Nocardioidaceae bacterium; assembly: GCA_035690905.1. Classification (GTDB taxonomy): domain Bacteria; phylum Actinomycetota; class Actinomycetes; order Propionibacteriales; family Nocardioidaceae; genus DASSKA01. The sequence goes on along the minus strand of DASSKA010000229.1, from coordinate 18,553 downwards.
CCCGGGTCGTCCTCCGGAAGGTCGACGAGGTCGAACACGACGAGACCCCCGGACAGCCCCAGCGCGGTCTCCACCGAGTCGGTGAGCCGGCGCTTGGCCGACGGCTTGGCCGCCAGCCGGTCCACGACCACCTCGATAGTGTGCTTCTTCTGCTTGTTCAGGGTCGGGGGTTCGGACAGCGGGTGGGTGGAGCCGTCCACGCGGGCCCGCGAGAACCCCTGGGTCTGCAGCTGGCGGAACAGGTCGACGTACTCGCCCTTCCGACCGCGGACCACCGGGGCGAGCACCTGGAAGCGGGTGCCGTCCTCGAAGCCAAGCACCCGGTCCACGATCTGCTGCGGCGTCTGCCGGGAGATCGGCGCGCCGCAGGTCGGGCAGTGCGGCCGGCCCGCGCGGGCGTAGAGCAGCCGCAGGTAGTCGTAGACCTCGGTGATCGTGCCCACCGTCGAGCGGGGGTTCTTCGAGGTGGACTTCTGGTCGATCGACACCGCGGGCGACAGGCCCTCGATGAAGTCCACGTCCGGCTTGTCCATCTGGCCCAGGAACTGCCGCGCGTAGGCGGACAGCGACTCGACGTAGCGCCGCTGGCCCTCTGCGAAGATGGTGTCGAAGGCGAGGCTGGACTTGCCGGAGCCGGAGAGCCCGGTGAACACGATCAGCGCGTCCCGGGGCAGGTCCAGGGACACGTCCTTGAGGTTGTGCTCGCGGGCACCGCGGATGATCAGCTGGTCTGCCACTGTGCTTTCCTCTGCTCCTGCCGTCGAACACACGTTCGTCAATCGTATCCGCGTGGCGCAAGTCGCCACGCCGGTGGTGTGATGGGCCCATGACCACTTCGCACCCCGAGCCGCCTTCTGACCCGCCCTCGCTCGCCGCACTGGAGGCCGCCACCACACGCTATCTGGAGGCACTGACAGTTCTCGACGACGAGGCGATGCGGGCTCCGTCGCTGCTGCCGGGCTGGACCCGGGGGCACGTCGTGACGCATCTGGCCCGGAACGCCGACGCGATGGTGAACGTGCTCACCGGTGCACGGCTCGGCGAGGTGCGCGCGATGTACCCGTCCCAGGAACAACGCAATTCCGACATTGATTCCGGGGCTGCCCGTAGCGCCGACGATCTCCGGACGGAGTCGGAACGGTCGTGCGCCGCGCTGGTGGAGGCCGCGCAGGCACTCGCCGCTGACCAGTGGGACTCCCCCATCCGTCGTACTCCCGACACGGAGCCGTTCCCGGCCCGGGCGGTCCCCGGTGCACGGCTGCTCGAGGTCGAGGTGCACCACGCCGACCTCGGCGCCGGCTACACCTGGGAGCAGTGGGACGGGGAGTTCAGCGACACGGTGATCACCCGGATCCAGGGCGAGCGCAGCGCGGAGCCGTCGGCGGTCCTGCGCTCCACCGACACCGACGGGCTGTGGAAGATCGGCCCCGGCGAGGGACCGGAGGTGGCCGGGCCCGCCGGCGCGCTCGCGTGGTGGCTGCTCGGACGGGGCGACGGGACGGGTCTGGTGTCGTCGGCGGGCACGGTGCCCGCGCTGGGCCGGTGGAGGTGAGCATGAGCTACAGGGGAAAGGTCCGTCCCGGTGGCCCGCCGGACGTGCGCGAGCTGGCGAACCTGACCATCAGCAAGCTCTCCGTCGGCCCGATGGACAACAACGCCTACCTGCTGCGCTGCCAGCACACGGACGAGCAGCTGCTCATCGACGCCGCCGCGGAGCCGGACCGGCTGCTGGGCCTGGTCGGCGACGACGGGCTCGCCCAGGTGGTCACCACGCACCGGCACCAGGACCACTGGCAGGGGCTGCCGGCAGTGGTGGACGTGACCGGGGCGGAGACGGTCGCCGGCGAGGCCGACGCCGACGAGATCCCGGTCCCGACGACACAGCGCGTGCGGCACGGGGACACCGTGCTGGTCGGCGAGTGCCGGCTCGAGGTGATCCACCTCGTCGGTCACACCCCGGGGTCGATCGCGCTGCTGTACGACGACCCGGCGGGCACCCCGCACCTGTTCACCGGCGACTCGCTGTTCCCGGGAGGGATCGGCAAGACCTGGTCGAAGGAGGACTTCGCCACCCTGCTCGACGAGGTGTCCAGCAAGGTGTTCGACCGGCTTCCCGACGAGACCTGGTTCTACCCGGGACACGGGGACGACTCCGACCTGGGGCGGGAGCGGCCGCACCTGGCGGAGTGGCGGGACCGCGGCTGGTGATCAGCCCGCGACGTCCGCCGGCTCCTCGACGTACATCGGGAAGCGGCGCGGCACCAGGAGCAGCAGCAGGCAGGTGACCACGCCGGCGGCGAGCAGCCCGACGAACACCGCGTGCGTGGACGCGTGCAGCGCCGACCGCATGTACGTCTGGGCGGCTCCGGTGACGTGGCCCTGCAGTGCGCGGCTGACCTGGTCCACGGTCCCGGGCACCTGCCCCTGCACGTCCTGGGGAACGGAGTGCAGCCGGTGCAGCAGCACGGCGTTGGTGACGGCGCCGAACACGGCGGCGCCGAGGCTCTGGCCGAGGAACCGGGAGAACATCGCCCCACCGGTGACCACGCCGCGGCGGCCCCAGTCCACCGTGGACTGCAGGCCGACGATCAAGGCCGAGGTGATCAGCCCCAGCCCGGCGCCCATCAGCAGCGCACCGAGCACCGGCTGCCACACCGGGGCGTCCATGCCGAGCTGGGTGAACACCAGACCGGCCGCGACCGTGAGCAGGCCCCCGACCAGGGCGGTGTCCCGGAAGCCGATGCGCAGGTAGAGCCGGCTGGACAGGCTGGAGGCGAGCGGCCACGACATGCTCATCACCGCGAGCACGAAACCGGCTGCCACCGGCCCGAGGCCGAGGACCGACTGCGCCCAGGTCGGCAGGAACGTGGACAGCCCGATGACCAGCAGGCCGGAGAACGCGGTGGCGGCGTACGAGCCGGCGGTCAGCCGCTGCGACCACAGCCAGGGCGGCATCACCGGCTCCGCTGCACGACGCTCGACCACCACCGCAAGCACGGTGGCCAGAGCCGCGCCGGCGAACACGGCGATGCTCTGCGGGGAGTCCCAGGCCCAGCCGGTGCCGCCCTGGAGCAGCCCGAAGACGAGCAGGCCGCCCGCGGCGAGCAGCAGACCGGCTCCGGCGTAGTCGATCCGGTGGCTGCGCCGCACCACCTCCTCGCGAAGGTCGCGGACGATCAGGGTGAGGGCGACGGCGCCGATGGGCAGGTTGACCAGGAAGATCCACCGCCAGGAGGCGTACTCGGCGAACCCGCCGCCTAGCGCCGGGGCGATCACCGCGGAGACGCCCCAGACCGAGGACAGGTAGCCCTGCACCCGGCCCCGCTCGCGCACGTCGTACAGGTCGCCGGCCACCGTGTTCACGGTCGCGCCGATCGAGCCGGCGCCGAGGCCCTGCAGCCCGCGGAAGCAGATCAGGGTGACCATGTTCCAGGAGGCGGCCGACAGCGCGGAGCCGAGCAGGAAGACGAGCGTCCCGACGACCAGGACGGGCTTGCGGCCGTACAGGTCGGCGAGCTTGCCGTAGACAGGGATGGTCACCGTCTGGGCGAGCAGGTAGACCGAGAAGACCCAGCCCACGAGCGAGAAGCCACCGAGGTCGCCGACCACCTGCGGGATTGCCGTGGCCACGATCGTGGTGTCCATCGCGATGAGCGCCATGGTCATCATCAGCGCGACCAGGATCCTCGTGCGGTGGTCCCGGCGGCGAGGGCTCATCGGTTGATCACTCAACAAGCCTACGGCCCGTTAGGTTGGGCACATGCATGCCGACCAGGTGACGGATCCGCTGGCCCAGCACGGAGAGGGGCCCTGCTGGTGGGACGGCTGGGGCGGCCTGAAGTACGTCGACCTAGGCGCCGGCGACGTCTTGTCGCTGCTCCCGGACGGCTCGGTGTCCCGCACCCACGTCGGCTCGGTCGCCGCGGCGCTCCGGCCCCGCGCGGGCGGGGGCGCGGTGATCGCGCTGGAACGGGGCTGGGGGCTGTGCGACAAGGCCGACCTGTCCGACGTACGGCCTCTCGGGGAGGTGTGGTCCGACCCGACCATCCGGTTCAACGACGGCGGTTGCGACCCCGAGGGCCGGTTCTGGACCGGCACGATGGGGTACGACGAGCGGCCCGGCGCGGGCCGGATGTACCGCCTCTCCCCCGACGGCTCCGGCGGGTTCGCAACCGACGAGATGTGGCCCGACGTGACCATCTCCAACGGGTTCGCGTTCAGCCCGGACGGCAGCCGGGCCTACTACAACGACACCCCGACCGGCCGCACCGACGTGCTCGACCGGCTCGATGACGGGTCGCTGGCGAACCGGCGGCCGTTCTTCGCCCACGAGGGCAACCCGGACGGGCTGTGCGTGGACACCGACGGGTACGTCTGGGTAGCGCTGTGGGGTGCCTCAGCGGTGCACCGGATCTCCCCGGAGGGGAAGCTGGACGGGCTCGTGCACGTGCCGGCGACCCACGTGTCCGCGTGCACGTTCGGCGGGGCTGCCCTGGACACGCTCTACATCACCACCTCGAAGAACGGCATCCCACCCGGCGCCGAGCCGGAGGCCGGAGCGCTGTTCTCGGTCCGGCCCGGGGTCACCGGACTGCCCACCCTCCCCTTCCGAGGCTGATCCGCGGTTTCCCATGCTCACATGAGGAATTGGCACAGCACACGACGTGTGAACCGTGTGAAGTGGCAGTTTGTCGTGTGAGGTACAAGGTCCGCGTCGAGGCACGTCCCCCGGTGGGTGTACGACGCATCTGCCGGCCAGAATTCGCCCCCAGCCCCGAAGGACGACAGCTTTTCCACTCCGCGTGGCCACGCGGATCCGTTCGGGTCCCGGGTCGCGCAACATCACGGGCATGGATGAGCGACTCCGTTATCTCGAACGTACCTGCGGCTTCTTCACCAGGGCCGAGGCCGCGGACTGCGGCTACGACGACAAGGCCGTGGCCGCGGCCTTCCGGCACAAGGAGTGGCATCGGGTCCGCCACGGCGCCTACTGCTACCGCGACACGTGGCAGTCTCTGGCGCCGGAGGGCCGGCACCTCGTGCTCGCAAAGGCGGTGATGCGATCGATGTCGGGCCGCGTCGCGCTGAGCCACAGCAGTTCACTCATCGGTCAGGGAGTGGACGTCTGGGGCGTCGGGCTCGACCGCGTCCATGTCACCCGTCTCGACGGAGGCTCCTCGCGCATCGAGGGAGACGTGCACCATCATGTCGGTGTCGTGACCGACCAGGACCTCGTCGAACGTGGCGGCCTGCTCATGACCGAACCCACCCGTGCGACGCTCGAGCACGCGTGTGTCTCGCCCACGGAGTCGGGTCTGGTCAGCCTGAACTCGGCCCTGCATCGTGCTCTCGTCGACCCCGATGGTGTCGGCAAGCGCATGGCGAGCGTGGAGCGGTGGGGTGGATCGCGCAAGGTGGGCATCGTCGTGCGATTGTCAGACGGGCGCATCGAGTCGGTCGGCGAGAGCCGTTCATTCTTCCTGTTCTGGACCCAGGGACTCCCCAGGCCCGATCTGCAGTTCCACGTGTACGACGAGAACGGGCGGCTGCTGGGCATCGTGGACTTCGCCTGGCCCGAGCATCGGGTCTTCGGCGAGTTCGACGGCAAGGTCAAGTACGGCAGGCTGCTCAAGGAGGGCGAGGAGCCCGGCGACGTGGTCTTCGAGGAGAAGCGCCGCGAGGACCTGATCCGCGGGGCGACGCAGTTCTCGATGGGCCGGATCATCTGGCGGGACTTCTACAGCCCGGTCGCGACCGGGGCCAGGTTTCGCCGACTGCTCGGGCTCGCGGCCTGAGGCCGCTCGGCTCGCAGCCGGCTCCGCGGGCGCCCGTCGTACAGGCACATCACACGACAAACCGCCACCCCACGCGGTTCACGTCCCGTGTGAGGTGCCGATTCCTCAGGTGAACATGGGAAACTGGCGGCCCCGGCAGAGAGGGCGCGGGGCGCGGGGTGCCCCGGCTGGTGTGCCAGGATCCAAGCGTGGACACCGATCGGTTCGACGCTTTCGTGGACGGGCTGGACTACCCGATGTTCGTGGTCACCGCCGCCGACAGGCAGGAGCGAGCCGGCTGCCTGGTCGGCTTCACCACCCAGGCCAGCATCGACCCGCCGCGGATGCTCGTGTGCCTGTCCGTGGCCAACCGCACGTATCGGGTCGCCCGTGACGCCGACCTGCTCGCCGTGCACGTGCTCGATCCCGCCCAGCAGGAGCTCGCCGAGCTGTTCGGCGGCGCCACCGGCGACGACGTCGACAAGTTCGAGCGCTGCCGCTGGACCAGGGGCCCGCAGGACGTCCCGCTGCTCGACGACTGCCCACGGCGGTTCGTGGGCAGGATCGTGGACAGGCACGGGCTCGGTGACCACGTCGGCTTCCTGCTCGACCCGCTGCGAGTGGAGGCGTACGACGAAGGGCCGGCGCTCGGCTACGAGCAGGTGGAGGATCTCGAGCCCGGTCACGCCGCCGGGGACCACCGAGGAGGTGTGGACCCGTGCTGATGCGCCGGCTGGAGCCCAGCCCGTTCGACGACGTCAACACCCTCGACGCCTACGCGCTCCCGGACACCGAGGGCCGGCCCTACCTGAGGGTCAACATGGTCTCCAGCCTCGATGGGGCGGCGGCGGTGGCGGGCCGTGTCGGCAGCCTGTCCGGGCTGGCGGACCAGACGCTGCTGCACGAGCTGCGGACGATGTGCGACGTGCTGCTGGTCGGTGCGGGCACCATCCGCGCCGAGGGGTACGGCCCGCTCCGGCTCGGCGAGGACGAGCTGCAGCTGCGCCGCGAGCGCGGCCAGTCCGAGGCGCCCCGGCTCGCCGTGCTGAGCCGGTACCTGGACCTCGACCTCGGTGGCGCCGCGTTCACCGGCGCGACCGCCCGGCCCCTGCTGCTCACCACCGAGGCGGCGTCGCCGGAGCGGCGGCGCGCGGCGGAGCGGGTCGCCGAGGTGGTCGTCGCCGGCCGCGACGCGGTGAACCTTGCCCGCGCGGTCGAGCTGCTCGCGGAGCGGGGGCTCCCCCACATCCTGTCCGAGGGCGGCCCTCACGTGCTCGCCGGGCTGTTCGCCGCGGACCTCGTCGACGAGCTCTGCCTCGCGCTGGCCCCGCTGGTCATCGGGGGCCGGGAGCTGCGGATCACCGCCGGAGACCTGCTCGGCGTGCCCAGCGAGATGGAGCTGTCCGACGTGCTCGAGAAGGACGGCTACCTGTTCCTGCGCTACCGGGTCAACCGCTGAGCGACCGCTGGAACTGCAGCGCCCGGCCGAGCACCCGGTAGCCGAGCCGCTCGTTGACCGCGATCATCGGCCCGTTGGTCTCGGCGTTCCAGGTGTCCAGGCTGCGCAGCTGCGGCTCCACCTCGCCCAGCCAGCGCAGCATCCCGGCCTTGAGCAGCAGACCGAGCCGGTGCCCGCGGTGCTCGCGGACCACGCTGGTGTCGTGCTGGTGGCCGATCTCCGGGCGCTCTCGCTCGACGGCGACCACGGTCTGTCCGGCCAGGGCGCCGGTGCCGCGGTGCCGGGCGAGCAGCCGGTAGCCGGTGGTCCGCCGCCCCGCGTTGGCGTGCTCGTAGGCGCGGACCCGTTCGGCGGTGAACACTTCGTCCTCGACGTCCAGGTCGTCCTGCGGGGCGTCGTTGATCGCCGCGGTGAGCGTCGCGACCGCGTCCAGCAGATCCGGGGGCGTGGCGCCCGCGAGGCGGACGAGCTCGTACGCCGAGGCGTGTGCCGTCGCCTCGTCGTACCACCTGGCCAGCTCCGCGGGGTCGACCTCGGACAGCTGCTGGCGTCGCATGATCGACTGCGACCTCTGCTCGAACCCGTGCGCCCTGGCGAAACCACGGCACGCCGCGCTCTCCCAGCCGGCCATCCCGGCGCTGGTCCGGCCGAGCCGGCGGGCCTCGTCCATGAGGTGCCGCAGCAGGTCGCTGCCCAGCCCCTGCCGGTGGCGGTTCGGGTGCACCATCACGTCCACCCAGGCGAGGTGGGTGTTGTCCCAGTCGCTCACCGACAGCTCGCCGTAGACGACCAGCCGGCCGTCCTGGTGCCCGACGAAGCAGCGCGGCGGCTCCCCGTCCCAGCCGTGCCGCATCGCCCCGACCTGCACGGTGGCGGTCATCGGGTGCTCCCAGGGCGAGTCGACCTTGATCACGGCGTTGCGCAGTTGCACCACCTCCGCGACGGTGCGGGCGTCGTCGGCCCTCATCTCACTGATCCGCACGCGTCCAGGCTGGCCCGGTCGCGCCGCCGGGGCCACCGAATTTCTGTGCGGCTAGGGCGTCCGGTCGGCGAGCCGGGCGCTCCAGCGCTCCTCGACCCGGGCGAACCGCCACACAGCGAGCGCGAGCAGCCAGACTGCCGCGAACACCGCGACGATGCCGAAGCCCACGTAGTTCAGGGACAGCCCGCCGACCCAGGCGATCGGGCCGTCGTGCACCGACAGCTGCGCGGCCAGCACCCCGACCAGCTCCACCAGGCCGATCACGATGGCGACCACCACGGACAGCGCGGTGACGGTCAGGTTGTAGAACACCTTGCGGACCGGCCGGGCGAACGCCCAGCCGTAGGCGCCGTTCATGAACGCGCCGTCGGTGGTGTCCAGCAGCGACATGCCGGCGGCGAACAGCACCGGCAGGGTGAGGATGGCGTACCAGGGCAGGCCGGCCACCGTGGCGGAGGTGCCGGCGAGCGCCAGCAGGGCGATCTCGCTGACCGTGTCGAAGCCGAACCCGAACAGCACACCGATCGGGTAGATGTGGAACGGCCGCCGGATTCCGCGCATCACGCCGCGGAACAGCCGGTTCATCGCTCCCCGGTTGTTCAGCTGCTCCTCGAGCTCCGCCTCGTCGTACTCCCCGCGCCTCATGCGCAGGAACACCCGGAGGATGTTGCCGAGGATGGCCAGGTTCACCCCGCCGATCAGCAGCAGGAATACACCGGACACCGACGCGCCGAAGACCCCGGCGTAGCGGTCCACGACCGAGTCGGGGCTCTGCACCGCCGAGCCGAGCGCCCGCAGCCCGAACGCGAGCAGCGCGACCATCACCACCACCACGGTGGAGTGGCCGAGGGAGAACCAGAAGCCGACCGAGACCGGCTGGGCGCCGCGCTCCTCGCGCAGCTTCCGGGTGGTGTTGTCGATGGCGGCGATGTGGTCGGCGTCGAACGCGTGCCGCATGCCCAGCGTGTAGGCGGTCAGTCCGAGGCCGAGCCCGAAGACGCCGCCGCCGACGTGGTAGCCCTGCGGCGCGACGAACAGCGCCAGCGTGCCCCAGCCGAGCACGTGCAGCAGCGCGACCACGGCGTACATCCCGGTGATCGCCCGCCGGCTGCTCGCGCCGCTGCCGTCGGCGCCGCTCACCGGAGTGCGGCGAGGACGCGAGACGTACGACGTGAGGCTGCTGGTCACGCCTCCGACGCTACCGGCGACCAACTCGCTGTTGCAAGTGATTCGCAATTGGGTTCCGGCATGATGTGCCCATGATGCCGGAGGAGCTGCTGGAGCTGGCCCGCGCGACCAAGGGCTTCATGCCCGACGACGAGGGCGAGCTGCTGCACCGGCTGGCGCTGGAACGGCTGCCCCACGGACCGGCGCTCGAGATCGGCGGGTACTGCGGCAAGTCCGCGATCTACCTCGGCGCGGCCGCCCTGGAGGGCGGCGGCACGGTGTTCTCCATCGACCACCACCGCGGCTCGGAGGAGAACCAGGAAGGCTGGGACTACCACGACGCCGAGCTCGCCGACCCCGAGTTCGGAAGGCTGGACACCCTGCCCGCCTTCCGGCGCACTATCGCCCGGGCGGGCCTCGAGGAGCACGTGGTGGCCGTGGTCGGCAGGTCGACCACGGTGTCGGCGCACTGGCGCACCCCGCTGTCCCTGCTGTTCGTCGACGGCGGACACACCGACGAGCATGTCACCGGAGACTTCGAGGGGTTCGGCCGCTGGGTGGCCGCCGGTGCGGCACTGGCCTTCCACGACATCTACCCGGACCCGGCCGACGGCGGCCAGGCGCCGTACCGCGTGTTCTGCCGGGCCGTCGAGAGCGGCGATTTCGCGGAGGTGGCGGCACTCGGCTCGATGCGGGTGCTACGCCGGGTGCGCGGCGACGCGGGCGACCCGGTCGCCTGAGCCGAGGAACACGTCCGCGCCGCCGGTGGTCCGGGCCAGCGTGTCCGCGGCCAGCACCACTGCGGCCGCCGTCCACGTGCTGCGCTCCTCCGGCCAGCGGGCGCCGTCGGCGAACACGTAGCCGGTCCAGAACAAGCCGTCCGGGTCGTGCAAGTGCTGCATGTCGGCCAGCAGCCGCAGCGCGTCGTCGCGTCGGCCGAGGCAGGCCAGCGCGATCGCCAGCTCGCAGGTTTCCGCACCGGTCACCCACGGCCGGTCGTCCACGCAGCGCACCCCGAGGCCGGGCACCACGAAGTCGTGCCAGCGGGCGGCGATGCGGTCGAGGCCGGCCGGCCCGCGCAGCACGCCGGCGAGCACCGGGTAGCACCAGTCCATGGCGTGGCGCGGGCGCGGGTCGAACCGGTCCTCGTGCTCGCGAAGCGCCCGGTCGAGCCGGTCGAGCGCGGCCGCCCAGTGCGGCTGCGGCTCACCGACCAGCCCCGCGAGGGACAGCCCACAGGCCAGGGCCTGCCGGATGCTCGAGCTCCCGGTGACCAGCGCAGTGCCGAAGGTGGCGCCGTGCTCGTCGACCGCCCAGTCGATGCCGCCGAACGGCAGCTGATGGGCGACCACGAGGTCGAGCGCCCGGCGCACGACCGGCCAGCCCTCGGACAGGAAGCCGGCGTCCCGCGACACCAGCCAGTGGTGCCAGACCCCGACCGCGATGTACGCGCACATGTTGGTGTCCGTCCCCGGGTCGGTGACCCGACCGGCGACGGTGGCCATCGGCCAGGACCCGTCCGGCCGCTGGGCGGCGAACAGCCAGCCGTAGGCCCGGCGGGCGGCCTCCGGCTCGCCGCCGACGAGCAGCGCCATCGCGCACTCCACATGGTCCCAGGCGTCCACCTGCCCGCCGGGGAACCACGGGATCGCCCCCGAGGGTTCCTGGGCCGCGGCGATCGCGGCCGCCGCGGCGCGGACCCGGCGGCCGTCCAGCACGCCGGGCAGATGGGGAAGGGAGCGGCTCATGGTTTGGTGAAGTAGGCGACCAGGCTCTTGCCGAGCACCGGATCGAGGAGCCGTTCCGCGGTCCGGGTCAGCCACGGTCCCTTCATGATGTCCCAGACCAGCAGCCGGTGGTAGGTGCGCACGGCGGGGTGGTCGTCGTTGCCGGCGCCGAGCGCGCACTTCAGCCACCAGTAGGGCGAGTGCAGCGCGTGTGCATGCCCCCGTCCGTCGTACCGCAGCCCCGCCCCCGTCACCTTGCCGACCAGCTCCGCGGCGGTATAGATGCGCACGTGCCCACCCTCCACCTCGTGGTACTCCCGCGACAGGGCCCAGCAGACCCGCTCGGGCAGCCAGCTGGGCACGGTGACCGCCACCGTGCCGCCCGGGCGGAGCACCCTGGCCAGCTCGGCGATCGCGCGGCGGTCGTCCGGGATGTGCTCGAGGACCTCGGCCGCGACGATCCGGTCGAACTCGCCGTCGGCGAACGGCAGCTGCAGCGCGTCGCCCTGCTTGACGTCGGCCTCGGCCCCGGCCGGAACCTCCCCTGCCGTCCGCATCGCCGCGAACATGTCCGAGACCGCGGACAGCTCGTCGGCGTCCTGGTCGAAGGCGACCACGTCGGCGCCGCGCCGGTACAGCTCGAACGCGTGCCGGCCGGCGCCGCAGCCCATGTCGAGCACCCGGTCGCCGGCGCGCACGCCGAGGCGCCCGAAGTCGACGGTCAGCACGCCGCCTCCGCGATCGCCCGCTCGTAGACGGCTGCGGTGCGCTCGGCGACAGCCCGCCAGCCGAACCGCTCCACCGCCCGGGCGCGGGCCGCGGCGCCCATCCGCCGGCGGCGGTGCGGGTCGTCGAGGAGTACGGCGAGGGCACCGGCGAGCTGCTCCGGGTCGCCGGGGGTGACCAGCTGTCCGCAGCTGCCGTCCTCCCCGACCACCTCCGGAAGCGCTCCGGCGCGGCTAGCGACCAGCGGCGTGCCGCAGGCCATCGCCTCCACCGCGGGCAACGAGAACCCCTCGTAGAGGGACGGCACGCAGGCCACCTCGGCGGAGCCGAGCACGCCGGCCAGCTGCTGGTCGGACAGGCCGTGCACGAACCGGACCGAGTCGGCGATGGCGAGCGAGTCCACCAGCTGCTGCGTCCGGGGACCGGGTCTGCTGACCAGCAGCAGCTCGACGTCTCGCTCGGTGCGCAGCTTGGCGAACGCCTCCAGCAGGGTGGTCACGCCCTTCAGCGGGCTGTCCGCGCTGGCCATCGCGACGATCCGGCCGGGCACCCGCGGCACCTGCGGCGGGGCGAACACGTCGGTGTCAGCGCCGAGCGGCACCACGCTGATGCGGCGCGGGTCCACCTTGAACTCGGTGGTGATGTCCCGGGCGGAGGACTCCGAGACGGTGAGCACGTGCTCGGCGCGGCGGGCGACCCGGCCCTGCATGGCCAGGAAGCCGTACCAGCGGCGCAGCGTCAGCCGGCGCCACCCCTGCGCGGCGGCGAGCTCCAGACGGCGGTCGAGGGTGATCGGGTGGTGGATGGTGGTCACCATCGGGATCCCGGCGCCCCGCGCACGACGCTGCAGCGTCAGCATCCCGTAGCCGAGCGTCTGGTTGTCGTGCACCAGGTCGAAGTCGAGCAGGCGGCGGCGCAGCACGCGGGCGGCGCGCAGGCTGAAGGTGAGCGGCTCCGGGAAGCCCGCGGTCCACATCATCGCCACCTCGAGCGCGTCCACAGCGTCCCTGACCTCGTCGCGGTGCGGGGTCCGGAAAGGGTCCGGTTCGCGGTAGAGGTCCAGGCTGGGCACCTTGGTCAGCGCGACGCCGGGGTCCAGGTCCGGGTAGGGCTGTCCGGAGAACACCTCGACCCGGTGGCCGAGAGCGGCGAGCTCGCGGCTGAGGTGGCGCACGTAGACGCCCTGGCCGCCGCAGTGCGGCTTGCTGCGGTAGGACAACAGCGCGACGCGCAAGCTCGACCTCCCGTGTCCGGGCGGGTTCCCCCGCGCATCGACTGAAACGTGTTCCTATTATGCAGGGCGTGACGAGTAGCCAGATGCCGGCCGAGAGCGAGCCGGGGACCGCAGCACAGCAGGACCGCCGCCGACGGATCCTGGACGCCACCGTCGAGCTGGCCTCGGAGGGCGGCTTCGACGCGGTGCAGATGCGCGCCGTCGCCGACCGTGCCTCTGTGGCACTGGGCACGCTGTACCGGTACTTCCCCTCGAAGGTGCACCTGCTGGTCACCGCGCTCGCCCGCGAGCTGGAGCGCGCCAACGACGCGTTCGAGCGCAAGCCGCTGGCGGCGCCGACGGCGCAGGACCGGGTGCTGCACGTCCTGAACCGGATCACCCGGTCGCTGCGCAAGGAACCGAGCCTGACCGAGGCGCTCACCCGCGCGTTCATGTTCGCCGACGCATCGGCGAGCGCGGAGACACGTGCAGTGGTTGCCCAGGTGCACCGGATGCTGCTGCGGGCGATGCGGGACCCCGCCGCCGAGGCGCCCTCCGAGCCGACCGGGGAGCAGCGAGCCGTGGCACAGGTGATCGGTGACGTGTGGCTGGCCACCCTGGTGCAGTGGGTCACCGGCCGGGCGACGGCTGCCGACGTCGGGCGCTCCCTCGAGGTCGCGGTCGGGTTGCTGCTCCGGCCCTCCGCCGACCGGTAGCCTTCGGCGCATGTCCGCTGACGTGCAACGCGCCGACCGCGACGGCCTCGGTGCGCTCGAGGGCCTGCTGGCCCCGGCGCTGCGCGCGGACCCGCTCGGCGTCGTGTCGGTGTGGTACGGCGCGGTGGACGGCACGCCGCGGACACGACGCGACGAGCACGTCACGCACTACGCGGCCAGCACCATGAAGCTGCCGCTGCTGGCGGCGGCCCACCTGCGCGCGGAGCGCGGCGAGCTCGACCTGGACACCGAGGTGCCTGTGCACAACGAGTTCCGCTCCGCCCTGGACGGCTCACCGTTCCGGCTCGAGCAGGGGGACGACCAGGACGACGAGACCTGGGACCGGGTCGGGGGCACTCAGACGCTGCGCGAGCTCGCCCGACACGCGATCGTGAAGTCGGGGAACCTGGCCACCAACCTGCTGCTGGAGCAGGTCGGACCAGGTGCGGTCGCCGAGGTGCTCTCCCGCGCCGGCTGCAGCACGGACACGATCCTGCCGCGCGGCATCGGTGACGCGACCGCGCGCGACGCCGGGCTGGACAACCTGGTGACGGCTGCGGACCTGGCCCTGGTCGTGGCCGCCATCGCCGGGCGGCGCCTGGCGCAGCCAGCGACCTGTGTCGCGGTCGAGGACGTGTTGCTGAGGCAGGAGCACCGGGACGGCATCCCGGCGGGCCTGCCTTCCGGCACGGTGGTCGCCAACAAGACCGGCTGGGTCGACGGCGTCACCCATGACGTGGCGCTGGTGCGGCCGCCGGACCGGGAGCCCTACGTGCTCGCGGTGTGCACCACCCTCGCCGTACCGGAGGACACGGCTCATTCGCTGATCGCCGGGCTGAGCGAAGCGATCTGGCGGGAGCACTGCGGATGAGCCGGATCGACAGGGTCGTCTGCGAGCGGCTCAGCGTGCCGCTGCACACCCCGTTCGTCACGGCGCTGCGGAGCACCACGGCCACGGAGACGCTGGTGGTCCGGGTCAGCGACAGCGACGGGGTGACCGGCTTTGGCGAGGCGCCCCAGGTGTGGCGGGTGACCGGTGAGTCGCTGGCCGGCGCGGAGGCCTGCGTCGCGGGACCGCTGACCGCGGCGATCGCTGGCGGGTCTTCGGACGACCTGGCCGAGCTGTGCCGGCGGGTGGCGGACGCGGTGCCCGGCAACTTCGGCGCCAAGTCGGCGGTCGACGTGGCGCTGCACGACCTGGCCGCTCGGCGGCTGGGGGTGAGCCTGCCGCGGTTCCTGGGCACGGTCGTCCACCGGGTGCCGACCGACGTGACGCTGGCCGCGTCCGACGCGGCGTCACTGGGTGAGACCGCGGAGAAGCGGGTCGCGGACGGGTTCACGGTGCTGAAGCTGAAGGTGGGTACCTCCGGTTCCGAGGACGTGGACCGGGTGCGCGCGGCTCGCGAGCGGGTGGGGCCCGACGTCACCCTCCGGCTGGACGCGAACCAGGGCTGGGACAGGCGGCAGGCCGTCCGCACCATCCGGGCCATGGAGGACGCCGGGCTCGCCGTGGAGCTGGTCGAGCAACCGGTGCCGGCGCACGACCTGGACGGCCTGGCCTGGGTCACCGACCGCGTGAACACCCCGATCCTGGCCGACGAGGCGGTGTACGGCGTACGCGACCTCGTCGAGCTGATCCGCCGCCGCGCCGCGGACCTGGTCAACGTCAAGCTGGCCAAGTGCGGCGGGTTGAGCACCGCGCGCACGATGCTGTCGCTGGCCGGTGCGTACGGCGTGGAGGCACTGATCGGGTCGATGATGGAGTCTCCGATCGGAGTGGGCGCTGCCGCCAGCCTGGCCGCTGCGCACGGCGGCCGGCTGGTGGACGACCTGGACGCTGCCTGGTGGGCCGCGGCGTCGCCCGTGCGCGGTGGGCTCTCGTACGACGGGGCCTCGGTCGTGCTCCCCGACTCCCCCGGCCTGGGCATCGAGGGCCTGGCCTGATGCCGGAGACCCTGATCGTCGCCGTGCCGGTCGCCACGGTCTGGACGCGGCCATCCGCTCCGCGTGAGCTCGACGAGGCGGCCGTCAGATCAGCGCCCGACCTCGCTGCGTGGACCGCCACCCTCGACGACGAGCCGTCGCGCGCCGGGCTCCAGGGGCGGACCTTGACCCAGCTGCTGCTCGGCGACCCGGTGCAGGTTGTCGAGGAAGGCCCCGACTGGGCCCGGGTGGTGGTGCCCGGCCAGCCGTGCTCGTCCGACCCGGACGGGTACCCAGGCTGGGTCCGCCGATCCCACCTGGGTGCTGCGCCGCTCCTGACCCCGTCCGGCAACGTGTGGACTCTGGTGAGCGGACGCACGGCACCGTGCGTGCTGGAGGACGGGGAACGCATCGAGCTCTCGCTTGGCACGCTGGTGTCCGTCGAGGCAGTCTCCGCGTTGCAGGTGGTGGTGGCGCTGCCAGATGGCCGGCGCGGGACGATCGCCAGGTCCGACGTACTCCAAGGGGAGGACCACCGGCACCAGCCGCTCGAGGTGGCACGCGCCTTCCTGGGCACGCGGTACCTCTGGGGCGGGACCTCCGGCTGGG
The DNA here is from genome assembly GCA_035690905.1 of Nocardioidaceae bacterium. GTDB lineage: Bacteria > Actinomycetota > Actinomycetes > Propionibacteriales > Nocardioidaceae > DASSKA01. The sequence goes on along the minus strand of DASSKA010000229.1, from coordinate 2,257 downwards.
GTGTGGACTGCTCCGGACTCGTGCACCTAGCGTTCCGGCTCCTCGGGGTGGTGCTGCCGCGGGACGCGCACGACCAGGCAGCCGCACCGCAGCTGCAGCCGGTGCCCTTGGACGAGGTGCGGCCCGGCGACCTGTACTTCTTCGCCGAGCCGGAGAAACCGGTGCACCACGTCGGGTTCGCCTCCCGGCCGGTGACTCGGGACGGGACCCGCTGGATGCTGCATGCGCCGGGTGTCGCCGGACTCGTCGAGGAGGCGCCGATGGACGAGCAACGCCTCCGCACCCTGGTCAGTGCCGGGCGGGTCGACCTCGACGGCTGATCCGGCCGATGTCGTCTCACGCTCAGGCGGCGTCGGGGTCGATGTCGTGCTGGGTGAGGTCGGGGTGGGTGCCGAGGCGGTGGGTGCCGGTGTTGTCGACGCGGTACCAGTGGCCGTGCGGGCTGCGCCACAGGTAGACGCCGCGGGTCGGCTGCCAGACCCGCCAGCCTTTCTTGTGGGTCTTGGCCCGGTGCAGCCGGCGTTCGAGGCCGCCGAGGTTGTCCAGCCGGGTCTGCCCGGGCTGGGCGGGTTCGCCGTGCTCGTCGACGGCGAACGCGGCGGTGTGGTCGTTGTCGGTGCGGCGGCTGGTGGACGGGGAGTACGGCCAGCAGGAGGCGGGCTGGGCCAGGTGCAGGGTCTCGGCCATCCAGCCGGGCACCTCGTAGCAGTCCACGGCGTGGTGGGTGTTCAGGTCGATCACCGGTTTGAGGGTGACGCGGCGGTGGGCCAGCCACTGGCGGGCCTGGTCGAGCAGGGCGGGGCCGATGCGGCCCTCCACCCGGGCCGCCGCGGGAACCGGCTCGCCGGTCGCGCAGTGCGGGCACGGCTCGGTGTCCGGGTCGGTGTCCGGGTCGGGGTGCGGGTCGGGGTGCTGGGTGTGCCAGAGGGCGTGCGCGGACAGGTGCACGTACAAGGTGGCGGTCGAGAACAGCTTGTCCGGGTTCAGGTGGCCGGCCCGGATCGCGTCGGCCAGCGCCCGGATCAGCTCGGCCTCGGCGGGCAGGCCGCACGGGTGGCCGGGAGCTGCGTGGCCGGTGCCGGTGGTGGCGTGGCCGGTGCCGTGGCAGTGCGGGCAGGGGTCGTCGGCGTCGTCGGCGCAGGGGTGCAGGTCCCACGGGCTCAACCCGTCCGCGGGCGCGTCGGTGGGCGGGTCCATGGGCAGTGGAACGTCGGCCTGGCCGGCCGGGGGTGGTAGCCCGGTCCAGGGGTCGCCGGCGTCCGGGCACGGCGGCTCGGGCCGGGCCTGGTCGGGCACCGGCGCCTGGCCCGGGTCCTCGGGCTCCACGTCGTCGACCGGCCAGCAGCCCGGCCGCAGCACCACCTCCCGCCAGTCGATGCGCCGCCGCCTCACCAGGTCCCCCCGGCCACCCAGGTCATCCAGGTCACCGGCGCCGGCCGAGCCGTCCAGGCCGGCCGGGCCGGCCAGGCCGTCGGAGTCGAGGCCGTCCAGGCCGTCGTCGAGGTCGTCGTCGAGGTTGCCGAGGTCGTCGGGGTCGAGGTCGTCGGGGTCGAGGTCGTCGGGGTCGAAGTCGTCGGGAGGACGGGGCAGGTACCCGACCACGGTCTCATCGTCATCGGGCCGCCGGCGGGTGCGCCGACCGCGTCGAGCCACCGCGCCGCCCCGCGACGACGGGTCACCGGACCCGGCCTGGTCACCGGACCCGGCCTGGTCCCCCTCCTCGCCGGACCCGGCCGGGTGACTGTCGGTGGTATCTGCCTCGGTGTTGGTGGCGTGTTTCAGCAGCAGGGCGACGGCCCGGTAGGGGTTGCCGAGCAGCAGGGCGGCCGCCGTGGCGTGCCGCACCTCGAGCGGGTCGGTGTCACCCCCGGTCGCGAGGATCTCGGCGAGCCGGTCGATCATCGCCTTGGCGATGATCAGGTCCCCGGCCTGGGCGGCGATGATCATGGTGATCAGCCCCTGCTCGGTGGACCGGCCCAACGTCACGTGCTGGCGCAGCGCGTCGGCCTTGGCGCGGGCCTGCGCGGCGTCGGGGTCGACCTCGATGATCGCCGCGCCCAAGGTCGCCTCGAACCGCCGCCAGGGCAGCGTGCCCAGCAGCCCGGCGGTCACCGCGTCGACCCAGCGGGCCTGCTCCACGGTCAGCCCGGCCGCGTGGCAGGCCTGGGCGACCTTGCGGGCCTGCCACACCGCCACCGGCACGACGCCCTCCAACCCCAGCAGGTCGGCCAGGTCCACCGCCTCCCCCGTCACGGGG
>DASSKA010000228.1:0-8297 GCA_035690905.1 Nocardioidaceae bacterium | reverse complement strand
GTGCCTCCGGGCCGTGCGATCCGTCGTACCAACGCTGCGCGGCCAGGTCCCGCCCCTCGAGCGACAGCACCCGGGGCCGGCCGAGCCCGAGCTCGTCGGAGACCTCGCGCATCGAGTCCTGGTCGACGATCTCGTCACCGGCGGTGTAGCCGGGCACCAGCCGCGGGTCGTCCTCGTCGGTGGGCAGCAGGTCGCCCGGGCCGAGGTCGCCGGGCTGGACCCGCTCCTTCCACGGCACCCACGGCGGCGCGGTCACGGCGTCGGCACCGGGCAGCAGCACCGCCTCGTCGACGGTCACCGTCTTGGCGCGAGCGGCCCGGGCGACGGTCACCGACCAGCGCCAGCCCCGGTAGCCGGGCCGGGTGCAGGCAAAGAGGTGGGTGACCACCCGCTCGTCCTCGACCAGGTGGCCGAGGTGCTCCCCGACGTCCGCAGGATCGACGAGCTGCACGAGCGCCTCGCGGGCCTGGTCGGCCGCCGCGACGGCGACGGCGTCCGGCTTGGGGGCACGGGCTGCGGTCATCACGCGGGCGATTCTTCCCCACCGGACCCCGATCTGTCTCATCGGGATCGCCGGGCCGGGCAAGATGGACCCATGCAGATCGGGTCGGCGACGCGGCAGGCAGCCCAGGCGTCGGCCCGAGGTGTCCGCAAGATGGGGGTGGCCACCGGCCGGGCAGCCGGGTTCACGTTCCGTCAGGCTCGCCGCGCCAGCCACGCGGAAGGCGCCGGCGACAGCGGGCTCTACCGGCTCATCGAGCTGCACGCGTTCAACGCCGCCGGCGACGCGGCGGTGGCCATCTCGCTGGCCGGCACGCTGTTCTTCCAGGTGCCCACCGACCAGGCCCGCGGCCAGGTGGCGCTGTTCCTCGGACTGACGATGCTCCCGTTCGCGGTCGTCGCGCCGCTGATCGGCCCGTTCCTCGACCGGTTCCGGCAGGGCCGCCGCTGGGCGATCGGCGCCACCATGGCGCTGCGCGCGTTCCTGTGCTGGGTGCTCGCCGACGCGGTCAGCACCGGCTCGCTGGCGCTGTTCCCGGCCGCGCTGGGCGTGCTGGTCTCGTCCAAGGCGTACGGCGTGACCCGCGCGGCCGCCGTGCCCCGGCTCCTGCCGGAGCGACTGACCCTGGTTCGCGCGAACTCCCGTATCTCGCTGGCCGGCACGGTCGGCGGAGCCATCTCGGCCCCGCTGGCCGTGCTCGCCGCGACCTTCGGCGCCCAGTGGTCGCTGCGCTACGCGTTCCTGGTCTTCGTCGGCGGCACCATCCTGGCCGTCCTGCTGCCGGCCCGGGTGGACAGCTCCCAGGGCGAGGAGCAGCTCGCGCTCGGATCCGCGCCGGGAGAGCCGATCAGGCCGCGCGGTGGGATCCGGTCGGTGGCCGGCCGGCTGACCCGGACCCGGGTGCCCCGGTCCGTCGTGCTCGCGCTGCGGAGCAACGCCGCGCTGCGCTGGCTGTCGGGGTTCCTGACGATGTACATGGCGTTCCTGCTGCGCGACAAGCCGTTCCCCGGCTGGGAGGACCGGCCGGCGCTGCTGCTCGGTGTGGTGATCGGCGCGGCCGGTCTGGGCAGCACGATCGGCATCGCGCTGGGCTCGCTGCTTCGGTCGGTGCAGCCGCGGCTCACGGTGATCGTGGTGCTGCTCGTGGACGCCGCGATGGCGGTGCTGGCCGCGGTGTTCTACAGCCTGCTGACCGTGGTGCTGCTCGGCCTGGCGGCCGGGCTGACCCAGTCCCTGGGCAAGGTGGCGCTGGACGCGACCATCCAGTCCGACGTGCCGGAGCGGACCCGGACCAGCGCGTTCGCGCGCTCCGAGACGCTGCTGCAGCTGTCCTGGGTGGTCGGCGGGTTCGTCGGCATCGCGCTGCCGCTGATCCCGCACCTAGGCCTCGGCGTGGCCGCGGCCGCGCTGGTGGCCGCCATGCTGGCGGTGGCGGCTACAGCTCGAGCTCGTCCGCGAGCGCTCTGAGCAGCTGCGCGGTCGGCTTGGCCGTCTTCGGGTCCGGGTGCCGGCCGTTGCGGTAGCCCTTCTCGATCCGCTCCAGCAGCCGGTAGAGGTCCTCGATGATGTTGACCATGTCCGCGGGCTTCTTGCGCATGCCCTTGGACACCGACGCGACCGGCTCCAGGACCCGCACCTGCAGCGCCTGGTCGCCCTTGCGCCCCTGGGCGATCCCGAACTCCACCCGGGTGCCCGACTTCAAGGCCGTGACCCCGGCGGGCAACGCCGCCGCGCGCACGTAGACGTCGCCCCCGTCGTCCTGCGACAGGAAGCCGAAGCCCTTCTCCGCGTCGTACCACTTGACCTTGCCTGTAGGCACCGACCGACCTCTTCTTCTGCGAACCTGGTTCCGGGGCGGAAAGCCACCGGAGGCAAGGATATGGCGCCCCGGCGGCGCAGACGAGCCCGTTCTTCGGGCGTCGTGGTCAGGCGTCCTGCCCGGCCAGCGCCTCGTTCATCGACCCGGACCGGAAACCCTTCGGGTCCACTTCGGCGGCCGGGAACCCGGCCAGCTCGGCGGCGGCGACCACCCCGGCGGCCTCGGCCGCCGGCACCAGCTCGCGGTCCACCTCGACGCGGGCCCGGTCGCCCAGGTCGCGCACCCGCAGGTTGCGGACCGGCAGCCCGGCCTCGGCGAGGACCGCGCGCACCGCCACCTCGGCACGCTCGACGCGGGCCAGCCGGGCCGGGGTCACCGAGATGCCGTAGGCGATCCGCGAGGACAGGCAGGCCGCGGCCGGCTTGTCCCAGGTCGGCAGCCCCCACTGCCGCGAGGCCAGCCGCACCTGCGCCTTGGTCAGCCCGGCGTCCAGCAGCGGGGTGATCGCGCCGCGCTCGGCCGCCGCCCGGATGCCCGGCCGGAAGCCGGCCACCGCGTCGTCGGCGTTGGTGCCGGTCGCGACGTGCGCGAAGCCGTGCTCGCGGGCCAGCGAGCCGAGCACCTCGAGAAGCTCCGCCTTGCAGAAGTAGCAGCGCTGCCCCGAGTTGGCCCGGTAGCCCTCCCGGTCCATCTCTCGGGTCCGCGGGGTGAGCACCCGCACGCCCAGCCCGCGGGCGAAGTCCAGCGCGGGTCCCCGCTCGCTGCGCGGCAGCGAGTCGGAGTACGCCGTGCCGGCGCCCACCCGCTCTGCGCCGAGCGCCCGGACCGCCGCCGCCAGCAGCAGCGCGCTGTCCGCGCCGCCGCTGAACGCGACCAGCACCGACCCGCGGACGCGGAGGTCCGCCTCGAGCGCAGCCAGACGTTGCGGCAGGGTCCGCTCGGGCGCCGCCGGAGACTCAGAGGTTGTCGACACCTGGCAAGCGTATGTCCCGGTTTGCGTTGCGGCGAACCTGTGAGCCTGCAACCATGTGGGGGTTCCATGGGGGCAGGAAGGGCAGGAGGCGCAACCTTGGGCTCGCGCGCGCAGCTGGGCCGTGCCGCGGCCGCGGTCACCGCCGCGGTGCTCTCGCTGGGTGTCTCGGGCCCGGTTCTGGCGCGCCCGGCGCCGATCGCGCACCCGCCGAAGACCCAGGTCGGGTCCCCGTTCCCCACCCGCGCCACCGGCCCGGGCCTGTACCTCGTCACGCTCGCCCAGGCGCCGGCCGCGGCGTACGACGGAGGGGTGACCGGCTACCCGGCCACCACCCCCCGTGACGGGGCCCGGTTCGACCGGACCCGGCCCGCCGTCGCGTCGTACCGCAAGCACCTGGTCGCGGGGCAGGACCGCATCCTCGACTCGGTCGGCAACCCGCCCGTGCTCTACCGCTACACCACCGCCCTGGACGGGTTCGCCGCCGACCTGACCCCCACCCAGGTCAAGAGACTGCGCGCCACCCCGGGCGTGGTGCTGGTCGAGAAGAGCACCCGGCAGCACACCGAGGCGACCGCAGGGCCGGCCGAGCTGGCCGGCGCCACGCTCGGCTTCGCCGACCAGGACGCCCCCGACCACGCCGGCAAGGGCGTGGTCATCGGTTTCGTCGACAGCGGCATCTGGCCGGAGAACCCCAGCTTCTCCGGCCTCCCGCAGCGCAAGCCCGGGCTGTCGCCGATGGCGCCCGGGTTCCACGGCGCCTGCCAGGCCGGCGAGGACTGGACGGCGACCGACTGCAACACGAAGGTCATCTCGGCGCGGTACTTCGTGAAGGGGTTCGGCGCGGGCAACGTCGCGGAGGCGGAGTTCACCTCGCCGCGCGACGGCAGCGGGCACGGTTCGCACACCGCCTCGGTGGCCGCCGGGGACGGCGGCGTGCCGATGAGCATCGACGGCCAGGCCTTCGGCCGCGGCTCCGGGGTCGCGCCGGGGGCCCGGATCGCGGTGTACAAGGCGTGCTGGATCGCCCCGAACCCGGCCGGTGACGGCTGCACCACCGCGGACACGGTGGCCGCCATCGACCACGCGGTCGCCGACGGCGTGGACGTGCTCGACTACCCGATCGCCGCGCCCCAGGAGCCGCGGACCGACTCGGTCGAGCTGGCCTTCCTCAACGCCGCGGCGGCCGGCGTGTTCGTGTCCACCGCGGCCGGCAACGAGGGGCCCGAGGCGGGCAGCGTGAGCCATCCGAGCCCGTGGGTGACCACCGTCGGCGCCAGCGTGCACCGACTCTTCCAGGGGGCGGTGGTGCTCGGCAACGGCGCGGAGTACGTCGGGGCGATGGTCGCCGACCACGCTGTGCCGACCACGCGCATCGTGCTCTCCTCCGACGTACCCGCCCCCGGAGCGACCACCGAGGACGCCCGGCTGTGCCAGATCGGCTCCCTGGCCGCCCAGCAGGTGGAGGGCAAGGTCGTGGTCTGCGACCGCGGAGTGATCGCCCGGGTGGACAAGTCCACCGCGGTGGCCCGCGCCGGCGGGGCAGGGATGGTGCTGGCCAACGTCGAGCCCGACAGCATCGACGCCGACGTGCACGCGGTGCCCACGGTGCACGTGGACGTGACCGCCGCGCAGGCGATCAAGAACTACGTGCGCACCAACGGGGACACCGCGACCGCCGCGCTGGACCCTGACGCCGCCAACCCGATCCCGCTGCCGCAGCTGGCCGGGTTCTCCTCCCGCGGACCGGCCCTGGCCGAGCACGGTGACGTGCTCAAGCCGGACCTGGCCGCCCCCGGTGTCAACGTGGTGTCCGCCGCCGCGCCGCCCTCCGACTCCGGCCGGCTGTGGGACCTGTCCTCCGGCACGTCGATGAGCGCCTCCCAGGTCGCCGGGCTGGCCGCCGTGGTGGCCGGCGACCGTCCGGACTGGACCCCGGCGCAGATCAAGTCGGCGATGATGACCACCGCCCGCGACGTGGAGGGCACGTCCGGGCCCTTCTCGCAGGGCGCCGGCTACGTCGACCCCCAGCGGGTGCTCGACCCGGGCCTGGTCTTCGACGCCGGACTGTCCGACTGGCGCGGCTTCCTCGCCGGGCAGGGGATCCGCTTCGATCGGGACGCCGGGCCGGAGCCGGACCCGCTGCGCGCCACCGACCTCAACCTGCCCTCGATCGCGGTCGGAGACCTGGTCGGAGACGCGACGGTACGACGGACGGTCACCAACCTGTCGGCGCACCCGGAGAGCTACGACGCCTCGGTGACCGGGCTGGACGGCCTCGACGTCACAGTGCACCCCTCGACGATCGCCCTGGCCCCCGGCGAGTCGGCCACCTTCACCGTCTCGTTCGCCTCGCTGTGGAACGCGCCGATCGACAGCTGGGCCAAGGGGTACCTGACCTGGACCGGCCTGACCCACCAGGTCCGGATCCCGGTCGCGGTGGCCCCGCACCTGGTCTCGGTGCCCGCCTCGGTGACCGGCACCGGCGGCTCCGGCTCGGTCACGGTGCCCGGCCGGTCCGGCACGGACACCCCGGTGCACGTGACCTCGACCGGCCTGGTGCCGGCCTCGCCGACCGACCTGACGCTGGTGCCCGGCAGGTTCGACCCGGCCGCCCCGTCCGTGCACGGGGACACCTTCTCGACCCAGCTGGACGTGCCGACCGGCACGGAGGTGGCCCGGGTACAGGTCTCGGCGAGCAGTCCCGGCGACGACCTGGACCTGTACCTCTACCACGACGGGGTGCTGGTGGCCCAGGCGTCCAGCGCCTCGGCCGAGGAGACGATCACGCTGTCCCGCCCGGAGCCGGGCGGCTACACCGTCTACGTCAGCGCCGCCTCCGCCGACAACGGCGTCACCGCGGACGCCCGGCTCTACAGCTGGGTGCTCGGCGCCGACGGCGGGAGCCCGCTCACAGTCTCCCCGGACACGGTGACCGCCGGGGGCGGGTCGCCGTTCGACCTCAGCGCGTCCTGGCAGGGGTTGGACCCGTCGATGCGCTGGCTGGCCCGGATCGGCTTCGAGGGCGCGAGCCGGTCCACCCTGCTCGAGGTCCGCTAGCCGGCCGGCTGAGCCAGGCCGAGCCGGCGCGCGGACTCCTCCCGCATCTGCACCTTGCGGATCTTGCCGGTGACGGTCATCGGGAACTCGTCGACGAGCATCACGTAGCGCGGGATCTTGTAGTGGGCGAGCTTGCCGGTGGCGAAGGCCCGCACCGCGTCGGCGTCGAGCGGAGGGGCGCCCTGGCGCAGCTTCACCCAGGCGCACAGCTCCTCGCCGTACTTCTCGTCCGGGACGCCGACCACCTGCACGTCCTCGATGTCGGGGTGGGTGTAGAGGAACTCCTCGATCTCGCGCGGGTAGATGTTCTCCCCGCCGCGGATCACCATGTCCTTGATCCGGCCGACGATGTTCGCGTAGCCGTCCTCACGCATCTCGGCGAGGTCGCCGGTGTGCATCCAGCCGTCGGGGTCGATGGCCTCGGCGGTCTTCTCGGGGTCGTCCCAGTAGCCGAGCATCACCGAGTACCCGCGGGTGCAGAACTCCCCCGGCGTGCCGCGCGGCACGGTCTCCCCGGTGGTCGGGTCGACGATCTTGATCTCCACGTGCGGGTGCACCCGGCCGATGGTGGCGGTACGGCGTTCCAGGTCGTCGTCGCTGCGGGTCTGGGTGGACACCGGGGAGGTTTCCGTCATCCCGTAGCAGATGGCCACCTCCTCCATGTGCATGTCGTTGATGCAGCGCTTCATCACCTCGACCGGGCAGATGGAGCCGGCCATCACCCCGGTGCGCAGCGTGGCCAGGTCGTAGGAGGCGAAGTCCGGCGCGTTCTGCATCGCGATGAACATGGTCGGCACCCCGTAGACGCCGGTGCAGCGTTCGTCCACGATGGCGCGCAGCGTCGCGGTCGGGTCGAAGCCCGGCCCCGGGATGATCATCGCGGCACCGTGGGAGGTGCAGCCGAGGTTGCCCATCACCATCCCGAAGCAGTGGTAGAAGGGCACCGGGATGCAGAGCCGGTCGACCTCGGTGAAGCCGATCAGCTCGGTGGTGAAGTAGCCGTTGTTGAGGATGTTGCGGTGCGACAGCGTCGCGCCCTTGGGGTAGCCGGTGGTGCCCGAGGTGTACTGGATGTTGATCGGGTCGTCCGGGCGGAGGACCGCCATCCGGTCGGCCACGGTGGAGTCGGGCAGGTCGCGGCCGGACTCGACCAGCTCCTCCCAGTCGCCGGTGCCGATGTAGACCACCCGCTGCAACCCGGTGGTCGAGCCTGTCGAGACCTCCTCGACCATCTGCCGGTAGTTGCTGGTCTTGAAAGACTCGGCGGAGACCAGCATCCTCAGGCCCGACTGGTTCACCGCGTAGGCGAGCTCGTGGGTGCGGTAGGACGGGTTGACGTTGACCAGGATCGCGCCGATCTTCGCGGTGGCGTACTGGGTGAGCGTCCACTCCGCACAGTTCGGCGCCCAGATGCCGACCCGGTCGCCCTTCTCGATCCCGGCGGCGACCAGGCCGCGGGCCAGGTCGTTGACGTCCCGGTCGAGCTCGGCGTAGGTCCACCGTCGCCCGCTGGTGAACTCCACCAGCGCCTCGCGGTCGCCGTACTCGCCCACGATGCGCTCGAGGTTGCCCCCGATGGTCTCCTCCAGCAGGGCCGGACTGCTCTCTCCGCGTGCCACTGACTCCATGTCCCGAACCTAGCCCTCCGGTGTCGCCCCGGAACAGGACGCCGTGACCGTTTGCGGGGTTGGTCGTTGGGGAATCCGTCAGCCACGGGGGGACCGAAACCTGATGGGACACCAGGCATGCTCGCTCTCGGAAAGCTCCGCCGTTCTCGCCTCTCCGTCACCCTCGCCGTCGCCGCGCTGGGACTCGCCACGCTCGTGGCGGCCTCGGCGAGCGACGCGAGCAGCCCCACGGAGGGCACCGTCTCCGACACCAGCCCGACGACCAGCTGGGGCGGCGGCCCGTTCGTGGCGGGCAACGTCACCGCCCAGGTCAACGGC
>DASSKA010000227.1:0-49818 GCA_035690905.1 Nocardioidaceae bacterium | reverse complement strand
ATCGGGCTGGCGCTGAACTGCGACATCGCGGAGTGGTGCCGGTTCGCGCGGAAGAACTACTTCTACCCGGACATGCCGAAGAACTTCCAGACCTCGCAGTACGACGAGCCGATCTGCTTCGAGGGCTGGACCGAGGTCGAGATCGACGGGGAGCCCTTCCGCGTGGAGATCGAGCGCGCGCACATGGAGGAGGACACCGGCAAGTCGCTGCACGTGGGGGGCGCCACCGGCCGCATCCACGGAGCCGACCACTCGCTCGTCGACTACAACCGCGCCGGCATCCCGCTGATCGAGATCGTCACCAAGCCGATCCCCGGCGCCGGGGCCAAGGCGCCGCAGGTAGCGCGCGCCTATGTCGCGCACCTGCGCGAGCTGCTGCTCGGGCTCGGGGTCTCCGACGTGCGTATGGAGCAGGGCTCGCTGCGCTGCGACGTGAACCTGTCGCTGCGCCCGTCGCCGGAGGCCCCGCTGGGGACCCGCACCGAGACGAAGAACGTGAACTCGTTCCGCTCGGTGGAGCGTGCCGTCCGCTACGAGATCCAGCGGCAGGCCGCGGTCCTGGCGGACGGCGGGTCGGTCGTACAGGAGACGCGGCACTGGCACGAGGACACCGGGATCACCACCTCCGGGCGGGAGAAGTCTGACGCGGAGGACTACCGGTACTTCCCCGAGCCGGACCTGGTGCCGATCGCGCCGGCCAAGGAGTGGGTGGAGCAGCTGCGCGCCGAGCTCCCGGAGCCGTCGCGGGAACGCCGGGCCCGGTTGCAGGCGGACTGGGGCTTCTCCGACCTGGAGATGCGGGACACCGTCGGTGCGGGGGCGCTGGAGCTGGTCGCCGCGACCATCGAGGCGGGAGCCGCGCCGCAGGCCGCGCGCAAGTGGTGGCTGTCGGAGATGGCCCGCCGGGCCAACGAGGCCGGTGTGGACCTGGCCGAGCTGCCGATCACCCCGGCGGACGTCGCCCGGGTGCAGGCACTGGTCGACGAGGGCCGGATCAACGACAAGCTGGCCCGCCAGGTCTTCGACGGCGTGCTGGCCGGCGAGGGCACTCCGGAGGAGGTCATCGCCGCGCGCGGGCTGGAGGTCGTCTCCGATGACGGCGCGCTGTCGGCGGCGGTGGACCAGGCGATCGCCGACAACCCCGACGTGGCGGCCAAGATCCGCGACGGCAAGGTGGCGGCGGCCGGCGCGCTGATCGGCGCGGTGATGAAGCAGATGAAGGGCCAGGCCGACGCCGCCCGCGTCCGCGAGCTGATCCTCGCCAAGCTCGCCTGACCCGGATCGATAGGGTCGTTACGTGAGCACGAAGCCGTTGGTGTGGTTGCCGTTCGACGTCGACTACCTGGAGGACGCCCCGTCCGAGCTCGACTACGAGACCCTCGTTCCCGAGCCCGGCGGGGCGCTTCCGGACTGGGTGTCCCGGGTGGAGTTCTACGTTCCGCCGTACCAGTGGTCCGACGAGGGCGCTGGCCTGCTGCAGAGGATGCCTGCCCTCAAGGTGGTGCAGACCATGACCGCCGGCGTCGAGCACATCCGGCCCCAGGTCCCGCCGGGGGTGCTGCTGTGCAACGGCCGCGGCATCCACGACACCTCGACCGCCGAGCTGGCGATGACGCTGATGCTGGCCTCGCTGCGCGGCATCCCACGCTTCGTGCACGCGCAGGACGAGCACCGCTGGGACCACGCGATGCTGCCCGCGCTGGCGGACAAGACCATCTTGATCGTCGGGTACGGCGCGATCGGCGCCGCGCTGGAGCGCCGGCTGGCCGGCTTCGAGACCGATGTCGTGCGGGTGGCCCGCCGCCCGAGGGCCGGGGTCTCCGGCTTCGAGGAGCTCTCGGGCCTGGTCCCGCAGGCGGACGTGGTGGTGCTCATCGTGCCGCTCACCGACGAGACCCGGGCCATGGTCGACGCCGACTTCCTGGCCAGCATGAAGGACGGCGCGCTGCTGGTGAACGTGGCTCGCGGCGGCGTCGTGGACACCGACGCGCTGGTCAAGGCGCTGCACTCCGGACGGATCACCGCCGCCCTCGACGTCACCGACCCGGAGCCGCTGCCGGCCGACCACCCGCTGTGGGACGCGCCAGGGCTGCTGATCACCCCGCACGTCGGCGGCGCCTCCAGCGCGATGAACTCCCGCGCGTTCGCGGTCGTCCGGGACCAGCTGCGCCGGTTCGCGCACGGCGAGCCGCTCGCGAACGTGATGAGCGGCGCCTACTAGAAGGCCGGTCCCGCGGCACGCCGATAAGCCGCGAACCTGGACGACCTGCCCTCGGCGGTGTTGACTCTCCAACGGCGTTGCAGGGGCGACGCCGTACACAACGAGGGAGCAAGCATGCGTACACGCATCAAGGTCGCATCCATCCTGGGTGCCGCTGCGCTCGTCGGTTCGTCGCTGGGGGCGCAGGCGTTCGCCACCGGCAGCCAGCCGACCGAGCAGGCGGGATCCGTCGCGAGGAAGCAGGCGCCGCGGCTGGACCACATCTTCGTGATCATGCTGGAGAACCACTCCAAGTCCAGCGTGATCGGCAACGAGAACGCGCCGTTCATGAACCGGCTGGCCGACCACTTCGCGATGGCCGACCACTACTACGGCGTCACCCACCCGTCCATGCCGAACTACATCGCCTCGATCGCCGGCGACAACTTCGGGATCCAGGACGACGAGGACGAGAACGTCACCCACCTCGACCGGCGCAACCTCGTCGACCAGCTGGAGAACCACCACGTGCGCTGGGCGGCGTACATGGAGGATCTGCCGAGGCACAAGCTGGCCCGGTTCTGGCCGTCCAAGGACAACGCGCTCTACGCCAAGAAGCACAACCCGTTCGTGCTGTTCACCGACGTCAAGCGGAACGAGCAGCGCATGCGGCACGTCCGTGACTACTCCCGGATGGCCGACGACCTGAACAGCAAGAACGCGCCGCAGTTCGTGTGGATCAGCCCGAACCAGTGCCACGACATGCACGGCGGTGTCAGCAAGCACGTCAAGGGCCACCCGGAGACTCCCTGCAACTACGGCAGCGCCGACGACGACGCCAACGACGCGGCGCTCAAGAAGAAGGCCGACCGGTTCGTGCGTCATGCGGTGCACACGATCCGCAGCTCGAGTGCGTGGACGAAGCACTCGGCGATCGTGATCGTCACCGACGAGAACGACTTCGAGTACGCCAACACCGAGACCGGCCACTGGGAGAGCGCGGCCGGCTGCTGCGACTCGCCGTACGTCGGCAAGGGCGACACGCGGGTCAGCGACACCTGGCCCGGCGGCACCTACGGCGGCGGCCTGATCCCGGCGATCATCGTCTCCCCGCAGGGCCCGCGCCACTACGTCGGACACCGGCGGTTCAACCACTACTCGCTGCTGACCACCATCGAGCAGAACTGGCACCTGGGCTACCTCGGCCACGCCGGGGACCGGGCCGGCGGTGTCCACGCGATGTGGCCGTTGTTCCTGAAGTGAGGTGAGCTGAGGTCGCTCAGCCCTCCTCCTCGAGGCGGGTCAGCAGCTTCTCGATGATGGTGTGCTCGGAGGCGAAGTACTCCAGGCCCCAGTCCGCGACCATCGCGGGATATCGGAACGGCTGGCCCGCCTCGTCGCGTCCGCGCAGCGACTCACGCACCGCCTGCAGGTCGGCGATCCGCCGGGTGAGTGCCTCCCGGTGCTCGTCGAGGAGGGCTCGCGTCTGCTCCGGGTCGACCAGGTGCCCGAGCAGCAGCCGGAGTGCGACCGGGTGCTTGAGCACCGGGAACTCCACCGGCTGCTCGGCCAGCCAGGCCTGCAATCGCTGTCGGCCCTCCGCGGAGATCTGGTAGCGCCTCGTCGAGCGCCCGTCGGTGCGGTCGTCGCTGGCGTCGACCAAGCCGAGACGGTGCAGCCGGGTCAGCTCGGAGTAGACCTGGCTCATCGCGGGCGCGACCCAGTAGAAGCCGAGCGTGCGGTCCGCACGCTGCTTCAGCTCGTAGCCGGTCAGCTCGTCGCCGAAGGTCAGCAGCCCGAGCAGTGCGTACGACGTGACCGGGAGGTCTTGACTCATCCTGACGCAAGTGTAGTGTTCCTAATCGGAATAGCGAGGGTGTGACCCAGGTCACCGGGACAGAGGAGCGGCAGATGGCGTCCGAAACGGTGCTGATGATCGGGACCCGGAAGGGTCTGTGGCTGGCGACCAGCGACGACGAGCGGCGCAGCTGGACGGTCCGCGGACCCGAGGAGCCGATGAGCGAGGTGCACGCGGTCGCCATCGACAAGCGCCGTGAGACGCCGCGGCTGCTGGCGGGGAGCAAGTCGTGGCACTGGGGTCCGCAGGTGATCCGCTCCGACGACCTCGGACACACCTGGGAGCGCTCCCCGGACGGCGCGGTCAAGTTCCCCGAGGACACGGAGACCTCGCTCGAGGCGGTGTGGGCCATCGCGCCGTCACCGTGCGAGGAGGGCGTGGTCTGGGCGGGCACCGAGCCGCAGGCGCTGTTCAAGTCCACCGACCACGGCGAGTCCTTCGAGATGGTCCGCGGGCTGTGGAACCATCCGCACCGGACCGAGTGGGGCGCCGGCTTCGGCGGACCTGCGATCCACACGGTGCTGCCGCACCCCACTGACCCGCGCCAGGTCACCGTCGCGATGTCGACAGGCGGGGCCTACCGCACCCTCGACGGTGGCAAGACCTGGGCGCCGGTGAACCAGGGCATCAAGGCCGAGTTCTTCCCCGGCGAGGTTCAGTACCCGGAGTTCGGCCAGTGCGTGCACAAGGTCGCCCGGGACTCCGGCGACCCGGACCGGCTCTACGCGCAGAACCACGGCGGGGTCTACCGCAGCGACGACGGCGGCGAGAAGTGGACCTCGATCGCCGATGGGCTGCCCGCGGACTTCGGCTTCCCGGTGGTCGCGCACCCCAGCCAGCCAGGCACGCTCTACGTCTTCCCGCTCGATGCCGCCGAGGGCCGGTGGCCGCACGAAGGTCGGGCCCGGGTCTACCGGTCCCGCGACGCCGGCGGCACCTGGGAGGAGCTCGGCAAGGGGCTTCCGGACGGCGGCTTCTGGTCCGCGGTGATGCGCGACGCGATGTGCGCCGACGACGGCGATCCGGCCGGTGTCTACATCGGCAGCCGGGACGGCACGGTCTTCGCCAGCGCCGACGAAGGGGACTCGTGGCAGGTCGCCGCCGAGCACTTGCCCGACGTGCTCTGCGTGCGCGCAGCAGTCCTCTAGCAGTTTCTCGGGGACCGAGCCGGCCCGGCCGGGCGGCCGTCGTACGGCGTAGCATCCGGCCATGGCAGACACCCCGGACCTGAAGCCCCGCAGCCGCGACGTCACCGACGGGCTGGAGAAGGCCGCCGCCCGCGGCATGCTCCGCGCCGTCGGCATGGACGACGAGGACTTCGAGAAGCCCCAGATCGGGGTGGCCTCGTCGTGGAACGAGATCACCCCGTGCAACCTGTCGCTGGACCGGCTGGCGAAGGCGGTCAAGAACGGCGTGCACGCGGCGGGCGGGTATCCGCTCGAGTTCGGCACCATCTCGGTCTCCGACGGCATCTCGATGGGCCACGAGGGCATGCACTTCTCGCTGGTCTCCCGCGAGGTGATCGCCGACAGCGTGGAGACGGTGATGATGGCCGAGCGGCTGGACGGCTCGGTGCTGCTCGCCGGCTGTGACAAGTCGCTGCCCGGCATGTTGATGGCCGCCGCCCGGCTCGACCTCGCGTCGGTGTTCCTGTACGCCGGGTCGATCATGCCCGGCCAGGTCGACGGCCAGGACGTGACGATCATCGACGCGTTCGAAGCCGTCGGCGCCTGCCTCGCGGGGCGGATCAGCCGCGACGAGGTGGACCGGATCGAGCGGGCCATCTGTCCCGGGGAGGGCGCCTGCGGCGGGATGTACACCGCGAACACGATGGCCTCCGTCGGTGAGGCGCTGGGCATGTCCCTGCCCGGGTCCGCGGCCCCGCCGGCGGTCGACCGGCGGCGCGACGGGTTCGCGCACCGGTCCGGCCAGGCGGTGGTGAACATGCTGCGCCAGGGAATCACGGCGCGGCAGATCATGACCAAGGAGGCGTTCGAGAACGCGATCGCCGTGGTGATGGCCCTGGGCGGCTCCACCAACGCCGTGCTCCACCTGCTCGCGATCGCCCGCGAGGCCGAGGTGGAGCTGACCCTCGACGACTTCAACCGGATCGGGGACCGGGTCCCGCACCTGGGCGACCTCAAGCCGTTCGGCCGGTTCGTGATGAACGACGTGGACCGCATCGGCGGCATCCCGGTGGTGATGAAGGCGCTGCTCGACGCGGGTCTCATGCACGGCGACTGCCTGACCGTCACCGGCAGGACGCTGGCCGAGAACCTGACCGAGCTCGACCCGCCCGCGGTCGACGGCGACGTGCTGCGCGAGATGAGCCGGCCGATCCACAAGACCGGAGGGCTGACCATCCTGCACGGGTCGCTGGCTCCCGACGGCGCGGTGGTGAAGAGCGCCGGGTTCGACGAGGAGGTCGTCGAGGGCACCGCCCGCGTCTTCGACGGAGAGCGCGCGGCCCTGGATGCTCTGGCGGCCGGGACGATCGTGCCCGGCGACGTCGTGGTGATCCGCTACGAGGGCCCCAAGGGCGGGCCGGGGATGCGCGAGATGCTGGCGATCACCGGCGCGATCAAGGGGGCCGGACTGGGCAAGGACGTGCTGCTGCTCACCGACGGCCGGTTCTCGGGAGGGACGACCGGGCTGTGCGTCGGCCACGTCGCCCCGGAGGCGGTGGACGGTGGGCCGATCGCGTTCGTCCGCGACGGTGACCGGATCCGGCTGGACGTCGCGAACAAGCGGCTGGACCTCGAGGTCGACGAGGCCGAGCTCGCCGCCCGGCGGGACGGTTGGGCGCCGCTGGAGCCGAAGTACACCAAGGGGGTGCTGGCGAAGTACGCCAAGCTCGTGCAGTCCGCCGCGGTCGGCGCCGTCTGCGGGTGAGGCGGGGACGGGCGAGGGACGTAGGTCCTATGGCCGGAGCCTGGTGGCCCCTGCCCAGGTGATGAGTTCGGATGGTCCCGTGGTGGCATGACGTCGTCCATCACGGCGACCAGCGAGAGGGGGGAGCCTGAGCCCTCGTCCGTGCTGGGTTGCAGGGGCCTGCGGCGGTGCTTCGGTGAGCTGGTCGCGGTGGACGACGTCTCGTTCTCGGTGGCGGCGGGGGAGACCTACGGACTGCTCGGCCCGAACGGCGCTGGGAAGACGACGATCATCTCAGTGGTCGCCGGCGTGCTCGAGGCCGATGCCGGACAGGTGCTCATCGACGGCGTGCCGATGCGGCCGGCAGCGTTGGACGTCAAGTCCCGGATCGGCTACGTGCCGCAGGACATCGCGCTGTACCCCGACCTCAGCGGGGAGGAGAACCTGCGGTTCTTCGCCGCGCTGTACCGGTTGCCGAGGGAACTGGCCCGCAGCAGGGTCGCGGAGGTGCTGGACGTGGTCGGGCTCACCGACCGCGCGAAGGACCAGGTCAAGAAGTACTCCGGCGGCATGAAGCGGCGGCTCAACATCGCGGTCGGGCTGGTGCACCGGCCTCGGCTGCTGATCCTGGACGAGCCCACCGTCGGCGTGGATCCGCAGAGCCGCAACGCCATCCTGGACAGCATCGAGCGGCTGAGCGCCGGGGGGATGGCAGTGCTCTACACCACGCACTACATGGAAGAGGCCGAGCGGCTCTGCGACCGGGTCGGCATCCTCGACCTCGGCCACCTGATCGCCGAGGGTCGTCCACGTGACTTGACCGCGCGGCTGGGCGCTGCCGAGCACATCGTGATCACCGTCGACGGAGACGTCGAGCGGGCCCAGAAGGCCGCCGAGACGCTCAGCGTGGTGTCGGGATCCAGCCACGACGAGACCGACCTCGACGTGCTCGTGCGCGACGCCGAGTCCGCCCTGCCCGCGGTGATGGAGGCGGTGCGGTCCACCGGCTGCGCGCTGCGCTCGGTGACCATCCAGGAGCCCGACCTGGAGGCGGTGTTCCTGCACCTGACCGGGAAGCGGCTGCGGGACTGAGATGCGAGCAGCCCTTCACATCGCCGGGAAGGACCTCCGCCAGCGGCTGCGCGACCGGTCCGCGATCCTGCTGGCAGTCGTGGTGCCGCTGGCGCTGGCCGCGATCTTCAGCGTGCTGTTCGGTCAGGCGTCCACCCCGCGCGCGTTCCGCTACGCCGTCGTCGACCACGACCACAGCCGGATCACCGCCACGTTCGAGAACCAGGTGCTCGGGATGCTCGCCGACCGCGGCATCGTCACGGTGCGGCCGATGGCCGAGCGGCAGGCCCGCACCGAGGTCGCGGACGGCTCCCTGGATGCCGCCTTCGTGTTCCCGGCCGGGTTCGCCGCCAAGGTGCAGAGCCCCCGTCGGGTCGCGGTGCAGGTGGTCGGCAGCGTGGACCAGGTAACCGCGACCGACGTGGCCCGGTCGATCGCTCGCGCCTATGTGGCCGACCTGAACGCGGCTCGGGTCGCGGTCGCCGCCGTGACCCACCAGCAGCCCGGTGCCTCGCCGGGTGCGGTGGCCGCTGAGGTGGTTGGGTCGGCGCCCTCGCTGCAGCTGGCCGACGTGTCCGCGCAGGCCCGCGTGCTGGACACCAAGACCTACTTCGCAGCCGGCATGGCGGTGTTCTTCCTGCTGTTCACGGTGCAGTTCGGGGTCTCCTCGCTGATCGACGAGCGGTCCGACGGCACGCTGGCCCGGCTGCTGGCCGCGCCGGTACGTCGGACGGAGATCCTGGCCGGGAAGCTCGTGACCAGCTTCGTGCTGGGCGTGACCAGCCTGACCGTGCTCGTGCTCGCCACCACCTGGCTCCTGGGCGCGTCCTGGGGCAACCCGCTCGGGGTCGGCCTGCTCGTCGTCGCGGGCGTGCTCGCCGGCACCGGGATCACCTCCCTTGTCGCGTCCCTGGCACGCACTCCCGAGCAGGCGGGCAGCTGGCAGGCTGTCGTCGCGGTCACGCTGGGCCTGCTCGGCGGCAGCTTCTTCCCCATCCAGCAGTCCGGGGCGCTGCTCGCCACGCTCAGCCTGGCCACGCCGCACGCCTGGTTCCTGCGCGGCTTGGCGGACCTTTCCGGCGGCGTGGGCGACGTGCTCCCGGCCGTCGCGGCGCTGCTCGCGATCGGCCTGGTCACCGGCACCGTCGCGGTGCTCCGGATCGACAAGGTGGTGGCGCCTTGACCATCGTCCCGCTGACGATCGCCGGGACCAACCTGCGGCGCACCGTCCGGGTGCGCACCAACCTGTTCTTCCTGGTGCTCTTCCCCATGCTGCTGATCCTGGTGCTGGGTCTGGCCTTCGGCGGCAAGAACGCGCCCCGGCTCGGGGTGGTGGCCGGACAGGGCCGGCTCGCCCACCAGCTCATGGCCAGCCTGCGCACGGAGCGGGGTGTCCAGGTGCAGAGGTACGGCGCGGCGACGGACGCGCTGGGAGCCGTGGAGGCGGGCCGCCTCGAGGGCGCCCTGGTGATCCCGCCCGGCTACGACACCAGCCTGCTCGCCGGGCAGGGTGTGTCGCTGCGCTACGTCACCCGCTCGGACCGCACCGCCCAGCAGCTGGGCACGCTGGTGTCCGCGGCGGTCGGCCGGCAGTCGTCGCGGCTGACCGCGGCGCGGGTGATCCAGCGGCACCTGGCCAGCGACCTGACCGGGGCGCTGATCCTCGGGGACGCCGTCGCCGCGACGGTGCCGGTCGTCGAGGTGCGCACGTCCACGGCTGGCCGCGCTCTGTTCCCCGAGGACCTCGGGAGGTTCGACCTGGGCGCCAGTGGTGAGCTGCTGCTGTTCATCTTCATCACCTCCATGACCGCCTCCTCGGCCCTGATCGAGAGCCGCAAGCTCGGGGTGTCCCGGCGGATGTACGCCACGCCCACTCCCGTCGGCGCGATCGTCGCCGGCGAGGCGCTGGGCCGGATCGCGGTCGCGGTGCTGCAGGGCGCGATCATCATGGTCGGTTCGGCGGTGCTGTTCGGTGTCTCGTGGGGGAGCCCGGTGGCGGCCGCCGCGCTGATGCTCGCGTTCGCGGTCACCGCCGGAGGGGCGGCATTGCTGATGGGCGCGATTGCCACCAGCACCGAGCAGGCCATCGCGCTCGGCCTGCTGCTGGCGATCGGCATGGGCGCGCTCGGCGGCTCGATGATGCCGCTGGAGCTGTTCTCACCGACGGTGTACACGGTTGCGCACATCACCCCGCACGCCTGGGCCGCGGACGGGTTCGCCGAGCTGGTCCGCCATCACGGTGGCCTCGTCGACGTGCTCCCCGAGATCGCCGTGCTGGTCGGCTACGCCGCCGCCCTGTTCTCGGTCGCCGCCTGGGCCCTGCGCCGCACCATGGTTCGCCCGTGATGTGGGACGTATGTCCCGGATGGCGAGACACCTGTCACACTCGCTTGACGGGGCAGCCGCCGGGCGGAGACGGTTGTCCCATGCGTTCCGACATTCTCGTACCTGACAGACGCGGCTGAACCGGCACACGGCACAGCGCGTCACCCCTCGTCCGCCCGACCGGGCCGAGGGGTTTTTTGTTGGAACCACGCAGGAGCAGCGAAGAAAGGCAGAGCATGAGCGAGCAGGCCGCCGGCCCCCGTGAGATCACTGGCGCACAGAGCCTGATCCGGTCCCTCGAGGCCGCCGGGGTCGAGCACGTCTTCGGGATCCCGGGCGGCGCGATCCTCCCGGCGTACGACCCCCTGCTCGACTCCCAGCGGCTGCGGCACATCCTGGTCCGGCACGAGCAGGGCGCCGGGCACGCCGCGCAGGGGTACGCCGCGGCGACCGGCCGGGTCGGGGTGTGCATGGCCACCAGCGGCCCGGGGGCGACGAACCTGGTGACCCCGCTCGCCGACGCGTACATGGACTCGGTGCCGATCGTCGCGATCACCGGCCAGGTACCCAGCGGTTCCATCGGGACCGACGCGTTCCAGGAGGCCGACATTCGTGGCATCACCATGCCGGTCACCAAGCACAACTTCCTGGTCAAGGACCCCGCGGACATCCCCCGGACCATCGCCGAGGCGTTCTACATCGCCTCCACCGGCCGTCCGGGCCCGGTGCTGGTCGACATCGCCAAGGATGCGCTCCAGGGACGGACCACCTTCTCCTGGCCGCGGGAGCTCAGCCTGCCCGGCTACCGGCCGGTGACCCGCCCGCACGGCAAGCAGGTCCGCGAGGCGGCCCGGCTGATCCTGGAGTCACGACGCCCGGTGCTCTACGTCGGCGGTGGGGTGATCCGCGCGCGGGCAGCCAAGGAGCTGCGGGTGCTCGCGGACATGACCGGCATCCCGGTGGTCACCACCCTGATGGCCCGCGGGGCGTTCCCGGACAGCCACCCGCAGCACCTGGGCATGCCGGGCATGCACGGCACCGTGGCCGCGGTCGCCGGCCTGCAGCGCAGCGACCTGATCGTCAGCCTGGGCGCCCGCTTCGACGACCGGGTGACCGGCAACCTGGACTCGTTCGCGCCCAACGCGAAGGTGGTGCACGCCGACATCGACCCGGCCGAGATCGGCAAGAACCGGGTCGCCGACGTGCCGATCGTCGGCGACTGCCGCGAGGTGATCGCCGACCTGGTCGTCGCTCTCCAGGCCGAGACCGCGGCCGGCAAGCAGGGCGACTACGAGGCCTGGACGCAGTTCCTGTCCGGGGTGAAGCAGAAGTACCCGCTCGGCTACGACGAGCCCGCCGACGGCTCGCTCGCGCCGCAGTACGTCATCGAGCGGCTCGGCAGGATCGCCGGACCGGAGGCGGTGTACGTCGCCGGGGTCGGCCAGCACCAGATGTGGGCAACCCACTTCATCGGCTACGAGCAGCCCAACAGCTGGATCAACTCCGGAGGCCTGGGCACCATGGGCTTCTCGGTCCCGGCCGCCATGGGCGCCAAGGTCGCCCGGCCGGACGCCACCGTCTGGTCCATCGACGGGGACGGGTGCTTCCAGATGACCAACCAGGAGCTGGCCACCTGCGCGATCGAGAACATCCCGATCAAGGTGGCGGTGATCAACAACTCCTCGCTGGGCATGGTGCGGCAGTGGCAGACGCTGTTCTACAACGAGCGCTACTCCAACACCGACCTGCAGCGCCGGGAGGCTGTCCGGATCCCGGACTTCGTCAAGCTCGCCGAGGCCTACGGCTGCGTGGGGCTGTCCTGCGACTCGCCGGAGGACGTGGACGCGACCATCACCAAGGCGATGGAGATCGACGACGTCCCGGTGGTGGTGGACTTCCGGGTGCACCGCGACGCGATGGTGTGGCCGATGGTGGCCGCGGGCACCAGCAACGACGACATCAAGTTCGCGCGCGACATGGCGCCCGAGTTCGACGAGGACGAACTGTGAGCAGGCACACCCTTTCCGTGCTGGTGGAGAACAAGCCCGGCGTGCTGGCCCGGATCGCCGGGCTGTTCAGCCGACGCGGCTACAACATCGACTCGCTGGCGGTCGGACCGACCGAGCACCCGGAGGTGTCCCGGATGACCATCGTGGTCAACGTCGAGGACTCGCCGCTGGAGCAGGTCACCAAGCAGCTGAACAAGCTCGTCGAGGTGATCAAGATCGTCGAGCTCGACTCGAGCGCCTCGGTGAACCGCGAGCTGCTGCTGGTCAAGGTGAAGGCGGACACCGCCACCCGCGGCCAGGTGCTGGAGACCGTGCAGCTGTTCCGGGCCAAGGTGGTCGACGTGGCCACCGACGCGGTCACCATCGAGGTCACCGGCAGCGCCGAGAAGCTGGAGGCGTTCCTCAGCGTCCTCGAGCCGTTCGGGGTGCGCGAGCTCGTCCAGTCGGGGGTGGTGGCGATCGGCCGGGGTGGCAGGTCGATCACCGACCGCACCCTGCGGCCGGTCCCGGTTCCCGCGCCGGCCGCAGCCGGCTGACCCCCTCCGTCGTACCACCCAAGCAACCAGCGAAAGAAACCAGAAGGAGAGCCAGACAAGTGGCTGAGATGTTCTACGACGACGACGCCGACCTGTCCGTGATCCAGGGCCGCAACGTTGCGGTCCTGGGGTACGGCAGCCAGGGACACGCGCACGCGCTGTCCCTGCGCGACTCGGGCGTGGACGTGCGTGTCGGACTGCCAGAGGGCTCGAAGAGCCGCGCCAAGGCCGAGGCCGAGGGGCTGCGCGTGCTGACGCCGGCCGAGGCGTGCGAGGAGGCCGACCTGATCATGATCCTCGCGCCCGACCACGTGCAGCGGAAGCTGTACGCCGAGGCGGTCGAGCCCAACCTCGTCGAGGGCGACGCGCTGTTCTTCAGCCACGGCTTCAACATCCGGTTCGGCTACATCAAGCCGCCGGCCGGTGTCGACGTGGCGATGGTGGCGCCGAAGGGGCCCGGCCACCTGGTGCGCCGGGAGTACTCCGAGGGCCGCGGAGTTCCGGTGCTGGTCGCCGTCGAGCAGGACGGCACCGGGAAGGCCTGGGACCTGGTGCTGTCCTACGCCAAGGCGATCGGGGGGCTGCGCGCCGGCGGCATCAAGACCACGTTCACCGAGGAGACCGAGACCGACCTGTTCGGTGAGCAGTCGGTGCTGTGCGGCGGGGTCTCGTCGCTGGTGATGGCCGGCTTCGAGACGCTCACCGAGGCCGGCTACCAGCCCGAGGTCGCGTACTTCGAGTGCCTGCACGAGCTCAAGCTGATCGTGGACCTGATGTACGAGGGCGGCATCGCGAAGCAGCGCTGGTCCTGCTCGGACACCGCGGAGTACGGCGACTACGTCTCCGGTCCCCGGGTCATCGATGCCTCGGTCAAGGAGCGGATGAAGGGCGTGCTCGCCGACATCCAGGACGGCTCGTTCGCGCAGCGGTTCATCAACGACCAGGACGCGGGCGCCCCGGAGTTCAAGCGGCTGCGGGCCGAGGCCGAGCAGCACCCGATCGAGGAGACGGGCCGCGAGCTGCGCAAGCTGATGTCCTGGGTGAAGTCGCATGACTCCGACTACACCGAGGGCACCGCTTCCCGGTAGGAGCTCGCACCTCAGGCCCCAGGTTTTTCATGGGCACATGAGAAACCGTCACCTCACACGGTGCACGAACCGTGTGGGGTGACGGTTTGTCGTGTGAGGTGCGCGTGAACGGAAACCGCCACGTCGCACGGCGCAGAACCGTGTGACGTGGCGGTTTCGGCTGTGAAGCCCGCGCTGCCTCAGCTCAGGAAGTCAGGGACTTCTCGAAGTCCGGGTTGTCCTTCAGCCACTGCTGCACGCCGACCTCCGGGTCGTCCTTGTGCTCGAGCAGCACGTCCTTCTCGAGCGCGCCGAGCTGCTGGTCGTCGAGGTGGAAGTTCTTGACCATCGCCTGGACGTCAGGGAAGTCGCTGCCGAAACTGCTGGTGCCGACCGCGTGGATCTGGTCGGGCTGGCCCATGGCGCCCTTCGGGTCCTCGAGGTCGCGAATCGGGAACTTGGCGTAGGCCCAGTGCGGCCGCCACAGGGTGACCACGATCGGGTCGTGCGCGTCGATGGCCTTCTTCAGAGCGGCCAGCATGCTCGAGGTGGAGGAGGTCTTGAGGTTC
The DNA here is from genome assembly GCA_035690905.1 of Nocardioidaceae bacterium. Taxonomy (GTDB): domain Bacteria; phylum Actinomycetota; class Actinomycetes; order Propionibacteriales; family Nocardioidaceae; genus DASSKA01. Next base: position 35,312 of record DASSKA010000227.1, on the reverse strand, counting down.
CAGTCCTTCAGACCGTACTTCGGCATCATGCTGGTCTTGGTGACCCGGGTCAGCCCGGCGCCGGGCTCGATGCCGATGATGGTCTTGTCGAACTCCGAGGCGTGCGACTTCAGGTCGGCCATCGACTTGACGTCGACGTAGTCGGGCACCGCGATGGTCAGCGGGGCGCTGTCGTACCACGTGGAGATGTCGGTGAGCTGGTCGCCGTACTTCTGCCAGTAGGTCTTGTGGGTGTTCGGCAGCCAGGCGTCGAAGAACAGGTCGATGTCGCCCTTCGACAGGCCGATGAAGGTCGGGCCGGCGTCGGCGATCTGCTTGATCGTCACGTCGTACCCCTGGTCCTCCAGCACCTGCTTCCACAGGTGGGTGACCGCGACGTCCTCGTCCCAGTTGATGTAGCCGATGGTCAGCGACTTGCCGTTGCCGCTGCCGGTGTCGCTGGTGCCGGCGGCGCTGCCGCTGTCACTTGACCCGTTGGCCTCGGCGTTTCCGGAGGCGCACCCGGACAGGGCCGCCATCAGGGCGAGTACGGCGACGAGGGCGCCGCCGAGTCTCAGCTTCTTCATGGTTGTCTCTCCTTCTCATCTCTTCGGTTCACACGTGTTTCGTATCTGTGCAACCACGTCGTGCTCTGGGCACGTCGGAGCGGCCCCCGATGGCCGCGGGAAACTTCTGGTCAGATCGCGCCGACCGGGGCGCGACCTTTCTCCTCGGCCACGGCCGGCTCCGTTGCCGCTTCCTGCGCGGCCCGGCGTCGGCTCCACGGGCCGCGGAAGCCGCCGAAGAGCGGACGGCGACCCTTGCCGACTCCGGCGGTGACCCGGTCCAGGTAGATCGCCAGGATCACCACCGCGACGCCCGCCTCCACGCCGAGTCCGACGTCGAGGGTCTGCAGGCCCTGGATCACCGCACCGCCGAGCCCCTCGGCGCCCACCAGTCCGCCGATGACGACCATCGACAGGGCCAGCATGATCACCTGGTTGACCCCCGCCATGATGGTCGGCATGGCCAGCGGGATCTGGATCCCGCGCAGCACCTCGCGCGGCGTCGCGCCGAACGCCTGCCCGGCCTCCACCATCTCCTTGTCGACCTGCCGGATGCCGAGCTCGGTGAGCCGCACGCCCGGCGGCATCGCGAACACGATGGTGGCCAGCACCGCCGCGGCCTGGCCGAGGCCGAAGAAGAACAGCGCGGGGAGCAGGTAGACGAAGGCCGGGAGGGTCTGCATGAAGTCCAGCGCCGGTCGCACCACGGTCGAGGCGGCCTTGGACCGGGCGGCGAGGATCCCGAGGGGGATGGCCAGCGCGACCGCGATCACGCTGGCCACCACTACGGACGCCAGGGTGTCCATCGCGTTCTGCCACTGGTCGAACGAGTCGATCAGTGCGATCCCGATCGCGGCGGCGATTGCCGCCTTCCAGCCACGGCAGAGCAGGGCGATGACGGCCATGATCACGATGACCAGGCCGATGGGAAGGGTGAGCAGGCCGTCCTGCAGCCAGCCCACGGTCGCGTTGAGGCCGTTGGCGATGGCGTCGAAGAACCCCGTCCAGTTGTGGGTGAGCCAGTTGACCACGTGCGTGGCCCAGTCGCCGAGCGGGATGCGGGGTACGGCGGTCAGCGGGACGAGCGGGTCAGACAACACCCTCGACCTCCTTCTCGTCGTCGGAGGGGCCGGTCGCGGAGAGGTCGGCGTCGATGGCCGTCTCGGTCTGCGCGCCCAGTGCCGCGAGCAGCGTCACCCGGGGGATCACGCCGATGAGGCGCTTGTCGTCGTCGACCACCGGCAGCGGCAGCTGGTTGTGCGCAGCCGGCGCGAACAGCTCGGCGACCGGGGTGTCCGCGGTGATCACCGTGGTGACCGGCTCCATCACCGAGCTCAGGCTGCTGTCCTCCAGGTGGGTGTTCACCACGTCCTCGGTGACGTAGCCGACCAGCGTGCGGTCCCGGCCGGTGACGTAGAGACCATGCTGCTGCTGCTCGCGCATCAGCCGGTGCGCGACGCGCGGCCCCTGGTCCCGACCGAGCACGGCGACCGGCTTCTCCATCACCGATGACGCGGTGAGCACCCGGGTCCGGTCCACGTCAGCGACGAACTGCGCGACGTAGTCGTTGGCCGGGTCGGTGAGGATCTCCTCCGACGTTCCGACCTGCACGATCCGGCCGTTGCGCATCATCGCGATGCGGTCGCCGAGCCGCATGGCCTCGTTGAGGTCATGGGTGATGAACAGGATCGTCTTGCCCAGCTTGTGCTGCAGCTCGATCAGCTGGTCCTGCATCTCGCGCCGGATCAGCGGGTCGAGCGCACTGAACGCTTCGTCCATCAAGAGCACGTCGGTGTCGGCGGCCAGCGCCCGGGCCAGGCCGACCCGCTGCCGCATGCCACCGGACAGCTCACCGGGCTTGTGGTCCTGCCACCCCTCGAGCCCGCACATCTCCAGCGCCTCGATGGCGCGGCGGCGCCGCTCGTCCTTCGCGACGCCCTTGATCTCCAGGCCGTAGGCGGCGTTCTCGGCCACCGTCCGGTGCGGCAGCAGCGCGAAGTGCTGGAAGACCATGCTGATCTTCTCCCGGCGCGCGGCGCGCAGCTGCCGCGGACCCATGGCGGTCAGGTTCTCGCCGTACACCTCGACGTGCCCCGACGTCGGCTCGAGGAGGCCGTTGATCATCCGGATCAGCGTGGACTTCCCGGAGCCGGACAGGCCCATCACCACGAAGATCTCGCCCTCCTCGACGCTGAAGGAGGCGTCGATGACCGCAGGCGTCAGTCCGGCCTTCTTGAGGTCGGCGGGATCGGCCCCCTGCTGCAGACGGGTCACTCCGTCTCGGGCTCGCCGCCCGAAGATCTTGTAGAGATGGTGTGCCGAGATGGCGGGCACACGGACCCCCTCACGTTTGGCATGATTCGGTCGTTTTGTCCCCCCGAGACCCGGGGCACCTTACCACCCTGGGCTCGCGGGTGCCCCCAGCCCGATTTCAGCGACGCCGGCGGTCTCGCTCGCCGGTCCGGCCCCAGCGCCTGCACCTGGGACGGTAGGGTGAGACGTGGGGCACAGCGTCGTGCACGGCCGCCCTCGCGGACGCGAGGCGTTGGCCATCTGATGCCGACCTACGTCACGTGAGGGACAAGTCCGTGAGCAAGCCCGTCGTACTCATCGCCGAACAGCTCAGCCCCGCCACCGTCGAGGCGCTCGGCCCAGACTTCGAGATCCGCAGCTGCGACGGCGCCGACCGTGCCCAGCTGCTGGAAGCCATCGCCGACGCGGACGCGATCCTGGTGCGCAGCGCGACCAAGGTCGACGCCGAGGCGTTGGCAGCGGCCACCCGGCTGAAGGTGGTCGCCCGCGCCGGGGTCGGCCTCGACAACGTGGACGTGAAGACCGCAACCCACCACGGCGTGATGGTGGTCAACGCCCCCACCTCCAACATCGTCTCCGCCGCGGAGCTGGCGATCGGGCTGCTGCTCGCCGCCGCCCGCCACATCGCGCCGGCCAACGCGGCGCTGAAGCGGGGAGAGTGGAGGCGCAGCAAGTACTCCGGCGTGGAGCTGTTCGAGAAGACGGTCGGCATCGTCGGTCTCGGCCGGATCGGAGTGCTCGTGGCCCAACGGCTGGCGGTCTTCGGCATGAAGGTGATCGCCTACGACCCGTACGTCCAGGCCGGCCGGGCCGCGCAGATGGGCGTGCGGCTGGTCGGACTCGACGAGCTGCTCGCCGAGTCGGACTTCATGACCGTGCACCTTCCCAAGACCCCGGAGACCATCGGGCTGATCGGCGAGCAGGAGCTGGCCAAGGTCAAGCCGACCCTGGTGCTGATCAATGCCGCCCGCGGCGGGATCGTCGACGAGCACGCGCTGTACGTCGCGCTCAAGGAGGGCCGGGTCGCGGCGGCCGGGCTGGACGTGTTCACCACCGAGCCGTGCACCGACAGCCCGCTGCTCGAGTTCGAGAACGTGGTGGCTACGCCGCACCTGGGCGCGTCCACCGAGGAGGCGCAGGAGAAGGCGGGGGTCGCGGTCGCCAAGTCGGTGCGTCTCGCACTGGCCGGAGAGCTGGTGCCGGACGCGGTCAACGTGCAGGGCGGCGTGATCGCCGAGGACGTCCGCCCGGGGCTGCCGCTGACCGAGAAGCTCGGCCGGATCTTCACCGCGATCGCCGGCGAGGTCGCCCAGCAGCTCGACGTCGAGGTGCGCGGCGAGATCACGCAGTACGACGTACGCGTGCTCGAGCTGGCCGCCCTCAAGGGCGTGTTCGCGGACGTGGTGGAGGACCCGGTGTCCTACGTCAACGCGCCGCTGCACGCCGCCGAGCGGGGGCTGGCCGTCCGGCTGGTCACGGAGGTGGAGAGCCCCGACCACCGCAACCTGATCACCCTGCGCGGCACGTCGGCCGACGGGTCCCAGCACTCGGTGTCGGGCACCCTCGTCGGCATCGCCCAGCGGGAGCGGCTCGTCGAGCTGGACGGTTACGAGCTGGACATCGAGCCCACCGAGCACCTCGGCTTCTTCCGGTACGCCGACCGGCCCGGGATGGTCGGCACCGTCGGCGGCATCCTCGGTGACGCCGGGGTGAACATCGCCAGCATGCAGGTGGCCCGCGACACCAAGGGTGGGCACGCGCTGGTCGCCCTGTCCGTGGACTCTGCCATCCCGGCTCCGGTCCTCGAGGAGATCGAGCAGGCCATGCAGGCGGTCTCGGTGCGGGCGGTCGACCTCGCGGAGTGACCACGAACCCTGCGCGAGCGCCGGGTGAACGTCAGGCGACGAGGGTGGAGCGGCCGGCGGTGGCAGTCCGGTGCCGCTGCGCGTCCTGCCAGGCAACGGCCAGTCGGGTGACCGCCTCGGTGAGCTCCTCGGCGGAACGGGTGTAGGGCAGCCGCACGAACCGCTCCAGCCCGCCCTCGGGGGCGAAGCTGCCGCCCGGCGCGAGCAGCACGCCCTGCCGCTCCGCGGCGACGGTGAGCGCGCTGGACAGCGGCTCGGGCAGCTCGCACCACAGCGCCAGACCGCCGCGCGGCATCCGGAATCGCCAGGCCGGCAGCTGCTCCGACAGCGCGCCGGCGAGCGCGCCGCGGCGCTCGCGCAGCCGGTCCCGCTGGTGGGCCAGCACGGCCTCGCGGCGAGCGAGCAGCTCGCCGAGCACCAGCTGCTCCAGCAGCGGCGCGCCGAGGTCGACCGAGAGCCGCGAGGCCACCAGCGCGCCGACCCGGTCGTCCGGAGCACGGAGCCAGCCCACCCGCAGCCCTCCCCAGAATGCCTTGCTGGCGCTGCCCACGGTGACCGAGTCAGCGGCGTGCGCGGCCATCGGCGCGGGAAGGCCGGCGCCGTCGAGGTCGAGCTCGGCCATGGTCTCGTCCACGACCGCCAGCGTCCGGGCCCGCGCCAGCGCGGCGGCCACCTCCGCCCGCTGCTCGTCGGTCATCAGCCCGCCGGTCGGGTTGTGGAAGTCCGGGATCAGGTAGGCCAGCCGCGGCGCGACCTGGCGCACGGTGGCGGTCAGCGCCTCGACGTCCCAGCCCGACGGGTCGACCGGCGCGCCGACCAGCCGGCCGGCCCGCCGCAGGGTGGCGATCGCGTTCGGATAGGTCGGGCTCTCGATCAGGATCCGGTCACCGGTGCCCGCGAACGCCCGCGCGGTCACCGCGATGCCGGCGAGCGCGCCGGCGGTCACCACGATCTGGTCCGGGCTGGTCGGCACGCCCCGCTCGTCGTAGCGCCTGGCGATCTGCTCGCGCAGCGCCGGCAGCCCCGAGGGGTAGTAGCCGGTGCCGGAGAGGTACGACGGCAGCGCCGCCACCGCGGCTTCGTACGCGGCAGCCACCCCGGTGGGTGCGGCGGATGCCGCGGTGGTCAGGTCGATCTGGCCGGGCCGGCCGTCGCCGGGGGAGAGCACGTGGTCCTCGACGGCCGAGCGGCGCACCGGCAGCCGGGTGACACTGCCGGAGCCGCGGCGCGACTCGAGGTACCCGAGGTCGCGCAGCTCGGCGTACGCCCGGGTGACCGTGGTCCGGCTGACCCCGAGCGCGTCGGTGAGCTCCCGCTCGCTGGGCAGCCGGGTGCCCGGGGCGATCCGGCCGTCGGCGAGCAGCAGCCGCACACCGTCGGCGATGCCGAGGTACGCGGGCCGGCGCTGCGCCGCCGAGCCGAGCAGACTGGCCATCCGCGATGCGGACACGGTGCGCGTCATACAGACCACTGTTCCACAATTGGCTATGTAATCCAAGGCCAATCGGGGTGATGATGCTGCGCATGGCCGTCTCCACCGTCACCGCCGCACCGCGCACCCTGGCGGTGCTCACCCCGCTGGGCCAGCTGCGCGCCGGCCGGCTTCCGCGCCGGCTGGTCCAGCTCTACGCCGGGCTGGTGCTGTTCGGCGTCTCGATGGCCATGCAGCTGCGCAGCGCGCTCGGCCTGGACCCGTGGGACACCCTGCACGCGGGCCTGGCCGCGCACCTCGGGCTGTCGTTCGGCACCGTGGTGATCATCGTGAGCTTCCTGGTGCTGCTGCTCTGGATCCCGCTGCGACAGATGCCCGGGCTGGGGACGCTGTCCAACGCGGTAGTGATCGGCCTGGCGGCCAACCTGACGCTGAGCGTGCTGGCCACGCCGGACTCGGTCGCGCTGCGCTGGATGCTGCTGCTCGGCGCGGTGGCGCTCAACGGATTCGCCGACGCGCTCTACATCGGCTCCCAGCTCGGCCCCGGGCCGCGCGACGGTCTGATGACCGGGCTGGTACGACGGACGGGGCGGTCGTTCCGGCTGGTCCGGTTCTCCATCGAGGCCACCGTGCTGGCCGCGGGCTGGATGCTCGGCGGCCGGGTCGGCGTGGGGACCGTGATCTATGCCGTGGCCATCGGCCCGATCGTGCACGTGCTGCTGCCGCGGCTCATCGTCCCTCTGCCGGATTCGACCGGGCCGGAGCGGTCCTGAGCCGGGGCTGCCGCTCCTCGACGTACCCACGCAGCCACAGGCCACCGAGGATGCCGACCAGCACCACCGCGCCGTACCAGTTCCCGGTCGCGAACGCGGCCACGGTGATGCCAGGACAGACCGCGCCGACGCCGAAGCCGACCCCGAACACCGCGCCGCCCAGCACCGCCTGCCGGCGCACCGGGTGCCGCGGCAGCTCGAGCGGGCCGCCGAACGCGGTGCGTCCGACCCGGCGCAGCACCAGCAGGCCGACGGCGGCGGTGCCGACGGTGGCGGCCATCATCAGGTAGATGTAAGGGTCGCGCAGCAGCAACCCGTCATGGATGGTGCGGTAGTTCCCGAGCCCGCTGGCGGTCAGGAAGAACCCGAAAACCACGCCGACGGCGAGCGCGCTGAGCTTGACCGGCCGGCTCACACCACAGCCCCGGTGAGCAGGTGTACGACGAAGGTGACGGCGATCGCCACGCAGAAGAAGGTGGCCGTGGCCGCGAAGCTTTCCGGCGAGCCGGCTGAGCAGCCGGAGATGCCGTGCCCGGAGGTGCAACCGCCGGCCCACCGGGCGCCGTAGCCGATCGCCAGTCCGACCGCGACGAGCAGCAGGCTCAGCGGCAGCGGGGACAGCGCCGCCGACAGGGCGCCGTAGCTGCTGGCCCGGGCGGTGCCGAGGACACCGGCGAGCCCGGCGCCGACGACCAGGCCACCGGTGAACCACACCCGCCAGGGCTCGGTGACCGGACGGCGCTGGACGGCGAAGACGAGCTGCAGCCAGCCGCCGGAGACGCCGAGCTTGCGGTTGGTGAGCGCGTAGAGGGCCACCACGCACAGCCCGATCCCGGGCCCGGCGACCCACCAGGGCAGCTGTGCAGGCAGGACGTGCGGCATGGGCCCCCTCCGTCGTACCGGTGCTGCCATGCAGCCTGCCAGCAGCAGACGACGCGGGTCAGCGTTTCGTGGCGATCAGCACCGACGCGTCGGAGGCGACCATCACCTCGGCGGTGGTGAACCGCTCGTCGGTCAGCCACTGCTCGCGCAGAGCGTCCACGCGGCCCTCGTAGACCGGTGGCCACGACGAGCAGGGAGTGAAGTCGTCGAGCACCACCACGCCGCCGGGCTCGACCAGGTCGACGATGGTGTCCGCGCCGCTGTCCTTGGGCTCCCGGGCGTCCAGGAACAGCAGCGAGAACGGGCCGCGGTCGCGCAGCGTCGACCAGTCCGCGGCGACCACCTCCACCTGCGAGTCGTCGGAGAAGATCTCGCCGGCGGCCTTGGCCAGCTTCGGGTCCAGCTCGGCGGTGAGGATGCTGGCGTCCTCGCGGACACCGCTGCGCAGCCAGGCCGTGCCCACGCCGCAGCCGGTGCCGAACTCCGCGAGCACTCCGCCGCGGGTCGCGGCGAGCGTGGCCAGCAGCCGCCCGGTCTCGTTGCGGCAGAACGAGACGTAGCCGTGCTTGCGGGAGACCGCGAACGCACGCTCGACGACGGCGGGAAGCTCGGGAGGGGCGCTCATGGTGCGAGTCTGTCAGAAGCGTCGGCGCGGTCCGCGCCGCGAGACCTCGTCTCACATCCTGAAAAGGACCGAGAACCAGCCGGTCGGTGCGAGGTGGGCTTGTTACGCTCAGACAACCATGCGGAGCTTCTTCGTACTTATTCGCCGCCGCGGCGGGGCCAGTTAGGTAGGCCACCTCGCCGCGGTGCTCGGCATGTCGCGCACATGCCCCGGCCTTCGAAGAACTCCGCGGCGAGCAGTACGCACCACCACCGCATCTCGTTGAGACCCCCTCGGCATCGCGCAACCCGCACCGGGGATCGACTCTCCGGCTCGCAGCGGACAGCCACCTTCCTTCGGCGCCCTGCGGAGACCCCGCCGGATCCGTTGCAGCCAGACCGCACGAACTCACTCGATCCTTTGGAGCAGCACGATGTACGACATGTACCCCGACTGGGGCCCGACCAAGCACCAGCAGAACGACGCCGCCACCCAGGCGCTGCAGACCGCGCTCGACCGGCGGGACAACGGGGGCGAGCGTCCCGACGACAACTAGAGTCCGGCTTCATGACGCAGACCCACACGCTCGCCGTGATCCCCGGCGACGGCATCGGCCCGGAGGTCACCGCTGAAGCACTGAAGGTGCTCGAGGCGGTGACACCGGCCGGTGTGAAGTTCTCCTCCACCCGCTACGACCTCGGCGCCGAGCGGTACCTCGCCACCGGCGAGGTGCTGCCCGACACCGTGCTGGAGGAGATCCGCGGCCATGACGCGATCCTGCTCGGCGCGGTCGGCGGACGGCCGGGTGACCCGAACCTGCCGCCGGGGATCCTCGAGCGGGGGCTGCTGCTGAGGCTCCGGTTCGAGCTCGACCACTACGTGAACCTGCGCCCCTCGCGGACCTACCCCGGCGTCCCTTCGCCGCTCGCCGAGCCGGGCGACGTGGACTTCGTCGTCGTCCGGGAGGGCACCGAAGGACCGTACGTCGGTAACGGCGGCCGGGTCCGCGCCGGCACCCCGCACGAGATCGCCACCGAGGTGAGCGTGAACACGGCGTACGGCGTGGAGCGGGTCGTCCGCGACGCCTTCCGGCGGGCGGCGAAACGCCCCCGGCACAAGCTCACCCTGGTGCACAAGACCAACGTGCTGGTGCACGCCGGAGCGGTGTGGTCACGGACCGTCGAGGCGGTCGGCCGGGAGTTTCCCGAGGTGAGCGTGGACTACCTGCACGTGGACGCAGCCACCATCTTCCTGGCCACCGACCCGGCCCGCTTCGACGTGGTGGTCACCGACAACCTGTTCGGCGACATCCTCACCGACCTGGCCGCAGCCGTGACCGGAGGGATCGGTCTGGCGGCCAGCGGTAACGTGAACCCGGACCGCACGGCGCCGAGCATGTTCGAGCCGGTGCACGGCTCCGCCCCCGACATCGCCGGGCAGGCCAAGGCCGACCCGACCGCGGCGATCGGGTCGGTCGCGCTGCTGCTGGAGCACCTCGGTCTCGACGAGGCGGCCCGACGGGTCGAGGACGCCGTCGCCGCGGACCTGGCCGACCGCGCGCCGCAGGCGCCCCGTCGTACCAGCGAGATCGGCGACGCGGTGGCCGCCCGCGTGTCCGGGTGACCAGGAGGTAGCGTTCGGCACATGGAGAGTCCCCTCGAGATCGCCGTCTCCCCAGCGACGAACCCGGTCGAACCGGACCGGCTGGGCGAGATCCTGGCCGCCCCCGGTTTCGGGCAGCACTTCACCGACCACATGTTCGCCGCCGAGTGGACGCCGGAACGCGGCTGGCACGACGCGCGCGTGACGGCGTACGCCCCGCTCAGCCTGGACCCGGCGACCGCGGTGCTGCACTACGCCCAGGAGATCTTCGAGGGGCTGAAGGCCTACCGGCACGCCGACGGCTCGGTGTGGACGTTCCGTCCGGAGGAGAACGGAGCCCGGATGGTCCGCTCCGCGCGGCGGATGGCGCTGCCGGAGCTCCCGGCCGCCGACTTCGTGGCGTCGGTGGACGCGCTGATCCGCGCCGACGAGCGGTGGGTGCCGGACCCGGACGGCGAGAAGAGCCTCTACCTCCGGCCGTTCATGTTCGCCTCGGAGAAGTTCCTCGGGGTGCGGCCGTCGCGGCACGTCACCTACCTGGTGATCGCCTCGCCGGCCGGCGCCTACTTCGCCAAGGGTCCGAAGCCGGTGTCCATCTGGCTCTCGGAGGAGTTCTCCCGCGCCGGCGTCGGCGGCACCGGAGCCGCCAAGACCGGCGGCAACTACGCCAGCTCGCTCGCCGCGCAGCAGGAGGCCATCGACAACGGCTGTGACCAGGTCGCCTTCCTCGACACCGTCGAGCGCCGCTGGATCGAGGAGCTCGGGGGCATGAACCTGTACTTCGTGCACGACGACGGCACCGTGGTCACCCCCGCGCTGTCCGGCAGCATCCTGGAGGGCATCACCCGGTCCTCGATCGTCGAGCTGTGCGGCAAGCTCGGCCACCGGGTCGAGGAGCGCCAGTTCTCCGTGGAGGAGTGGCGCGACGGCGTGCGGTCGGGTCGGATCACCGAGGTGTTCGCCTGCGGCACCGCCGCCGTGGTCACCCCGGTCGGCACCCTGAAGTGGCGCGGCGGCGAGGTCGCGGGCGCCACCGAGGAGGCCGGGCCGGTCACCTCCAAGATCCGCCGCACCCTGGTCGACATCCAGTACGGCCGCGCCGAGGACACCTTCGGGTGGATGCACCGGGTCGTGTGACCCAGCGACTACCGTTGTCGGGGTGAGCGCAGCCACCCCACCCCCCGCGGCACGCGTGGGCCCGTACCTGCTGCTCGCGAAGATCGGCGAGGGCGGGATGGGGCTTGTCTACCTGGCGCGTTCGCCGGAGGACCGGCGGGTCGCGCTGAAGGTGCTCCGCCCGCACATCGTCGGCGACGAAGAGGCCCGTGAGCGGCTGGCCCGCGAGGTCGCCTCGCTGCGCCGGGTGCGCAGTCCCCGGGTCGCCGAGGTCATCGACGCGGACCCCTGGGCGGAGACGCCCTACGTCGCCACCCGCTACGTGCCCGGCCTGTCGCTGCACCAGCACGTGCGCCGCAACGGCCCGATCGAGGGCGACGACCTGCGCTGGTTCGCCGCCGGGCTCGCCGAGGCGGTGATCGCCGTGCACACCGTCGGCGTGCTGCACCGTGACGTGAAGCCGTCCAACGTGCTGCTCGAGGGTCGCTCCCCGGTGCTCATCGACTTCGGGCTGGCCCGGGTCGCCGACGACCCGCGGCTCACCCATACCGGCTGGCTGCTCGGCACGCCCGGCTACCTGGCGCCGGAGATCCTGTACGGCGAGGACGCCACCACCGCGTCGGACGTGCACGCGTGGGCGGCCACCGTGGTGTTCGCCGCCACCGGCCGGGCACCCTTCGGCAGCGGCCCGGCGCTGGCGATCATGGACCGGGTCCGCCGCGGCGAGCACGACCTGACCGGCGTGCCCGCCGACCTCCTGCCGCTGGTCGAGCAGGCGCTGGCCCCCGACCCGGACGACCGGCCCGAGACCGCGGCCGTGCTGGCCGCGCTCCGCCCGCCGGCCGCGGAGGAGCGGACGGTCCGGCTGCCGTGGTCGCGCCGCCGCGAGCAGCCGACCATGCCGATGGTGCTCGCCGAGGCGCCGGATGACGACCTCACCGATGTGCTCGACGCGACCGCGGGCACGGTGACCCTCAGCGGCCGGGCCGCCCCGGTCGGGCCGACCCGGGCGCTGCCGACCGAGCACACCGGCTGGTCCGAGTGGGACGAGGACCCAGAGCTCGCCGATCGGGCGGAGGACGACGACTGGCCGTTCGACGAGGACGGCGACTGGGAGCAGGAGCCCGAGGCATGGTCGCCGGCCCACCCGGACGGATCCCGGCCGCGCCGCGTCAGTGTGCTCATCGCGCTGTTCCTGCTGGTGGTAGCCGGGTTCGCCGCCGCGCCGTACCTCTCCCTCGTCCCGATCGGCATCGCAGCGCTGCTGCTGCGCACCGGTTCGTGGACCGCGGAGTCCGCGAGCCAGCGCCGGTGGCGGCGTGGCCGCAGGCGGTGGTACGACGGGCCGCTGACCGTGCTGAGCACGCCCTGGTACCTCTTGGTCGCGACCACGGGGACGCTCGTGCTGATGGCCTGCGCGGCCCTGTTCGCGTTCGTCGGGGGAGTCGGGTACCTGCTGTTCCGGCTGCCGCCGGGGCCGGTGCCGGCGCTGATGGGTGCGGTGCTCGGGCTGTCGCTGTGGTGTGGCCCGGGCTCGCGGCGGGTCCGGTCCGCGACCGGCGGGATGGCCGGTCGGCTGACCCTCGGCGCGTGGCCGACCCGGGCCACGGTGGTCGTGCTGGTCGCGGGCGCCGTGGGCTGCGGCTACGTGGCGGCCACCACCGGCGTGGACTGGAGGCCTGGGGCCGGGGCGCCGTGGGCGCCGGGCACGGTGCTCGGCGGGCTGCTCGGCAGCTGACCCATCCGCATCGCGAGATTCCCGCCCACCCGGCGGACAGGCGTGGCAGAGTCGGGTCCGTGCAGCACCGGCAGATCATTATCAGCTAGCGCGCCTGAGCCTTCTCAGACGCGCTGACCTCTCGTCCCCGACGGGAGGTTTTTTCTTTGCCCCCGAACCCTCAGGACACCGCGATGACCACCTCGGCGTACGACACGTTCCACGTCTACGACACCACCCTGCGCGACGGCGCCCAGCAGGAGGGGCTCAACCTCACCGTCGCCGACAAGCTCGCCATCGCCCGGCAGCTCGACGGTCTGGGCGTGGGCTACATCGAGGGCGGCTGGCCGGGCGCCAACCCCAAGGACACCGCGTTCTTCGCCCGGGCCCGCGACGAGCTGGCGCTCGAGCACGCCCAGCTCGCCGCGTTCGGCGCGACCCGGCGGGCGGGGGTGAAGGCGGCCGACGACCCGCTGGTGGCCGCGCTGCGCGACAGCGGCGCGGGCGTGGTCACGCTGGTCGCCAAGGCCCACGACCGGCACGTGCGGCTGGCGCTGCGCACCACTCTGGAGGAGAACCTGGCCATGGTCAGCGACACGGTCGCCCACCTGCGCGGGGAGGGGCAGCGGGTGTTCCTGGATGCCGAGCACTTCTTCGACGGGTACCGCGCGAACCGGGACTACGCGCTGGAGGTGCTGCGTGCTGCCGCCGAGGCGGGCGCGGAGGTGGTCGCGCTGTGCGACACCAACGGCGGGATGCTGCCCGGCTGGGTCGCCGACGTGGTGCACGACGTGGTGGCCACGACCGGCGTGCGCGCGGGGATCCATTGCCACAACGACACCGGCTGCGCGGTCGCGAACACGCTGGCCGCGGTGGACGCGGGCGCGACGCACGTGCAGGGCACCATCAACGGGTACGGCGAGCGCACCGGCAACGCCGACCTGGTCTCGGTGGTGGCGAACCTGGAGCTGAAGCTGGAGCGGCCGGTGCTGCCTGCCGGCCTGCTGCGCGAGGCGACCCGGATCGCGCACGCGGTTGCCGAGGTGACCAACGTGCCGCCGGCGGCGCGGCAGCCGTACGTCGGAGTGAGCGCCTTCACGCACAAGGCCGGCCTGCACGCCAGTGCGATCAAGGTGGACCCGGACCTCTACCAGCACATGGACCCGGCCGGGGTGGGCAACGACATGCGGCTGCTGGTCTCGGACATGGCCGGTCGGGCCAGCATCGAGCTGAAGGGACGCGAGCTGGGCTTCGACCTGTCACAGGACCGCGAGCTGGTGACCCGGATCACCGACCGGGTCAAGGACCTGGAGTCGGCCGGGTACACCTTCGAGGCCGCGGACGCCTCGTTCGAGCTGCTCCTGCTCGAGGCGGTCGAGGGCGTCCGTCCGTCGTACTTCTCGGTGGAGTCGTGGCGGGTGATCACCGACTCGCGGCCGGGCGGGGAGGCGCTGTCGGAGGCGACCATCAAGGTGCGCGCCGGTGGCAGCCGGATCATCACGACGGAGGAGGGCAACGGCCCGGTGAACGCGCTCGACCACGCGCTGCGGGAGGCGATCGGACAGGCGTACCCGGAGGTGGCGAAGTTCGAGCTGATCGACTACAAGGTGCGGATCCTCGACCAGGGGCACGGCACCGACGCGGTGACGCGAGTGCTGATCGAGACCAGCGACGGCGAGAGCTCGTGGGTGACGGTGGGCGTCGGCCACAACGTCATCGAGGCGTCCTGGGGAGCGCTCGCGGATGCGGTGAACTTCGGGCTGCGCCGGCACGGCCGGCGTAAGGATCAGTGACTGTGCAGCGCGGTGCCGCAGCGAGGGCAGTACGCCGCCGTGCACAGCTCCAGGGGCTGTCCGCAGCGACAGGTGTCGGTCGGGTACGCGGAGCCAGCCGGTTGTGAAGCCGTCCGGCGGTCGAGCAGGGTCTGCATTTCTTCCTCCCACGGATACGTCGTCTAGTGCATCAGCATTGATCGGCATCCCGTGGCAGAACACGCGCGAATTTCCCTCGGCACCGAGACTTTTGACCCGGAGTTGCCGGGCCGGGTAGTCCGGCCGGGTCATGGGCCGGAATGCCAACGGAGGGAGGTCAGGGGCCGATCGGGGCAGTAGCGTGCCCCTATGGCCGAGCTGCACGAGCTGACCGCCCTGGAACAGGGGGAAGCGATCCGCAGTGGCGAGGTATCACCCGTCGACCTCGTTGAGCACTACCTGGAACGCATCCGGCTGCTGTCCGACGAGGTGGGCGCGTTCGTCACGGTGACCGCGGACGCGGCCCGCGAACGCGCGGCGCGTCTGGAGTCGCCACCGGACGACCCGGGCCGGTCGCCGCTGTTCGGGGTGCCCACGGCGATCAAGGACCTGAACATGACCGCCGGGGTGCGGACCACGTTCGGGTCGGCAGCGATGGCCGACTTCGTGCCGGACATGTCCGACGAGGTGGTGCTGCGCATCGAGCGCGCCGGCTTGGTCAGCCTCGGCAAGACGAACGCCCCGGAGTTCGGGTCGCCCTGCTACACCGAGCCGGACGTGGCGCCCGCGGCGCGCACGCCGTACGACCTGGAACGGATGGCCGGCGGGTCCAGCGGCGGTGCCGCTGCCGCGGTGGCGGCCGGGCTGGTGCCGGTCGCCCACGGCTCGGACGGCGGTGGGTCGATCCGCATCCCGGCCAGCTGCTGCGGGCTCTTCGGGTTCAAGCCCAGCCGGGGACGGATCAGCGGCGGGCCCATCTACGGAGACCCGGTCGGCCTGGGCACGTCCGGGCCGCTGGCGCGCACCGTCCGCGACGCCGCCGCGCTGCTGGACGTGATGGCCGGGCCGGCGGCGGGGGACCCGTACTGGGCGGCGCCCCTGCCGGACGGCGAGAGCTACCTGGGCTGGTGCGACCGCGTGCCCCGCCCGCTGCGGATCGCCCGGTTCGCCACCCCGATCGTCGCCGACGCCGTGGTGCACGAGGAGTGCCTGCAGGCCTACGAGATCGCGACCGGGCTGCTGGTCGGGCTCGGCCACGAGGTCGAGGAGGTCGAGGTGCCGATCCCGGCCTCGGCCGTGCCGTCGTTCGAGACCTGCTGGGCGGTGCTCACCGCGCTGTGGCCGGTGTCGCCGGCGGCGGAGAGCAAGCTGCGTCCGTTGACCCGGTGGCTGCAGGAGCGCGGCAGCACGGTCAGCGGTCCGGAGTTCGGGGTGGCGATCAGCCAGCTGCGGCAGGTGGCGGCCGCTGCGTTGATCCGGCTCGCGCCGTACGACGCGGTGCTGACCCCGACCCTGGCGCAGCCGCCGCTGCGGATAGGCGAGATCCGCGACGACGCCGACCCGGCCCGCGACTTCGAGAACCAGAAACGGTTCACCCCGTTCACGTCGGCGTGGAACCTGACCGGGATGCCCGCCGCGTCGCTGCCCCTGCACATGAGCACTGAGGGGCTGCCGGTCGGGGTGATGCTGGCCGGGAGGCCGGGCGAGGACCACCGGTTGCTCGCGCTGTGCGCCCAGCTGGAGGCGGCGGCGTCCTGGTCGGACCGGCACCCGCCGTGCTGGTGAGGTGACCATGAGCGAGCTCACGCCGTACATAGCCGTCGCGGATGCCCGATCGGCGATCGACTGGTACGTCGAGCACCTCGGCGCCGAGGTGACGCACCAGCCGATCGTCATGCCGGATGGGCGGATCGGGCATTGCGAGCTGAGCATCGACGGCGCCCGCTGGATGATGTCCGACCCGCACCCGGAGATCCACGTGGACGCGCCGCTGCCCGACCGCGGTGCCGCGGTCACCCTGCACCTCACGGTCGAGGATGTCGACGCCCTGGTCGAGCGGGCGGTCGCCGGCGGGGCGGTGCTGGACCGGGGGCCGGAGGACATCCCGGTCGGGCGCGTCGCGGTGTTCCGCGATCCGTTCGGGCACAGGTGGTTCGTGCACCGGCCTACCTGAGCCAGCCAGGCGATTCCGGCCAGGCGGGGGGCCATACGGACATGCAGCCTTCCCCGAATCGGGCGGTCTTCGGCTGGAAACCGGGAGGGTTGCATGTCCTTGCGGCCCCTCTAGACCACCTGGCGGGAGTAGAGGACGGTGCGCTGCTGCGGCCGATAGCCGATGCTGCGGTACAGCAGGCCGGGCGCCGGATAGGCGTCGTCCCCGCGCGGGAGCACCACAGCGGATGTGCCGCCGAGGTCGCGGAACGCATGCAGCAGCGCGATGTTCACCGCCCGGGCCAGGCCGCGCCTGCGGTATCCCGGATGACAGGACACCGGCTCGACCAGGCCGACCAGGTTCGCCTCGTCGTACCAGCCGAGTGCCGACGCAACCCACTCGCCGTCCGGAGCTTCGACAACAAGGTCCGTCTCGGGCCGGTACGGGAACGCGTTCATCACCGCGGCATAGCTCTCGGTCGAGACCCGTGATCCGAAGTCCGACCAGCCGGCCCGGTGCGCTGCCGCGCGACGAGCGGCCTCGCCATCCGGCACCGGCTGGAGCGTGAAGCCTTCGGGAAGTACGACGGGCGGAAGCTCGACCAGCTCGCGGACGTGCCGGGTGAAGTAGGGGCCACCCTCCTGGGATCGGTAGCCGCGCATCTCCAGCGTCCTGCGCACTTCGTCGTCACCGTCCATGACCATGCAGGAGAGCTCCGGCCCGGCCGCCGTCCGCTCGAACCAGCTCAGCATCTCTGGCAGCAGGTCGGCGTCCTCGGTCAACGCCTCGAGGTGGCCGGGGAGCTCCGCCCATGCCCAGGCCACCAGCCGACCCTCGTGCTCCCACAGGGACGTCCGGAAGTCCTCCTCGGCGCCCGGGATGGAGTAGCGGCCCCACGCCAGATCACCGATGTGGAACCGCCGATCTGGCGACCACATGCGCTGCGCCAGATCCTGCATGCGCAGCAGATCGCGCTCCCCCGCGTAGTCGCGGCGTTCCATGGTGGCTCCCGTCGGTCGGCTTTGCGCATCCTCGTGCGGAGCAGCAGCGCCCGACAACCGATTTCGCGTCAAGCGGTGAGCAGCCGAGCGCACTCGTCGATGAGCCGGGCGCGCAGCGGAGCACCCCGTTCGGCGAACGCGCGTTGCGCCGCGACGTACTCCTGCTTGCCCTCGGCCGTCTCGACGCGAACGGGGGAGTAGCCGAGCTCCGACAGGTCGTACGGCGACGCGCGCATGTCCAGCACCCGGATCTCGCGGGCCAGCTCGAAGCAGTCCGCGACCAGCTCGGAGCACACCATCGGCGAGAGCCGGAAGGCGTGCTTGTAGAGGTCCATCCCGGCATGCAGGCAGCCCGGCTGCTCGAACGCATCCCGGTCGTCGCGGCCGGGTCGGAGCTGGTTCAGCGGCCGCGCCGCCTCGGTGAAGAACCGGTACGCGTCGAAGTGGGAGCAGGCGATCCGGTGCGACTCGACGACTTCGTCGGTGCCCGATGAGCCGAGCCGGAGCGGCCAGCCGGCGTGCCGCACCTCTTCGGGCCCGAGGCGGTAGACCATCGCCCACTCGTGCATCCCGAAGCAGCCGAGCTGCGCGGGCCGGGCAGCGGTCGCGGAGAGCAGCCGGTGCAGCGCGGACACGAGCGGCCGCTGCCTCTCGGCGTACCCCTGCGAGACGGTGACGACCTCCTCGGTGGCGGCGTACCCCTTCAGCCCGAGGTACGGCGCGGAGGCCTGCCCGGCCAGGCCGACCCCGAACCCGGGATGCCACCGGCGCAGCGCGGCCGGCCGCTGCGTGTAGTAGGTGAACAGGAAGTCCTCGACCGGGTGCTTCTGCTTGCGTCTGCGGCGTTCCAGGTGCGGCACCGTCCAGGCATCGACGCGGGACTCGTGCGCGGCGGTGCGAGAGCGCCACGTCGCCTCGTCGAGCACGACGAGACCTCGGTCGACGGGGGTATGCACAGGTTCAGGGTAGTAACGGAACGGGGCGCCGGGCGCGGGTAGGCTCGGGCCCGTGCGCATCGCAAGGTTCACCACTGGAGACGACCCGCAGTACGGCGTGGTCAGCGGAGACGTCGACGAGCTCGGCATCCCCGCGGAGGACACCCTGATCACCGCGCTCGCCGGTGACCCGCTCTACGTCGGCATCAAGCCGACGGAGAAGCAGCACCGGCTCGAGGAGGTCCGGCTGCTGGCCCCGGTGCTGCCGCGCAGCAAGGTGGTCGGCATCGGCCGGAACTACGCCGCGCACGCGTCCGAGCTCGGCAACGAGGTGCCCGCCGAGCCGCTGATCTTCCTCAAGCCGAACACCTCGGTCATCGGCCCGGGTGACCCGGTCTTCTACCCGAGGCAGAGCCGGGAGGTGCACTTCGAGGGCGAGCTGGCCGTGGTGATCGGCCGGATCTGCCGTGACGTGCTGCCCGAGAAGGTGTCCGAGGTCATCTACGGCTACACGATCGGCAACGACGTGACCGCGCGGGACCTGCAGCGCGGCGACGTGCAGTTCACCCGTGCCAAGGGCTTCGACTCGTTCTGCCCGCTCGGCCCCTGGATCGAGACCGAGCTGGACGTCACGGACCTGAGCGTGCAGACGCACCTCAACGGTGACGTGAAGCAGGACGGTCGCACCAAGGACATGATCTTCGACGTGCCCACGCTGATCGCCTATGTGTCCAGCGTGATGACCCTGCTGCCCGGCGACGTGATCCTCACCGGCACGCCCGAGGGAGTCGGGCCGATGCAGGTCGGCGACGAGATCGAGGTCAGCATCTCGGGTATCGGTTCCCTGACGAACAAGGTGGTTTCCCGTGACTGACGCCCCGGCGTCCACTCCGCTCGACGACGTGCTCGGCGGCCTCGAGCCGAACCAGGTGCGGGTGCGGTTCCCACCCTCGCCGACCGGCTCGCTGCACGTCGGGAACGTCCGCAGCGCGCTGTTCAACTGGGCGTTCGCGCGGCACTTCGGCGGCACCCTGGTGCTGCGCATCGAGGACACCGACCTCGCCCGCAACACTCCCGAGGGGTACGCCTCGGTCATCGACTCGCTGCGCTGGCTGGGCATCGACTGGGACGAGGGCCCGGAGGTCGGCGGCCCGTACGGCCCCTACCTGCAGTCCGAGCGCTTCGACATCTACGAGGACGTGGCACGCCGGCTCCGCGACGCCGGGAAGGCCTACGACTGCTACTGCACGCAGGAGGAGGTCGAGCAGCGTCGCGAGGCCGCGCGGGCGGAGAAACGGACCAGCGGGTACGACGGGCACTGCCGCTCGCTCACCCAGGAGCAGGTCGACGCCTACCGAGCCGAGGGGCGCAACCCCGTGCTGCGGTTCCGGATGCCCGACCAGCCGATCACGTTCACCGACCTGGTCCGCGGCGAGATCTCCTTCCTGCCCGAGCACGTCCCCGACTACGTGCTCGTCCGGGGCAACGGCCACCCGCTCTACACGCTGGTCAACCCCGTCGACGACGCGATGATGCAGATCACCCATGTGCTGCGCGGCGAGGACCTGCTGCCGTCGACGCCGCGACAGGTCGCGCTGTACGACGCGCTGGCCGAGCTCGGCATCGGCAAGGGAGCGCCGCGTTTCGGGCACCTGCCGATCGTGATGGGTGAGGGCAACAAACGGCTGTCCAAGCGGGACCGCGGGTCGGGGCTGGCCGAGTACATCGAGCGCGGCTTCGTTCCCGAAGGTGTCTTGAACTACCTCGCCCTGCTCGGCTGGGGGATCGCCGAGGACCGCGACGTGTTCTCCATGCAGGAGATGGCCGACGCGTTCGACATCCGCAGGGTGAACCCGAACCCGGCCCGGTTCGACCTGAAGAAGTGCGAGGCGATCAACGCCGCGCACCTGCGCATGCTCGACCTGGAGGAGTTCACCGACCGGATGGTCCCCTACCTGCAGCGGGGCCGGGTGCTCGGGGGCTCCGTCACCGAGTCGGAGCGCGACCTGCTCGCAGCAGCGGCGCCGCTCGTGAAGGAGCGGATCACCACGCTGGGGGAGTCGGTGGAGATGCTGGGCTTCCTGTTCGTCGACGATGCGAGCTTCCAGCGCGACCCGGCCGACGTCGAGAAGCTGCTCGACGAGTCCGGCCGCGAAGTGGTCAAGGTCGCCCACGACGCGTTGAGCGAGCTCGGCTCCTGGACCACGCCGGACATCGAGGAGGCGCTGCGCGTCGCCCTGGTCGACGGGCTGGGCCTGAAGCCGCGCAAGGCGTTCGGTCCGGTGCGGGTCGCGGTGACCGGCCGTCGGGTGTCTCCGCCGCTGTTCGAGTCGCTGGAGCTGCTGGGCCGCGAGCGGTCGCTGTCCCGGCTGGCCTCGGTGGACGGGGACTGAGATGACCTGGGGGCCGGGGGAGCAGGGGGGCCAGGCGTGGCCGCCGCCACAGCCGCGCCGCCAGGCGCTCCCGTCGTACCCCCATCCGGAGCCGCGCAGCTACCACGAGATGCTGCGCACCTGGAACTACGCCTGGTGGCGGCCGGTGCTCGGTCTGGTCCTCGTCGCGTTCGGGATGATCATCGTCGCGCCGCTGGTGCTGATGCCTGTGCTCGCGGCCGGCGTCGCCGTCGAGGGCGGGCCGTTCCTGCCTCGCTTCGAGAAGGCCGCCACGCTGCAGACCGTCGACCCGGCGGCGCTGCTCTACCTCAACCTGGTGCTCGGGTCGATGATCCTGGTCACCTGGCTCGCGATGCGGCTGCTGCACCGGATGCGGCCGCGGTGGCTGGCCTCGGTGAAGCCGCGGCTGCGGTGGAAGTTCCTGTTCGCCTGCCTCGGGCTCGCGGTGGTCGCACTGATCGCCCAGGTGCTGGTCGGGGCAGTGATGCCAGGAAACGACGAGGGCATCAGCGGGCACCTCAACCACCTGACCGGCACCACCGTCTCGCTGGCGGCGATCGTGCTGTTCACCACGCCGCTGCAGGCCGCCGGGGAGGAGTACGTCTTCCGCGGCTACCTGCTGCAGGCGTTCGGCGCGCTGTTCCGGAGCGAGTGGGTGGCGATCACGATCTCCGCGGTGCTGTTCGCGTTCGCGCACGGCGGGCAGAACTTCCCGCTGTTCTTCGACCGGTTCTTCTTCGGCTTCATCGCGGCCTGGCTGGTCACCCGCACCGGCGGCCTGGAGGCCGGCATCGCGATGCACGTGCTCAACAACTTCCTCGCGTTCGGGCTCGCCCTGTCGTTCGGGAACATCACCGACACGCTCAACGTCTCGCAGGTCGGCTGGTCGAACATCGCACTGACGCTGACCCAGTCCGGGGTGTACGCGCTGCTGGTGCTCTGGCTGGCGAAGAAGATGAACCTGCGGACCAGGACCCGGCCGCCGCAGCGGCAGCAGCCCGACCCGTCGTACGCCCCCAGCGTGCTGCCGTCCGGGAGCTGAGTGAGCCCGCTCACCGCCGCCCTGTCCGTTTTGGTCCGGGGCAGGGGCGCCGTGTATTCTCGTCCGGGCTTCGCAGGAAGCCTTCATCCCATGGGGTATGGGGTAATTGGCAGCCCGACTGGTTCTGGTCCAGTTAGTCTAGGTTCGAGTCCTAGTACCCCAGCGAGCGGTGCACCAATTGGACGCCGATCTCGAGCGAACGCTAGAGTTTCGTCCGCTCTTGCCCCCGTTGTGTAGTGGCCTAGCACGCCGCCCTCTCAAGGCGGTAGCGCCGGTTCGAATCCGGTCGGGGGTACCACCCGAACCACCTCGGTGATGTCCGAATCCCGCTAGCATCGTTGCCCGTCAGGGGCCAGGATGGTGCCATGGACGTCGAGGACATCGAGGCCTGCTACCGGGCGGTGAAGAGCCGTGACCGCCGGTTCGACGGCGTGTTCTACGTCGGTGTGCTGACCACCGGGATCTACTGCCGGCCCTCGTGTCCGGCCATCACCCCGGCCCGCAAGAACGTCACCTTCCACCGGTCTGCCGCGGCTGCCCAGAGCGCGGGCTTCCGCGCCTGTCGGCGCTGCCTGCCCGACGCGACCCCCGGGTCTCCGGAGTGGGATGTCGCCGCCGACGCGAGCGGCCGCGCGATGCGGCTGATCGCCGACGGTGTCGTGGAGCGCGAGGGCGTGGACGGGCTCGCGGCCCGGGTCGGCTACACCAGCCGGCACCTGAACCGGATCCTCACCGCCGAGCTCGGGGCCGGGCCGTTGGCGCTGGCCCGGGCGAGGCGGGCGCAGACGGCACGGATCCTGATCGAGACCACGCCGATGGGCCTCGCCGACGTCGCGTTCGCCTCGGGCTTCGCCAGCGTCCGGCAGTTCAACGACACCATCCGGTCCGTGTACGCGTGCACGCCCTCGCAGCTGCGCGGCCGGCAGGCCACGTCGGCGGGCTCGGCCGGTCGGATCGAGCTGCGCCTGCCGGCGCGCGCGCCGTACAACTGGGAGCAGCTGCACGCCTTCCTGTCCGCCCGCGCGGTGCCCGGCGTGGAGCGGTCCGGGCCGGACTGGGTCGAGCGCAGCCTACGGCTGCCGCACGGCGCCGGCACGGTGCGGCTCGGGCCGGTCGGTGAGCGCCGCGGCACGGCGTACGTCGCCTGCACGCTGCGGCTGGCCGACGTGCGCGACGTGGCGGCCGCCGTGGAGCGCTGCCGGAGGCTGCTGGACGCCGACTGCGACCCGACCGCCGTGGACGAGGAGCTCGGTGCCGACCCGCGGCTGGCGCGACTCGTGCGACTGCGCCCGGGGATCCGGGTGCCCGGCACCGTGGACGGCGCCGAGGTTGCCGTCCGGGCCGTGCTCGGGCAGCAGGTCTCGGTGGCCGGAGCACGCACGGTGGCCGGACGGCTGGTGGCCGAGTACGGCGAGGCGCTGCCGGCCGACGTGTGCACGCCGGAGCTGACACACCTGTTTCCCACCGCCGAGGTGCTCGCCGAGGTGGACCCCGAGCGGCTGCCGATGCCGCGGGTCCGAGGCCGGGCGCTGAACACGCTGTGCGCCACGCTGGCCGCCGGGGACATCGCGCTGGACCGCAGCACCGACCGCGACGAGGTGCGCGGTCGGCTGCTGGCCCTGCCGGGGATCGGTCCGTGGACCGCGGACTACATCGCGATGCGGGCACTCGGAGCGCCCGACGTGTTCCTGCCGACGGACGTCGGGGTGCGGCACGGCCTTCGCCGGCTCGGCGAGGACCCCGCCGCCGCGGAGTCGGTGGCGAGCTCTTGGCGGCCCTGGAGGTCGTACGCGCTGATGCACCTGTGGGCGTCGCTCGCGCCGGATGGCGCGGCGGCCATCGGAGAGGAAGAGTGAGCAGCATGTGGACCACGATGGAGTCGCCGGTGGGCGAGCTGCGGATCGTCGCGAATCAGCGTGCGATCACCGCCATCGAGTTCGACGGGTCGCCGGACGGTGCGTCGCCTCGGTCGTCGGCGGTGCGTGCGGCCGCGGTGTCCGCGGGACGGCCGCGCGGGGATCGCGACGACGTGAACTCGCTGCTCGCGGAGGCGGTGCGGCAGCTGCGGGCGTACTTCGCCCGGGAGCTCAAGGAGTTCGACCTGCCTCTCGAGCCGGATGGCACACCCTTCCAGCGCCGGGTCTGGGACGAGCTGGTCAAGATCGGCTACGGGGAGACCGCGTCGTACGGCCAGATCGCGAAGGCGCTGGGCATGACCGCCGCCGCCTCCCGGGCAGTGGGCCTGGCCAACGGCCGCAATCCGATCCCGATCGTGGTCCCGTGCCACCGGGTGGTCGGCTCCGACGGCAAGCTGACCGGTTACGCCGGCGGACTCGAACGCAAGCAGGTCCTCCTCGACCTCGAGCAGGACGCCCTCTTCTAGCGGCTACTCGGCGGCGCGACGCAGCGACTCGGAGAGCCGCTCCGCGGCGGCAAGTACGGCGGGGGCGTGCATCCGGCCGGGCTGACGCGACAGCCGCTCCAGTGGCCCGGAGACCGAGACCGCGGCGATCACCTTTCCCGACGGGGAGCGGACCGGGGCGGACACCGAGGCCACGCCCTGCTCGCGCTCGCCGACCGACTGGGACCAGCCCCGGCGGCGGATCCCCGAGAGCGCGGCCGCGGAGAAGGCGGCGTTCTGCAGGCCGCGGTGCATCCGCTCCGGGTCCTCCCAGGCAAGCAGGATCTGCGCGGCCGAGCCGGCGCGCATGGTCAGCTGCGAGCCGACCGGGATCGTGTCGCGCAACCCGGACGGCCGCTCGGCGGCGGCGACGCAGACCCGGTAGTCGCCTTGGCGCCGCCACAGTTGGGCGGACTCGCCGGTGATGTCGCGCAGCCTGGCCAGCACCGGGCCGGCCGCCGCGAGCAGCCGGTCCTCGCCGGCCGCCGCGGACAGCTCTGCGAGCCGGGGGCCGAGGATGAACCGGCCCTGCATGTCGCGCGCGACCAGGCGGTGGTGCTCGAGCGCCACCGCGAGCCGGTGCGCGGTGGGCCGGGCCAGCCCGGTGCCCGCCACCAGTCCGGCGAGCGTGGCCGGTCCGGCCTCCAGTGCAGACAGGACCAGCGCCGCTTTGTCCAGGACGCCGACTCCGCTACTCTTGTCCATACTCTGATCATGCCGTCTCGCATCCTGGAACGCAAGTCGAGGGCGAACGGCGGTCTGGTGGAGGGTTGCGACAGTCGAGCGGAGGAGAGGCGATGGGCAGGACGCTGGCGGAGAAGGTGTGGGACGAGCACGTCGTGCGCAGCGCGGAGGGCGAGCCGGACCTGCTCTACATCGACCTGCACCTCGTGCACGAGGTCACCTCGCCGCAGGCGTTCGAAGGGCTGCGGCTGTCCGGCCGGAAGGTACGCCGCCCGGACCTGACGCTGGCCACCGAGGACCACAACGTGCCCACCCTGGACCTGGACAAGCCGATCGCCGACCCGGTCTCGCGCACCCAGGTCGAGACCCTGCGCCGGAACGCCGAGGAGTTCGGCGTCCGGCTGCACCCGCTGGGCGACGTCGAGCAGGGCATCGTGCACGTGGTCGGCCCCCAGCTGGGCCTCACCCAGCCGGGGATGACCATCGTCTGCGGTGACTCGCACACCTCCACGCACGGCGCGTTCGGCGCGCTCGCGTTCGGCATCGGCACCAGCGAGGTCGAGCACGTGCTGGCCACCCAGACCCTGCCGCAGGCCCGGCCGAGGACGATGGCGGTCACCGTGAACGGCAGCCTGCCCGAGGGTGTCACCGCCAAGGACCTGGTGCTCACCCTGATCGCGCACGCCGGCACCGGCGGTGGCCAGGGGTACGTCGTGGAGTACCGCGGCCCGGCCATCGAGGCGCTCTCGATGGAAGCGCGGATGACGATCTGCAACATGTCCATCGAGTGGGGCGCGAAGGCGGGTCTGGTCGCTCCGGACGAGACCACGTTCGCCTACCTCAACGGCCGCCCGGAGGCGCCGAAGGGAGCCGAGTGGGACACCGCGGTCGAGCACTGGAAGAGCCTGCCCACCGACGACGACGCGGTCTTCGACAAGGAGATCGTGCTCGACGCGTCCCAGATGACGCCGTTCGTCACTTGGGGAACCAACCCGGGCCAGGGCGTTCCGCTGTCGGAGCAGGTTCCCGATCCTGACGAATTCGCCGACGAGGGCGACCGGGTCGCGGCGCAGAAAGCCTTGCAGTACATGGATCTGCGCGCAGGCACGCCGATGCGTGACATCGCGGTGGACACCGTCTTCCTCGGCTCGTGCACCAACGGCCGGATCGAGGACCTGCGGGCCGCCGCTGAGGTCGTCAAGGGACGCAAGGTCGCGGACAACACCCGGCTGCTCGTCGTACCCGGCTCTGTGCGGGTCCGGCTGCAGGCCGAGCAGGAAGGGCTCGACGTGGTGTTCAAGGAGGCCGGTGGCGAGTGGCGCGGTGCCGGCTGCTCGATGTGCCTGGGCATGAACCCGGACCAGCTCCAGCCGGGTGAGCGCAGCGCCTCCACGTCCAACCGCAACTTCGAGGGCCGGCAGGGCAAGGGCGGACGCACCCACCTGGTGTCGCCGCTCGTCGCCGCCGCCACCGCGATCACCGGCCGGCTGTCCTCGCCCGCCGACCTGCCCGCGCTCGCCGCTTCGGTCGTCGAGCCCGTCGAGACGAAGGACGCCTGATGGAGAAGTTCACCAGCCACACGGGTACGGCGCTGCCGCTCCGGCGCAGCAACGTCGACACCGACCAGATCATCCCGGCGGTCTACCTCAAGCGGGTCACCCGCACCGGCTTCGAGGACGGGCTGTTCGGCGCCTGGCGCAACGACCCGGACTTCGTGCTGAACAAGCCGGAGTACGACGGTGCCACGGTGCTCGTCGCGGGGCCCGACTTCGGCACCGGATCGTCGCGGGAGCACGCGGTCTGGGCCTTGATGGACTACGGCTTCAAGGTCGTGCTCTCCTCACGGTTCGCCGACATCTTCCGCGGCAACGCCGGCAAGTCCGGTCTTCTCGCTGCGCAGCTCGAGCAGGACGCGATCGAGTCGCTGTGGCGAGCCGTGGAGGGCGATCCGACGACCGAGGTGAGCGTCGACCTCGAAGCCCGCGAGGTGCGTGCCGGTGAGCTCGCGCTGCCGTTCCAGATCGACGACTACACGCGGTGGAGGCTGCTCGAAGGGCTCGACGACATCGGCATCACGCTCTCCCACGAGGACGACATCGTCACCTTCGAGGCGCGTCGGCCGTCCTGGAAACCGAGCACCGTCTGACTCCAAAACCCTGACCGTGTCGAGATTTTCCGCGGATTAGCCCAAGACACAATGGAAAACACGCGTGTGGTGATTGTGGTACGGGCGACTTTTCCTTAGCGTGCAAGGGGAAAGTCGAGCATCAGGCTCGGCCACGCTTCACGAAAGGGAAGCAAGTGAACAAGAGTCAGCTGATCGAGAGCCTCGCGGCTCGCTACGAAGGCAACCGCCGGGCCGCCGCGCACGCGCTGGAGTCGGTGCTCGACACCATCACTCGTGAGGTGGCCAAGGGCGAGAAGGTCGCCATCACGGGCTTCGGCTCCTTCGAGAAGCGAGTCCGTGACGCTCGCTGGGTGCGCAACCCCCGTACGGGCGAGCGGATCAAGGCCAAGAAGACCGCGGTGCCGAAGTTCAGCCCGGGTGCCGAGCTGAAGGCGGTCGTCTCTGGTGCGAAGAAGCTGCCCAAGCTGAGCGCAACCACCGGCGCCAACGGGGCGAAGAAGGCCGCTCCGGCCAAGAAGGCCGCGGCCAAGAAGACAACCACCTCGAAGTCGACGGCGAAGAAGGCCACTGCCAAGAAGTCGACGGCGAAGAAGACGGCCGCGAAGAAGGCTCCGGCCAAGAAGACGGCCGCGAAGAAGGCTCCGGCCAAGAAGACGGCCGCGAAGAAGGCTCCGGCCAAGAAGACGGCCGCGAAGAAGGCTCCGGCCAAGAAGACGGTCGCCAAGAAGGCTCCGGCCAAGAAGACGGCCGCCAAGAAGAGCACGGCGAAGAAGACCGCCAAGAAGTCCTGAGCAACAACGACGAAGCGGGGTCGGCCCACCGGGCCGGCCCCGCTTCGTCGTTGCTCAGGGGAGGGTGAGGATCTGGAGGCTGGTGACCCGGTCGCCGTTGCCGGTCGTCTCGATGCGCACGCGCTGGCCCGGGCGGAGCAGCCGAAGGCCGGTGCCGTCCAGCGCCTCTGCCGGGAAGGGCAGCTCGGTCCCGTCGTCGAGCACGACTGCGCCAGTGAGGGTCGCCGCGTCGTACCGCATCACCGTGGCCTGCATGCTCAGACCCTAATGCCGGACGCCGCGATCGCCGTGCGACGTCCCGCGCCCAGATCGAGCGCGGCGGCCAGGTCCTGTGGGGTGTCGACGTCCTGGCGCAAGGTGGGTACGTCGACCAGGTCGATCTCCTGCGCTCCAGCCTCGAGGTGCGCCTTGCGCGACTCGGGTCCGAAGCGCGGCGCAAACAGCTCGACAGTGGGGGACAGCACCGCGGTGGTGCCCACCCCGGCGGAGTCCGCGACGAAGGACATGCGGTCGGCCGGCGCGGCGGCGAGAGCTCGGTCCAGCTGGTCCGGACGCAGCGCCGGCAGGTCTGCGCAGACAGCAGCGATCCCGGCGTCCGGCCACCGACGGTGCGCCTCGAAGGCGGCCTGCACCAGCGACCCGTTGAGGTCGTCGGAGACCGCGTCCGGGATCACGAAGGCGCCGAGGTCGGACAGCCCGGCGGCCAGGACGTGGTCGTCGGTGACCACCAGCACACCGGCCACCGACGTGGTCTCCAGCGCGGCGCTGACCGTGTCCGAGGCGAAGGCCACCACGAGCGACGTACGTGCCACGTCGCCGAGTGCCGCGAGCCGGGACTTGGCGAGGACGGGAGGCTTGACCGGGACGACCACGGCATGACGGGGCTGGCTGCGCTGCGACATCGCACCCGATCCTGCCATCCGGGACCGGAGGCCGTGCCATGAGGCATGCTTGCCGAGGAAGTAGGGTCACGGCCCAGACGAGTTCCGACAGGCGAGGAGACAGCGGTGGCGAAGCCGCGGAAGCTGACGCAACGGCGCGGGTGGGCGATGTCGATCTGTGTCGCGATCCTGCGGCCCCTGCTGATGCTGCTGACCAAGAGGCGCTGGCTGGACGGGGACAAGCTTCCCGCCACGGGCGGCTGTGTCGTGGTCGGCAACCACATCTCGTACGCCGACCCGCTGACCTTCGCCCACTTCATCTACGACCACGGTCGGCTGCCGCGGTTCCTGGCCAAGAGCGAGGTCTTCGACATCCCGGTTGTCGGCGCGATCGTTCGATCCGCGGGGCAGATTCCCGTCTACCGGATGAGCACCGACGCGTCTCGTGCCTTCCGGGCCGCGGTGGAGGGAGTGCAGCACGGTGAGTGCGTGATCGTCTACCCGGAGGGCACCATCACCCGGCAGCCCGAGCTCTGGCCGATGACCGGCAAGACCGGCGCGGCCCGGATCGCGCTCGCCACGCAGGTCCCGGTGGTCCCCATCGCCCAGTGGGGCGCGCACCACATCCTGGCGCCGTACGCCAAGAAGGCCAGGCTGTTCCCCCGCAAGACCGTCACCATGAAGGTCGGCGACCCGGTCGACCTCGACGACCTCCGCGGTCGTCCGATCACGCCGGCGCTGCTGCGTGAGGCCACCGACCGGATCATGGACGCACTGACCGCCCAGCTGGAGGACATCCGGCAGGAGAAGGCTCCGGAAGTGCGCTTCGACCCGCGAACGGCCGGTGTCCGCGAGACCGGGAACCCGAACCGGGCCGAGGACTCCCGCAAGTCGAGGCGACGCGGGGTCGGGCGATGACCCGGGTCGCGGTGCTGGGAGCCGGCTCCTGGGGCACGGCGTTCTCCATCGTGCTCGCCGACGCCGGGCACGACGTCGTGCTGTGGGCCCGCCGGGAGGACATCTGCGCGCTGGTCAACGAGAAGCGGGAGAACACCGACTACCTGCCCGGGATCGCCCTCCCGGACACGATCACCGCCACCCACGACCCGGAGCGTGCACTGAGCGGCGCGGAGGTAGTGGTGCTGGCGGTGCCGTCGCAGACGCTGCGGACGAACCTTGAGTCCTGGGCGGGGCTGGTCCCGGCGCATGCGCCTCTGGTGTCACTGATGAAGGGCGTCGAGCTCGGCAGCCTCAAGCGGATGAGCGAGGTGATCGCGGAGGTCACCGGCGCGGGGCCGGAGCGCATCGGCGTGGTCAGCGGGCCCAACCTGGCACGGGAGATCGCTCAGCGCGAGCCGGCCGCGTCCGTGGTCGCCTGCGCCGACGAGGAGATGGCGACCCGGCTGCGCCGGCTGTGCCACTCTCCGGCGTTCCGGCCGTACTCCTCCATCGACGTGGTCGGCTGCGAGCTCGGCGGCGCCTACAAGAACGTGATCGCCCTCGGCGTCGGCATGGCGATCGGGCTGGGCTTCGGGGACAACACCACCGCCTCGGTGATCACCCGCGGGCTGGCCGAGATCGCCCGGCTGGCCGACGCCATGGGCGCGGACCGGATGACGCTGATGGGGCTGGCCGGGCTCGGTGACCTGGTGGCCACCTGCTCCTCCCCGCTGTCCCGCAACCGCAGCTTCGGCGAGCGCCTGGGCCGGGGGATTCCCATCGAGGAGATCACGGCCTCGACCCGGCAGGTCGCCGAGGGCGTGAAGTCCTGCTCCTCGTTGCTGGACCTGGCCAACCGGGCCGAGGTGTACGCGCCGATCGTGAGCCACGTGCACGCCGTCGTCACCGGCGAGATGACGCCGTCGTCGATGCTGACCAGCCTGATCTCACGCGACTCCAAGCACGAGAAGGACTAGGAACCGGTGAGCTCGTCGAGGACCACGGCCAGGTCGTCCCACAGGTCCTCGACGTCCTCGATGCCCACCGACATGCGGACCAGCCCCTCGGGGATGGTGGCCGGCTCGGCCTTCCAGCGGCGCCGGCGCTCGAAGGTCGACTCCACTCCGCCGAGGCTGGTGGCGTGCACCCACAGCCGGGTCTTGTGGGTGAGCAGGTCGGCGGCGAGGGCGCCCTGGTCCAGCACGACGGAGATGATCGCGCCGAAGCCGGGGTAGCGGACCTCCGCGACTGCGACGTGCTCCTCCAGCCGTCGTACCAGCTCCTGGGCGTTGGCCTGCGCCCGCTCCAGGCGCACGTGCAGGGTGCGCAGCCCGCGCAGCGCCAGCCACGTCTCGAACGCGCCCGGCACCGCGCCGATCATGTCCCGGCGCTTCTTGAGCACGTCGTACAGCTCGTCGCTGCGGGTGGCCAGCGCGCCGAGGAGCACGTCGCTGTGCCCGGCGATGAACTTGGTGGCCGAGTGCACCACGATGTCCGCGTCCTGGGCCAGCGGCTGCTGCAGCAGGGGAGTGGCGAAGGTGTTGTCGACCACCACGAACGCGCCCGCCTCGTGGGCGGCCGCCACGATCGGCGGCAGGTCGGCCACCTCCAGGGCGGGGTTGGTCGGTGACTCGAGCCAGACCAGGGCGGCGTCCTCGCAGGCAGCGGTCACCGCGTCGGTGTCCGCCACGTCGACCAGCACTGCCCGCAGCCGGCCGCGGGCCTCCAGGTCGGCCAGCTGCAGCAGGCTGCCGTTGTAGGCGTGCCGGGGTGCGACCACCTTCGCGTCCTGACCGACGAGGTCGAGGATGGTCGCCACCGTGGCCAGGCCGGAGGCGAACGCCAGGCAGCGCCCGCCCTCGAGCCGGCCGAGCGCGTCCTCGAACGCGGCCCAGGTCGGGTTGCCGTAGCGGCCGTACTCCACCTCGCCGCCGGCGACGTACGTCGAGGCCATCGTGATCGGCTCGTTCAGCGGCCGGTCCGGCTCGTGGGGCGGGCGTCCGGAGGCGACCGCGATCGTCGCGGGACGGTAGGTGCGAGGGTCGGACATGGCCACACCCTATGCGGCTGCGGGCCGGGGCGGTGACGGGCCGCCTGCCGCGGACCACCGCTACCCGACGGGTAGTGTCGAGCCACCATGGACTCACCCCCCGCCACCCGCAAGCCCCGGATCGCCGTCGTCTTCGGGGGACGCTCCAGCGAGCACGCCATCTCGTGCGTGACGGCCGGGAGCGTGCTCAGCGCGATCGACACCGAGAGGTACGACGTGGTGCCCGTCGGCATCGCCGGCGACGGCCGTTGGGTGCTCGAGTCCGCGGATCCCGAACGTCTCGCGATCGGCGTCGGCGGAACCTTGCCGGCGGTCGACGCGAGCCGGTCGCCCGTCACGCTGTCCAACGACGCGCACTCCAGCGAGCTCGTGGTGCACGAGCCCAGCTCGGTGCCGCGGACGCTGGGGGAGGTCGACGTCGTCTTCCCGCTGCTGCACGGGCCCTGGGGCGAGGACGGCACCATCCAAGGACTGCTCGAGATGGCCGGCGTCCGCTACGTCGGCGCCGGTGTGCTCGCCTCGGCGGTGGGCATGGACAAGCAGTACATGAAGCTGGTGCTGCAGGGCCACGGCCTGCCGGTGCTGCCGTACGTCGTGCTCGGTGCGCGTGCCTGGCACGACGACCCGTCCGCCTGCACGGAGTCGGTGGACACCCTCGGCTACCCGGTGTTCGTCAAGCCCTGCCGGGGCGGGTCCAGCATCGGCATCAGCAAGGTGCACGACGCCTCCGAGCTCGCCGAGGCCATCGAGGCCGCCCAGCACCACGACCCGAAGGTGCTCGTCGAGGTGGCCGCCGAGGGGGCCCGCGAGGTCGAGTGCGGCGTCCTCGACGGCTTCGAGGGCGAGGCGCCGCTGGCCAGCGTGGTGGCCGAGATCGGGGTCGACCCGGCGCACGAGTTCTACGACTTCGCCGCGAAGTACCTTCCCGAGGCGCACACCCGGCTGGACGTGCCGGCCGACCTCCCGGGCGAGGTGGCCGGGCGGGTGCGCGAGCTGGCCGTCGACGCCTTCCGGGCACTGTCGTGCGAGGGCCTGGCCCGGGTCGACTTCTTCGTGCTCCCCGACGAGCGGGTGGTGGTCAACGAGGTCAACACCATGCCCGGCTTCACGCCGTCGTCGGTGTTCCCGCGGATGTGGGCGGCCTCCGGGCTGGACTACCCGTCGCTGGTGGACCGGCTCCTCCAGCTCGCCCTGCAGCGCGAGACCGGGCTGCGCTGACCGCTCACACGCACGAGTGCGTGTGGTTCAGCGAGGCCTTGACGGACTTGGCGAGGTCGGCCATCGCGGCCGCCGGCGGCCAGTAGTCGCCGGGAAGCTGCACCTGCACGCGCGGCTGGAAGCCGATGCTGGTCATCGTGATCGGCCCCGGCCCCCGGTCGATCTGTCGCGGCGGCACGAACCAGCCCACGCCGTTGACCTGCTGGCAGGTGGCGAACCGGTTCAGCTCCTTCGGCTTCGGCACCCCGCAGCGCAGCACGATCGGCGGGTCGCCCCACGCCGCGGCGTAGTCGTGTGCGCCGGTGGAGACGGGGCGCCGCTGCTGGTCGGCCACCGAGCGGGGGAGCGCCTCGAGCAGTCCGGCGCAGCGCGAAGCCACCGAACCGGACACCGCGGGTGCCTGCACCTCGAGAGTCCCGGAGCCGCAGCCGGCGAGCGCTCCCGCCAGCAGGCCAAGAGCGCCGACAGCACCCGCGGTCCGGGCCGGGACGAGGCGCTGTCGGGGCATGCAGTCAGATGTGTACGACGGGGCAGGTCAGCGTCCTCGTGATGCCCGCAACGTTCTGCACCCTCGCCACCACGAGCTTGCCCAGCTCGTCGACGTTTCGCGCCTCCGCGCGGACGATCACGTCGTAGGGCCCGGTGACGTCCTCGGCGAGGGTCACTCCCTTGACCCCGGAGATCTCGGCCGCCACCTCGGCGGCCTTGCCGACGTCGGTCTGGATCAAGATGTAGGCCTGAACCACCATGGTCATCTCCTGGGGTGTCGGGGGCTTCCTGCGGGCGATCCCGGCTCAACCTATCGTGTGGCGTGCCGTCTGCGAACACATGCCCCGCATCGGAAACAATGGCCCCATGACCCCGCCTTCCCCCTCATCGAGCCCGACCGGACCGACTGGCCAGACGCTTGCCGACCTCGGCGAGTTCGGTCTCATCGCCGCGTTGCGCAGCCTCTTCCCGCAGGGAGAGCGGGTGCTGCTCGGACCGGGCGACGATGCGGCGGTGGTGGCCGCGCCCGAAGGACAGGTGGTGGTGTCCTCCGACGTACTCGTGGAGGGCAGGCACTTCCGCCGCGACTGGGCCGGCGCGGCCGACATCGGCCACAAGGCCGCCGCTCAGAACCTCTCCGACATCAACGCGATGGGCGGTCGGGCGACGGCGCTGACGGTGTCGCTGGCCGCGCCGGTGGACCTGCCGGTGGCCTGGGCGCTCGAGCTGGCGCAGGGCATCGCGGACGAGGCGGCGCTGGTGGGCGCCAGCGTGGTCGGCGGCGACGTGACCGCCGCGGACTCGGTGGTGATCGCCATCACCGTGCTCGGGGTGGCCAGCCGGCCGGTGCTGCGCTCGGGCGCCAAGCCCGGGGACGTGGTCGCCCTCGCCGGTCGACAGGGCTGGGCGGAAGCCGGCCTCGCGGTGCTCGGCCGCGGCTTCCGCTCCCCGCGGGTGCTGGTCGAGGCGCACCGCCGCCCTGAGCCGCCCTACGCCGCCGGCGCCGACGCCGCCGAGGCGGGCGCCACCGCGATGATCGACGTCTCCGACGGGCTGCTGGCCGACCTCGGTCACGTCGCCGAGGACAGCGCGGTGGCCATCGACGTGGACTCGAACAGCCTGGAGGTCGCCGAGCCGCTGCGAGCCGTGGGCGCGGCGCTGAACGCCGACCCGCTGAGGTTCGTGCTCACCGGCGGCGACGACCACGCGCTCGTGGCCACGTTCTCGCGCGCGGCGACGCTGCCCGAGGGCTGGCGTCGGATCGGCACGGTCAGCGAGGGATCCGGGGTCACCGTCGACGGCGCGACGTACGAAGGGCCGGCCGGGCACACCCACTTCTAGCGTCCAGCAGCCCGGCTGCAGACAGCCAAACGCCGCGCGAGGCGGACCTCACGCGGCGTCGCGGGCTCGGGTCAGCGCGGGACCTTGCCGGCCTTGATGCAGCCGGTGCAGACGTTCATGCGCTTGGGCGTGCCGTTCACGACCGCGCGCACACGCTGGATGTTCGGGTTGAACCGACGGTTGGTGATCTTGCGCGACCACGGCCGGTTGTGACCGAAGCCCGGCCCCTTGGCGCAGATGTCACAGACGGCAGCCACCGTGAACTCC
>DASSKA010000226.1:0-35816 GCA_035690905.1 Nocardioidaceae bacterium | reverse complement strand
TGTTGGCGAACACACCGCCCGGGCGGAACTCGAACTGTCGGGTGTCCTGGTTGAACACCGAGACCCCGGTGACGTCGGAGGGCAGCAGGTCGGGGGTGAACTGGATGCGCCGCACCGTGCAGTCGATGGACCGGGCCAGCGCCTTGCTCAACATGGTCTTGCCGACGCCGGGCACGTCCTCGATGAGCAGGTGACCCTCGGCCAGCATCACCACCAGGGCAAGGCGGGACACCTCCGGCTTGCCCTCGATGACCTTGTCGATGCTGGCGCGGATACGTTCGGCCACCCGGGCCAGGGTGTCCAGGTCTGCTCCGCCCGCGGGCTCACCACCGGCCGCTGACTGGTCCAGTGATCTCACGGCTCCATCCTCTCCCTCCGACCCCGACAACCGGTAGGACGAGGAAAGCGCCTTCCCCGTTCGGTGCCGCATCTCAGCCGTAGTCAACCGCATGGCCTCGGCGGCTGTCACCGAAGTTCCGCCGCCGCGGGGGAACTGGGATCGAATCGTGTCCGGCTTTCCCCACTTCGCCCCACCCCGCCGCGTGGATCCGCGCGTCCGCCGAGGTCAGCGGCCTCTCCCGCTGCGCCCGCGGCGGCGGGAAACGCCGATGCAAAACGTGCGTTTCTGGTTGACGGTGGGGGACTGTGGAGTACAGTGGAGCGCAGTGGAGGATTGGTCCTTCTCAGTGGAGCCGCGTGGGAGGTGGCAGGTGTTCTTCGGCACCTACACCCCCCGGCTCGACGACAAGGGGCGGCTGTTCCTCCCGGCGAAGTTCCGCGACGAGCTGTCGGAGGGTCTGGTGGTCACACGTGGGCAGGAGCGCTGCCTCTCGGTGTGGCCGCTGGAGGAGTTCGGCAAGCTCACCGAGCGCATGAAGGAGGCCCCGGTCACCAACAAGGGCGCACGGGACTACGTGCGGATGCTGTTCGCCGGCGCCTCCGACGAGACGCCGGACAAGCAGGGCCGCATCACGATCCCGCCGATGCTGCGGGAGTACGCCGCGCTCAACCGCGACTGCATCGTGATCGGCGCGATGAACCGCATCGAGATCTGGGACGCCGCCGCCTGGCAGACCTACTCCGAGCAGCAGGAGCAGGCGTTCGCCGACCTGTCGGAGGAGGTGTTCCCGGGCGTGATCTGACGCCAAGAAGCAGAGCACGTTGTAGCAGCAGCACCTGACCGAGTCGCAGGACGAGGTCTCACGTCCGCTCCCTCCCTGTCATCTGACGCACCTTCCCCGGCGCCAGAGGGCAGCTTCCCGAGAAGGTGAGCGGACGGGGACCTGGTCCGGCGAACCGGCCGCACCGCACCAGTCCGAGTCGAGAAAGGGGCGAGCCATGAGTGTCACCTTCACCGGCCAGCTGGCCCGCCAGCTCGCCGGGCCGCGCCGGGCCGTTCCTCACAGCCGACCGACCCGTCGGGTGCGCCAGGAGGTCCGCGACGGACTCGCCGTCGCCGCGTTCACCGCCGCCGCCTGCTCCGCGCTTGCCGTGGTGCTCGCCGGGCTGACCCGCCTGGCCGGCTAGCGGGATGACCGAGCCCCGCCACGTCCCCGTCCTGCTCGACCGGGTCGTCGCCCTGGTGGCCCCGCCGCTCGACCGGGCCGGATCCGTCCTCGTGGACGCGACCCTCGGGCTCGGCGGGCACAGCGAGGCGGTGCTCGCCCGCTGCCCTCGGGCACACGTGATCGGGATCGACCGCGACCCGCACGCCGTCGAGCGCAGCCGCGAGCGGCTGGCCCCCTTCGCGGAGCGGGTCACCCTCGTGCACGCGGTGTACGACGAGATCCCCACCGTGCTCGCCGACCTGGGCCACGACCGGGTCGACGGCGTGCTGTTCGACCTCGGTGTCTCCTCGATGCAGCTCGACCTGCGGGAGCGCGGGTTCGCCTACGCCGAGGACGCGCCGCTCGACATGCGGATGGACGACAGCGTGGGTCCGACCGCGGCCGACGTGCTCAACAGCTACACGGTGGAGGACCTCACCCGCGTGCTGCGCACCTACGGCGAGGAGCGGTTCGCCCGCCGCATCGCCGAGGCCGTCGTGCGGGAGCGCGAGCGGGAGCCGTTCACCCGCTCGGCGCGGCTGGTCGAGCTGGTGCGCGAGGCCATCCCGGCCCCGGCGCGCCGTACCGGCGGGCACCCCGCCAAGCGGATCTTCCAGGCGCTGCGCATCGAGGTCAACGACGAGCTGCCCGTGCTGCGGCGGGCACTGCCGGCCGCGATCGCGGCGATCGGCGTCGGCGGCCGGGTGGTGGTGATGTCCTACCACTCGCTGGAGGATCGGCTCACCAAGCAGGCCTTCGCCGAGCACACCAGCAGCGACCTGCCGCCGGACCTGCCGTTCGTGCCCGCGGGTCACGAGCCGGCGCTGCGCCTGCTCACCCGCGGCGCGGAGAAGGCGTCGCCCGAGGAGATCCGGCAGAACCCACGCGCGGCCTCGGTGCGGCTGCGCGCGGTCGAACGCGTGCGGACCGGCAGGGGAGCGGCGGCCTGATGCGTGCACGTCTGGCCACCGGGAACGACATCCGAGGGGGAATCCAATGAGCTCGTCCGTGACGCCGGCCAGGAGCCGGGTCCCGCGTCTCGCCGAGGCCGCGGTCGCCAGGGCCCGGCTCACCGTGGTGCCGCGGCACACGAACCCGGCGACCCGGGTGCCGTTCCTGGCCCTGGTGTCGCTGCTGCTGGTCGGCGGCGTGGCCGGGCTGCTGCTGTTCAACACCTCGCTGCAGCAGGCGTCGTTCACCGCCACCTCGCTCGAGCAGCGCGCCAACCTGCTCGACGCCAAGGCCCAGGCGCTGCAGATGCAGCTGGCCCGGTTGCGCGCGCCGCAGCGGCTGGCCGAGCGTGCCCGGCACCTGGGCATGGTGCCGCCGGGCAGCCCGGCCTTCATCCAGCTCTCCGACGGCGCGGTGCTCGGCAAGCCGAAGCCGGCCGTGTCGACCGACAGCTTCCGGATCACGCCGCCACCGGTCGGCAAGCCGGCGGACCTGCGTCCTCCGCCGATCGTGGTCACCCTTCCGCCCCCGGCCGACCCGCCGACCGGACGGGCCGCGGGCGACACGGCCGCCGGCTCCGGGAACCAGCACGCCTCGACAGGTAGAAAGAAGGCCCACCGGCAACAGGGGAGCGCGCATTGACCCGAAGCAGCCGACCGGGCCCGGGCCGCCCCGTCCGGCGCCGGCGCCGGCGCCGGACGCTGCGTTCGTTGCGAGGCACCAGCCTGCTGCGGCTGCGCGTCGGGTTCGTGATCATCGCCATGGTGGTCTCGGTCTTCGCCGTACGCCTCTTCGAGCTGCAGGGCATCGACGCCAAGGCGTACGCCGCGCGCGCCCAGGCCGAGGGCCTCGTGCACATCACGCTGCCCGCCAAGCGGGGCACGATCGCCGACCGCAGCGGGGTGCCGCTTGCCGAGTCGGTCAGCGGCGAGATGGTCGTCGCCGACCCGACGCTGACCGCCAAGCACGCGCCGGCCATCGCCACCCTGCTCGCCCACCGGCTGCACCTGGACTACTTCGACATGCTGGACCGGCTGCGGGCTCCGAACACCCAGTTCCAGTACCTCGCCCGCCGGGTGCCGGCCGCCGACGCGCGCGCCGTGGTCAAGGCGATCGACGCGAAGGGCTACGCCGGTGTGACCACCCGCCGCGACCCGATCCGCGACTACCCCGCGCACGACGTGGCCGCCAACATCGTCGGGTTCATGAACGACCAGAACCAGCCGGGCGACGGCGAGGAGCTGGTCTTCGACCAGTGGCTGACCGGCAAGAACGGCCGGGCCACCTACACCGAGAGCGGTGGCAACCGGATCCCGCTCGGGGACAACAGCGTGATCCCGCCGAAACCCGGCCACGACCTGAGACTGACCATCGACCGGGACGTGCAGTGGTACACCCAACGGGCGCTTGCCGACGCTGTCCGCGGCTCCAGCGCCGACTCCGGCTCCGCCGTGGTGATGGACACCCACACCGGGGAGCTGCTGGCCCTCGCCGACTACCCGACCTACGACCCCAACGACTTCACGGCCGCCGACCCGAACAACCTGGGCTCCCGGTCGGTGCGCGACGTCTACGAGCCCGGGTCGGTGGAGAAGGTGCTCACCACCTCCGCCCTGCTCGACGCGGGCAAGGTGACCCCGCGCACCAAGATCGTGGTGCCGCCGTTCGTGCGCTCCTCCGACCGCATCATCCACGACGACGTCGCCCACGGCACCTGGCACCTGACCCTGACCGGGGTGCTCGCCAAGTCGTCGAACATCGGCACCGTGCTCGCGGACCGGCAGTTCAAGCCCAGGCAGCTGTACGGCTACCTGCGCAAGTTCGGGCTCGGCGAGCCCACCAACCTCGGCATCAACGGCGAGTCCGCCGGCGTGCTGCCGAGCTGGCGCGGCTGGCGGCAGATCAACCAGGACAACATCGCCTTCGGGCAGGGCGTCGCGGTCAGCGCCGTCCAGATGGCCGCGGCGGTCAACACGATCGCCAACGGCGGCGTCTACGTCTCCCCGAGCATCGTCAAGGGCCGGGCCGTGACCTCCGACGGCCGCGTGGTCGGCTCGGCGACGCGCAGCAAGCACCGCGTGATCAGCAAGAAGGCCGCGAGCCAAGAGGCGAAGATGATGGTGGCCGTCACCGGGGAAGGCGGCACCGGACCGATGGCCGCGATCCCCGGCTACCTGGTGGCCGGCAAGACCGGCACCGCGGAGCGGGTCAACCAGCAGTGCCACTGCTACGACGGCACGCACACGGTGTCCTTCATAGGCTTCGCCCCGGCGGACAAACCCCGCTTCCTGGTGTACGTCGTGGTGCAGAACCCGCGCAACGGCGGCTTCGGCGGCGACACGGCCGGTCCGGTGTTCCGCCAGGTGATGACCTACCTGCTGCAGAAGTACGGCGTCCCGCCGACCGGCGCCAAACCACCCAAGACCCCGCTCGAATGGTGAGCACGGGTACCCTCTCGGCGTGCCAGACGTGATCCCGGTGCGACCGGCCGACCCGCCGCAGACGCCTCTGCGGCAGCTGACGGGATGGCTCTCCGGCGACCTGCTGGAGATGCGCAACGCCGACCCCGACCGGGTGGTCACCGGACTCACGCTGAGCTCTCGGAGCGTGCTCCGCGGAGACCTGTACGCCGCGCTGCCGGGCTCGACCGCGCACGGCGCCTCCTACGCCGCCGATGCCGTCGCCTCCGGCGCGGTCGCGCTGCTGACCGATCCCACGGGCGCCGACACCTGCGCGGAGCTCGACGTGCCGGTCCTCGTGGTAGGCCACCCCCGCGCGGTGCTCGGCCTGCTGGCCGCCCGCGTCTACGGCAACCCGGCGGCGGACCTGCGGCTGGTCGCGGTGACCGGGACCGCCGGCAAGACCACCACCACCCGGCTGGCCGAGGCCGCGCTCGCCGGCACGGGCACCCGGGCGGCGGTGGTGGGCACGGTCGGCACCCGGGTCAACGGCGAGGACCTCCCCGGCACCCTGACCACCCCTGAGGCGCCCGACCTGCACGCGCTGTTCGCGGTGATGCGGGAGCGGCAGACCCGGGTCTGCGTGATGGAGGTGTCCAGCCACGCGCTGGTGATGGGTCGTGTCGACGGGGTGCGCTACGACGTGGCCGCGTTCACCAACCTCGGCCGCGACCACCTGGACTTCCACGCCGACATGGAGGACTACTACCGCGCGAAGGCGTCGCTGTTCACGCCGGAACGGGCGCGGCGCGGCCTGGTCAACGTCGACGACGACTACGGCCGCCGGCTGCTGGAGGACAGCACCGTGCCGGTTCACACGTTCTCCGCGCAGGGAGCGGACGCCGACTGGACGGTCTCGGACGTGGTCACGCGGCCGGCCGGCTCCCGGTTCACGGTGCACGCCCCCGACGGCCGGGCATTCGCCGCCGCCGTGCCGCTGCCGGGCGACTACAACGTCGCCAACGCGCTGTGCGCGATCGCCGCGCTGGGCGAGGCGGGGCTGGACGCGGAGGCCGTCGCCGGCGCGATGGAACAGGTCACCGGGGTGCCGGGACGTCTCGAGCCCGTCGACGCCGGACAGGACTTCCTGGCCGTCGTCGACTACGCCCACAAGCCGGACGCGGTGGCCGCGGCGCTGCGCACGCTGCGCTCGCAGACCGCGGGCCGGCTGGTCATCGTGCTCGGCGCGGGCGGCGACCGGGACCCCGGGAAGCGGCCGCTGATGGGCGAGGTCGCCGCGCGGCTGGCCGACGTCCTCGTGATCACCGACGACAATCCGCGCACCGAGGACCCGGCTGCCATCCGCGCCGCCCTCCTCGAGGGTGCCGAGCAGGTGCCGGGCTCCGAGCGCGCCGAGCTGCACGAGGTGGCCGACCGCCGGCAGGCGATCAGGCTCGCCGTCTCGCTCGGCCGGGCCGGGGACACCGTCGTGGTGGCCGGCAAGGGACACGAGCGAGGACAGCAGGTGAACGGCATCGTTCACGAGTTCGACGACCGCGACGTGCTGCGCGAGGAGCTGGCCGCCCGATGATCCCACTGACCCTCACCGAGATCGCGCAGATCGCCGGGGGCGCCGTGCATGCCGGCGCCGACGTCGAGGTGACCGGCCCGGCGTTCATCGACACCCGCCACCCGGAGCCCGGCGGCCTGTTCGTCGCGTTCGAGGGCGAGCGCGTCGACGGCCACGACTTCGCCGCTGCCGCGATCGACGCCGGAGCGGCCGCCGTGCTCTCCACCCGGCCGGTCGACGTGCCTTGCGTCGTGGTCCCCGACGCCCGGCAGGCGCTGGCCCGGCTCGCGCACCACGTCATCAGGAAGCTGCCCGACACGTCGGTCGTCGCGCTGACCGGGTCCCAGGGCAAGACGAGCACCAAGGACCTGATCGCGCACGTGCTGTCCACGGCGGGTACGACGGTGGCGACGGTCGGCTCCTTCAACAACGAGCTCGGCTTCCCGCTGACCGTGCTGCGCGCCGAACCGGCCACCGAGTACCTCGTGCTCGAGATGGGGGCCCGCGGGATCGGCCACATCCGGGCGCTGTGCGAGGTGGCTCCGCCGTACCTGTCTCTCGTGCTCAACGTCGGCAAGGCCCACCTCGGCGAGTTCGGCAGCCAGCAGGCGATCGCGCAGGCGAAGGGCGAGATCGTCGAGGCGCTCACCGAGGACGGCGTCGCCGTGCTCAACGCCGACGATCCGCTGGTGGCCGCGATGGCCGCTCGGACGGCCGCCACCGTGTGCACCTACGGCACCGGCGCGGACGTCGACGTACGCCTGGAGGCGCTGACCCTCGACGACCTGGGGCGGCCACGGTTCGACCTCGTGGCCCGCGGGTCGTCCGCGCACGTGGAGATGCGGCTGGTCGGCGAGCACCACGCCACCAACGCGAGTGCTGCCGCGGCGGCCGCACTCGCCCTCGGGTTGCCGCTCGATGCGGTCGCCGCCGCGCTGGCCGGCGTGACCGCGATCTCCGGAGGCCGCATGGAGCTGCACGAGCGCGCCGACGGGGTGACCGTCATCGACGACGCCTACAACGCCAACCCGGACTCCATGCGCGCCGGCCTCAAGGCGCTGGCCGCGATCGGCCGCCGCCGACCGGAGGCCCGCACCATCGCGGTGCTCGGAGAGATGCTCGAGCTCGGGCCGGCCAGCACGGACGAGCACGACGCGGTGGGCAGGCTGGCGGTCCGGCTCGACATCCACCGGCTCCTCGTGGTCGGGGAGGGCGCCCGCCCGATCCATCTCGGGGCATCGCTGGAAGGGTCCTGGGGTGAGGAGTCGGTCTTCGTGCCGGACAACGATGCTGCCCTCGACTGGCTGCACCGCAACCTCGAGCCAGGTGACGTGGTGCTGTTCAAGGCGTCCCACGGTGCAGAGCTCAGCAGGGTCGCCCGCGCGGTCCTCGCCGACGGGGTCGCGTCGTGAAGGCGATCCTGGTGGCGGGCGCGTTGGCGCTGTTCTTCACCCTGCTCGGCACCCGGGTCGCCATCCGGGTGCTGGTGGCCAAGGGCTACGGGCAGCCGATCCGCGACGACGGCCCCACCACGCACCACACCAAGCGCGGAACGCCGACCATGGGCGGCCTGGTCATCATCTTGTCGGTGGTGGCCGCCTACTTCCTCGCGAAGCTGATCGCCGGGGAGACCCCGTCGGTCTCCGCGCTGCTGCTGCTGTTCCTGCTCGTCGGCCTCGGGTTCGTCGGCTTCCTCGACGACTACATCAAGGTCGTCAAGCAGCGCAGTCTCGGGCTGCGCAGCAAGGCGAAGATGGTCGGCCAGGTCGTGGTGGCGGTCGTCTTCGGCGTGCTGGCGCTGTCCTTCCCCGACGACGTGGCCGGCCGGACGCCCGCGTCGTACCACGTCTCGTTCATCCGCGACCTGCCCGGGTGGACCATGCCCACCGCGGTGGCGGTGATTCTGTTCCTGCTGCTGATCTCGGGGGCCAGCAACGCGGTCAACCTCACCGATGGCCTGGACGGGCTGGCCGCGGGGGCGTCGACGATGGTGTTCGGCGCCTACACGCTCGTGAACATCTGGCAGAACAACCAGTGGTGCGAGCTGAACCCGGGCCCGAAGTGCTACGACGTGCGGGACCCGCTGGACCTCGCT
This sequence comes from Nocardioidaceae bacterium, assembly GCA_035690905.1. Lineage (GTDB taxonomy): Bacteria > Actinomycetota > Actinomycetes > Propionibacteriales > Nocardioidaceae > DASSKA01. Next base: position 27,254 of record DASSKA010000226.1, on the reverse strand, counting down.
GTGGTCGCCGCCGCGCTCACCGGTGCCTGCTTCGGCTTCCTGTGGTGGAACGCCTCACCGGCCAAGATCATCATGGGCGACACCGGCTCGCTGGCGCTCGGCGGTGCGCTGGCCGGGATGGCGATCCTCACCCACACCGAGTTCCTGCTGGCCATCCTCGGCGGCCTGTTCGTGATCCAGACCCTGTCGGTGATCCTGCAGGTCGGCTACTTCAAGGCCACCGGCGGCAGGCGCATGTTCCGGATGGCGCCGCTGCACCACCACTTCGAGCTGAAGGGCTGGGACGAGATCACCGTCGTGGTCCGGTTCTGGCTGATCACCGGCATCTGCGTGGCCGCCGGGCTGGGCATCTTCTACGCCGAGTGGGTCGCCGGGTCATGACGGTCACCAGCCTCGGGCGGGGTGACTCCTGGGACCGGGTCCGGGCCGTGGTGGTCGGCATCGGTGTCTCAGGTTTCGCTGCCGCGGACAGCCTGCAGCACCTGGGCGCGAAGGTGACCGTGCTCGCCGAGTCAGCCACCTCGGAGCAGCAGGAGAAGGCGCACCTGCTGGAGGTCCTCGGTGTCGACGTACGCATCGGCGCTGGGACCACCGGCCGGCTGCCCGAGCACACCGACCTGGTGGTCACCTCGCCCGGCGTGCCGCCGACCGCGCCGCTGATCGCGTCCGCGACCACCGCCGGCGTCCCGGTCTGGGGGGAGGTCGAGCTGGCCTGGCGGCTGCGCGACCCCGAGCACCCGGGACGGTGGCTGTGCCTGACCGGTACGAACGGCAAGACCACGACGGTGCAGATGCTGCACTCCGTCCTGCAGGCGGCGGGGACACGCAGCATCGCCTGCGGCAACGTCGGTCTGCCGATCGTCGAGGCGGTGATGGATCCGGAGCCGTACGACGCGTACGCCGTCGAGCTGTCCAGCTTCCAGCTGCACTACACCCACACCATGGCCGCGGAGTCCGCTGCGGTCCTCAACGTCGCCGAGGACCACCTGGACTGGTATGCCTCCATGGCCGACTACGCCGCGGACAAGGGGCGCATCTACGAGCGTGTCCGGCGCGCCTGCGTCTACAACGTCGCCGACCCGGTCACCGAGCAGCTGGTCCGCGACGCGGACGTGGCCGACGGCGCGCGCGCCGTCGGGTTCACGCTCGGCGTGCCGGACACCGGCATGCTCGGGGTGGTCGACGGAGTGCTGGCCGACCGTGCCTTCCTCGAGGAGCGGGCGACCAGCGCGCTGGAGCTGTGCACCGTCGGGGACCTCGCCTCCGACGCCCCCCACTTCGTCGCCAACGCGCTCGCCGCCGCCGCCCTCGCCCGATCCGTCGACGTGCCGCCGGCCGCGGTCCGGACCGGGCTGTCCTCGTTCGCGCCGGACGGGCACCGCATCGCCGAGGTGGCCACGATCGACGGGGTGCGCTGGGTCGACGACTCCAAGGCGACCAACCCGCACGCGGCGGCGGCGTCGCTGGCCGGCTTCGAGCCCGTGGTCTGGATCGCCGGCGGGCTGGCGAAGGGAGCGTCGTTCGACGGCCTGGTGGGCGCGGTCCGGAGCCGGCTGCGTGGTGTGGTGCTGCTCGGCCGGGACCGGCACCTGATCGGGGCCGCGCTTTCGCGACACGCCCCGGATGTCCGCGTCATCGAAGTCGACGACGGGGACACTTCTGCCATGGACCGCGTGGTCGCAGCGGCCGCGGAGCTCGCCCGTCCGGGTGACACCGTGCTGCTGGCGCCGGGCTGCGCGTCCATGGACATGTTCGCGAACTACAGTGCCCGCGGAGACGCCTTCGCGGAGTCGGTGCACCGGCTGCGCGGCCGGTAGGGCCAGTCCGGGGCGGAAGGGCCAGATGTGACGACCACCGCAGGGTCGGCGACCGGTCGGCAGACGGGTCGGGGCTCGCTGGTGGGCTGGCTGTCGGCCACCAAGGCATCCGTCGGTCACCTCCTGGAGCGGCCGCTCACGTCGTACTACCTGCTGCTCGGCGCCGCCACGCTGCTGCTCACCATCGGGCTGATGATGGTGCTGAGCGCGTCGAGCGTGTACTCCTACCGGACCTACGGCAGCAGCTACCACGTGTTCTTCAAGCAGCTGACCTGGGTCGGGCTCGCGCTGCCGGTCACCGTGCTGGCTGCGCGGCTGCCGCGTCGCGCCCTGCGCGCGCTGGCCTGGCCCGCGCTCGGCGCGTCCGTCGTACTCATCTACCTCACGCAGACCGGGCTGGGCTTCGCCGTGAACGGCAACCGGAACTGGCTGGCGATCGGTCCGCTGACCCTGCAGCCCTCGGAGATCGCCAAGCTCGCAGTCATCTTGTGGTGCGCGCACGTCTACGCCCGCAAGGAGAAGCTGCTCGACGACTGGCGGCACGTGCTGATCCCGATGCTGCCGGTGACCGGCCTGGTCATCTTGCTGGTGCTGTGGCAGGACGACCTCGGCACCGCGCTGGTGCTGTTCGCGATCGTGCTCGGGATGCTGTGGGTGGTGGGGGCGCCGATCCGGCTGTTCGCCGGGGCGTTCGCCTTCGTGGCGGCGCTGGTCGGCTACCTCGCCGTCACCAACTCCGAACGGCTGTCCCGGCTGACCACCTTCTCCGACCCGTTCAAGGACTTCCAGGGCACCGGCTGGCAGCCGGCGCACGGCATCCTGGCGATGTCCAGCGGCGGCATCCTCGGCAAGGGGATCTCCGCCAGCGTGCAGAAGTGGGGCAGCCTCCCCGAGGCGCACACCGACTTCATCTTCGCCGTGCTCGGCGAGGAGCTAGGCCTGGTGGGCACGCTGCTGGTGCTGGTGCTGTTCCTGACCATCGCCTACGCAGGCATCCGGGTCGCGGTGCGCACCAAGGACCCCTTCGTGCGGTACATGGCCGCCGGGATCACGATCTGGCTCACCGTGCAGATGATGATCAACATCGGCATGGTGCTGGCGCTGTTCCCGGTGATCGGGCTGCCGCTGCCGCTGGTCTCCTACGGCGGCTCCGCGCTGCTGCCCTCGCTGGTCTCGCTCGGTCTGCTGATGTCCTTCGCCCGTTCCGAGCCGGGCGCGGCGGCCGCACTGCGGGCCCGCCGCCGCCGGCGCGCCGCCGGCGTCACCGCGCGGGGGCCGAGGGGACGGCTGTGATGCGGGTGCTGCTCGCGGGGGGCGGCACGGCCGGGCACACCTCTCCGCTGCTGGCCACCGCCGACGCGTTGCGCCGTCTGGACCCGGACACCGAGGTGACCGCGCTGGGCACCCCGCGGGGACTGGAGGTGCGCGTGGTGCCTGAGGCCGGCTACCCGCTCGAGCTGATCCCGCCGGTGCCGCTGCCACGCAAGCCCTCGAAGGACCTGGCCCTGGTGCCCGCGCGGCTGTACGGCGCGGTGCGGGCCACCCTCGCGGTGCTGGACCGGATCCGGCCGGACGTGGTGGTCGGCTTCGGCGGGTACGTCTCCACCCCGGCCTACCTCGCCGCCAGGCGGCGACGCATCCCGGTGGTCATCCACGAGCAGAACGCCCGACCGGGACTGGCCAACCGGCTCGGCGCGCGCACCACCCCGCACGTCGCGGTGAGCTTCCCGGACACCCCGCTCGCGCACGCCCGCTACGTGGGGCTGCCGATCCGCAGGATGATCTCGACCCTGGACCGTCCCGCGCTGCGGGCCGAGGCCAGGGGCACGTTCGGGCTGGACCCGGAGCGGCCGACCGTGCTGGTCACCGGCGGCTCGCAGGGGGCCCGGCGGATCAACCAGGCGATGGCGGCGGCCCAGCGCGCGCTCGCCGACGCCGGCGTCCAGGTGCTGCACGTCGCCGGACCGTCCGGTGAGGTGACCGTCGACCGGCGGGCGGGCGATCCGCCGTACGTCGTGCTGCCGTACGTCGACCGCATGGACCTGGCCTACGCGGCCGCGGACCTCGCGGTGTGCCGGGCCGGCGCGAGCAGTGTCACGGAGGCGGCCGCGGTCGGTCTGCCGGCGGTGTTCGTGCCGCTGCCGATCGGCAACGGCGAGCAGGCACTGAACGCGCGCCCGGTGGTGGACGCCGGTGGCGCGGTGATGGTCGCCGACACGGAGCTGACCGGCGAGTGGGTCGCTGCGACGGTTCCCGACCTGGTCAGGGACGAGGGGCGGCTGGCGGCCATGTCCTCGGCCGCGGCGGACCTGATCCCGCGCGATGCCGACGACAAGCTGGCGCAGATGGTGAGGGCGGCGGCGCGATGATGGTGCGGTGATGGTTCCCGTCCCCGACCAGCTGCTGCCCGCCGACCGTCTCGGCCGGGTGCACTTCGTCGGCATCGGCGGCGCCGGCCTGTCCGGCATCGCTCGCATCATGCTGGCGCGCGGCATCCCCGTCTCCGGCAGCGACGCCAAGGACTCCAGCGTCCTGGAGGCGCTGCGCGCGCTCGGCGCCCGCTGCTACGTCGGGCACGCCGGCGACCAGGTGCGCGACGCGGACACGGTGGTGGTGTCCACCGCGGTGCGCGAAGACAACCCGGAGGTGGTCGAGGCGCGCCGGCAGGGGTTGCTGCTGCTGCCGAGGTCGGCCGCGCTGGAGTCGGTGATGCAGGGCCGCCGGGTGGTCGCGGTCGCGGGCACGCACGGCAAGACCACCACCACCTCGCTGCTGACCGTTGCCCTCCAGCACTGCGGTGCCGATCCGTCGTTCGCCATCGGCGGTGAGCTGACCGGCACCGGCACCAACGCGCACGACGGCACCGGCGAGCTGTTCGTGGCCGAGGCCGACGAGAGCGACGGCGCGTTCCTCGTCTACTCGCCCTACGGTGCGCTGGTGACCAACGTCGAGGCCGACCACCTCGACAACTACGGCACCGAGGCTGCCTACCGCGACGCGTTCGACGCCTTCCTGGGACGCATCGACCCCGGGGGCTTTCTCGTCGCCTGCGTGGACGACCCCGGTGCGGCCGCGCTCGCCGAGCGGGCACGGCAGGCCGGGCTGCGGGTGGTGGGTGTGGGGGAGAGCGCGACCGCCGACCTGCGCGCCGAGCACGTCAGCTTCGCCGGCAGCTCCTCCACGTTCACCGTCGCGGACGACGGGACGCGGCTCGGCACGGTGTCGCTGCGGATCCCCGGTCGGCACTACGTCCTCGACGCGCTCGCTGCGCTCGCCGCCGGCCGGTGCCTCGGCTACCCGTTCGCGGACCTGAAGGAAGGTCTGGAGGCGTTCACCGGGACCAGGCGCCGCATGGAGCTCAAGGGCCGGGTGGACGGGATCCGGGTCTACGACAGCTACGCCCACCACCCCCGCGAGATCGCGGGCGACCTGCAGGCCGCCCGCTCGCTCGCCGGGCCGGGCCGGGTGGTGGTGGCCTTCCAGCCGCACCTGGTGTCGCGGACCCGGATCTTCGGTCCGCAGATGGGGGAGGCGCTCGGCGCAGCCGACGAGGTGGTGGTCATGGACGTCTACCTGGCGCGCGAGGATCCGGAGCCCGGCGTCGACGGACAGCTGGTCGCCGACCACGTGCCGCTGCCGCCGGCACAGGTGCTCTTCGAGCCGTCCTGGCCACGGACCGCGGCACGCCTGGTGGAGCGGGCCCGGCCCGGTGACGTGGTGCTCACCCTCGGCGCCGGCGACGTCACGATGGTCGGCCCCGAAGTGCTCGCACTGCTCGCGGCACAGGAGGAGGCCGACGATGGCGACGGGTAGTGAGTCGACGGTGCAGGACGAGCGCACGGTCAAGATCGCCCGCAAGCAGTTCGCGCGCCGCCAGTGGGCGCGCCGCTGGCTGGCCTGGCGCACCGGCTTGGTGGCCCTGCTCGCGCTTGCGCTCACCCTCACGGTGCTCTGGCTGCTGTACTTCTCCTCGGTCTTCTCGGTCTCCGCGGTGCAGGTGGACGGGACCTCGGCGCTCAGCGCCGCGCAGGTGCGCCGGGTAGCGAAGGTGCCGATCGGGGAGCCGCTCGCCGGCGTCGACCTCGGCGCGGTGGCCGCCCGGGTGCGGACCCTGCCGGCCGTGGCCGGGGTGGAGGTCTCCCGCAGCTGGCCGCACGCGGTCCGCATCGACGTCCACGAGCGGGTGCCGGTGGCGGTGGTACGACGGGGCAAGGCGCTGCGCGGTCTCTCCGCCGACGGCGTGCTGTTCCGGACCTACTCCTCACGACCCGCCGGCCTGCCGCTCGTGCGTGCCGGCGCCCGCACCAGGGCCGATGCCCTGGCCGAGGCGGCCAAGGTGGTGCACGCGCTGCCCGCCGCACTGGCGGCCAAGGTGGCGCACGTGAACGTGCGCACCATCGACGACATCTCGCTGCGGCTGCGCGACGGCCGCAGGGTGCTCTGGGGGAGCGCGGACTCCTCGGCGGACAAGGCCGACGTGGTGGCCGTGCTGCTGCAGCGGAAGGCCCGTTTCTACGACGTCAGCGTGCCCAGCAGGCCGACGATCCGGCGCTGACGCGCCGCCCGTCGCGCGGTCCCCGAAGAAGTCCTCACGAAAGTGCCCGCGTGGCTCCGCGTGTTGCTTGTAACGCCTGGAACCGATCACCTACGTTGTCTTGCACGTCGAGGTTGACATAACTATAACCCTCTACTTCAGGGTTAGGGTTCCCCGGTCTCGGCGACTTCCCCACCGACGTACACCCGTCTGGCCTGCGCCGGGCTGCCCCAGGGCCGCCGCCGACCGGCCAGCTCGACAGCGAGAGGCACTGCCGTGGCAGCACCGCAGAACTACCTGGCCGTGATCAAGGTCGTGGGCATCGGTGGTGGTGGCGTCAACGCCGTCAACCGGATGATCGAGGTCGGCCTCAAGGGGGTCGAGTTCATCGCGATCAACACCGATGCGCAGGCGTTGCTGATGAGCGACGCCGACGTGAAGCTGGACATCGGTCGCGAGCTGACCCGGGGCCTCGGCGCGGGGGCCAACCCCGAGGTCGGCGGCAGGGCGGCCGACGACCACGCCGAGGAGATCGAGGAGGTGATCAAGGGCGCCGACATGGTCTTCGTGACCGCCGGTGAGGGCGGCGGCACCGGCACCGGCGGCGCTCCCGTCGTCGCCCGCATCGCCCGCTCGCTCGGCGCGCTGACGATCGGTGTGGTGACCCGCCCGTTCGCGTTCGAGGGCCGCCGCCGGGCCAACCAGGCCGAGGAGGGCATCGCCAGCCTGCGCGACGAGGTCGACACGCTGATCGTGATCCCGAACGACCGGCTGCTTTCGATCAGCGACCGCAACGTCTCGGTGCTCGACGCGTTCAAGCAGGCCGACCAGGTGCTGCTGCAGGGTGTCTCGGGAATCACCGACCTGATCACCACGCCGGGCCTGATCAACCTCGACTTCGCCGACGTGAAGTCGGTGATGTCCAACGCCGGGTCGGCGCTGATGGGCATCGGCTCGGCACGCGGCGAGGACCGGTCCGTGGCCGCGGCCGAGATGGCGGTGTCCAGCCCGCTGCTCGAGGCCTCCATCGACGGTGCGCATGGGGTGCTGCTGTCCATCGCCGGCGGCTCGGACCTCGGCCTGTTCGAGATCAACGAGGCCGCGGCGCTCGTGTCCCAGGCGGCACACGCAGAGGCGAACATCATCTTCGGTGCGACCATCGACGACGCGCTCGGCGACGAGGTGCGGGTCACCGTGATCGCCGCCGGCTTCGACGGGGGGATGCCCAAGCGGCGCGACAACGGCACCGTGCTGCGGCGGGAGCCGGAAGCCCGTCAGCAGCAGCGCACCGCGGACCAGGGCAACGCCTCCGGCTCGGCCCGGCCGGCCCAGGACCAGTCGCAGCCCGTGCCCTCGCAGGGCGCGCCGTCGTCGGGCAGCGGCCGGCCCGTCGCCGGCTCCCCGGCGGGCACCTCGCGCCAGAACGGTGCACCTGAGCGGCCGCCGGCCCGCCCGTCGGAGAGCGCTCCGCAGGGTCGGCCGACGCAGCCGCCCCGGCAGCCCCGGCAGGTGCAGTTCGACGACGACCTGGACGTTCCCGACTTCCTGAAGTGACCGAGGACCGCTGACGTGTTCGCGTTCCGGGACACGCGCGGCCGGGTGGATGTCGCCTTCACCGACCGGCACGGCGGGGTCAGCGACGGGCCGTTCACGTCGCTGAACCTGGCCGTCACCGGTGACGACGACCCGCTCGCCGTGGCCGAGAACGTGCGCCGGATGGTCGAGGCGTTCACCGGTGACCGGTCGGCGCCGGTGGTGGGCATGCACCAGGTGCACGGCAGTGATGTGGTCGTCGTCTCCGACGCCGAGGTCGGTGAGGCCGCGTCCGGGCGGCTGCCGGTCGGAGACGCCCTGGTGACCGTGCAGCCCGGTGTGGCGCTGATGGTCCGGGCGGCCGACTGCGTCCCGGTGCTGCTGGCCGACCAGGCCGCTGGCGTGGTCGCCGCGGTGCACTCCGGGCGACCCGGCGTCGCGGCCGGAGTGGTGACGCGCGCGGTCGAGACGATGCGCGACCTCGGCGCGGACCACATCGATGCGTGGGTCGGTCCGCACGTGTGCGGTGCCTGCTACGAAGTCCCCGAGGCGATGCGCGAGGAGGTCGCCGCGCAGGTCCCCGAGACCTACGCCACCACGACATGGGGGACGCCGGCGCTGGACATCGGGGCGGGGGTGCGCGCCCAGCTCGCGGCGGCGGGGGTAGCCGTCACCGTGGTGGACCGGTGCACCCGTGAGGACGAGGACCTGTTCTCCTACCGCCGGCAGGGGCGGGCCTCGGGCCGGCTGGCCGGACTGGCCTGGGTGCGTCCATGAGCGAACACGCTGCCTCGGACGTGTCCCCGAGCGACCGGCGTCGCGCCGAGCTCGCCGGGAACCTGGAGCGGGTGCGTGAGCGGATCGCGGCCGCGTGCACGGCGGCCGGCCGGGATCCCGACCAGGTCACCCTGACGGTGGTCACCAAGTTCTTCCCCGCGTCCGACGTACGCCTGCTCGCCGAGCTCGGGGTGCGCGACCTCGGCGAGAACCGGCACCAGGAGGCGCAGGCGAAGGCCGCGGACTGCGCCGACCTGAAGCTGCGCTGGCACTTCATCGGGCACCTTCAGAGCAACAAGGCCGGCGCGGTGGCCCGCTACGCCGACGTCGTCGAGTCGGTGGACCGGACCTCACTGGTGACCCGGCTCTCGCGCGGGGCGCACGATTCCGACCGGGTGGTCGACTGTCTGGTGCAGGTCGACCTCGACCCCGACACCGACGCGCACGCCGGCCGCAGCGGTGCCGCACCCGCCGACGTGGTGCCGCTGGCCGAGCGGCTCGTGGCCGCCGACGGGCTGCGGCTGCGCGGCGTGATGGCGGTCGCGCCGCTCGGTGCCGACCCGGCACCGGCGTTCGCGTCGCTGATGCGGGTGTCCGACCAGGTGCGCGGCGTGGACCCTGCCGCGACGTGGGTGTCGGCGGGCATGAGCGGGGACCTGGAGGCCGCGGTGGCCGCCGGTGCGACACACGTCCGGATTGGCAGCGCGATACTCGGCCCGAGGCCGGTGCTCGGGTAGGGTCGGCCACGGAGCTAGTCCCAGCCGGGGACACGGACGTACCGGGAGGCAGGAGCATGGGCGGCGCGATGCGCAAGATGGGTGTCTACCTGGGCCTGCTCGAGGACACCGAACGCTACGACGACGAGTACTACGAGTACGACGAGCCGCGGCGCTCCGGTGAGGTGGAGCATGCCGAGCCCGCCCGTCCCCAGCCCGTCGCCGACATCGCCGAGCGTCGTCGCGCCCAGCAGGGGCCGACCGGAGTGGTCACCGAGATCTCCCGCATCACCACCCTGCACCCCCGCACCTACAACGAGGCGCGCACGATCGGGGAGAACTTCCGTGAGGGCGTCCCGGTCATCATGAACCTGTCCGAGATGGACGACGCCGACGCCAAGCGGCTCGTGGACTTCGCTGCCGGCCTGATCTTCGGCGTGCGCGGCAGCATCGAGCGGGTCACCAACAAGGTGTTCCTGCTCTGCCCGCCCAACGTGACCGTCGCGGCCGAGGACAAGCAGCGGATCGCCGAGGGCGGCTTCTTCAACCAGAGCTAGACTCCCCACCCGTGGTGCACGTCATCGGCCAGATCCTCTACGCGGTCCTGTGGCTCTTCCTCGCCTTGCTCTTCGTCCGGTTCGTGGTCGACTGGGTGCAGGTGTTCGCTCGTTCCTGGCAGCCGCACGGCGCGATCCTGATCCTGCTGGAGAGCGTGTACACGGTGACCGACCCGCCGATCATGTTCGTGCGCCGGTTCGTGCCGCCGCTGCGGCTGGGCAGCGTGGCCCTCGACACCAGCTTCCTGATCGTGATCGTCGCCTGCTGGCTGCTGTTGAAGCTGGTCACTGCGTTGCTTTTGTGAACCATGGGGTCCTTGAGACGCTAAACTCCCGAGCTAGGAAATGTCACGGCCTGTTGTTCCCCGGCCCGTCCTGCGGAGTACGGTGGGCCTGACCGCGGCAGCCGCCGCAACGTCCCGCAACGACGACACAGAATCAAAAGGTGAGGTCATGCCGCTGACGCCCGAGGACGTGAGCAACAAGCGCTTTACTCCTGTCCGCCTCCGCGAAGGCTACGACATGGGCGAGGTCGACCAGTTCCTGGATGAGGTCGAGGCCGAGCTGGCTCGTCTGACGCGGGAGAACGAGGACCTCCGGGCCAAGCTTTCCGCAGCTCAGCAGGGTGCGCCCGCGCCGGCGCCGGAGCCCCAGAAGGCGCCGGAGCCCGAGCCGCAGCCGGAGCCGACGCCCCAGGCCGAGGCACCCGCTGCCGCACCTGTCGAGACCATCAAGGTCACCACCGTGGCCGACGCGTCGAGCGCGGCCGCCCGGCTGCTCGAGATCGCCACCCGCAACGCCGACGAGCTGGTGGCCGAGGCCAAGGACAGCGCCGACCGCATCGTGGGCGAGGCGCGCACCAAGGCCGAGCGGCTGGAGTCCGAGGCCAAGGTGAAGGCCGACCGGATGGACTCCGACGCCAGGACCCGCTCGCAGATGCTCGACGCGGAGACGGCGGAGCGTCGCCAGCAGCTGTTCGGTGAGCTGGAGAAGGAGCGCGACAAGCTCAACTCCGAGGTGGAGAACCTGCGTTCGTTCGAGCGGGAGTACCGCAGCCGGCTGCGCAGCTACTTCAAGCAGCAGCTGCAGGCGCTGGACGGCACGGGCGAGTCCGCGGGGCTGAGTTCCGCGGACCAGGGCCCCAAGCGGCTGAAGTCGCTGCTCGGCGACGAGGGAGAGTCGCACTCCCAGCACGGCTGACCCGCTCACCACTCTTCACCGGAACGTCACGAGGCCGGGAACCAACTGGTTCCCGGCCTCGTCGGCTCTAGAGCCGGGTGACGGAGAAGCGGAGGCCGAGGTCGGGGTCGTGCACGACGGACCCGGTCGGTGCGCCGTCCGGAGTGGCGGCGGGCTGCTCGACGGGCGGCTCCTCGCGCATCTCCTCGGCCAGCACCTCGCCGGCGACCAGCGCGCCGTACTGACGCATGGCCTCCGCGGTCTCGCCCTCGGCCTGCCAGGTCAGCGTCACCCGGTCGGTGACCTCGAAGCCTGAGCTCTTCCGGGCCTCCTGCACCAGCCGCACCACCTCGCGGGCCAGCCCGGCGCGGACCAGGTCCGGGGTGAGCTCCAGGTCGAGGGCGACCGTCTCGCCCTGCTCGTTGACCACCGACCAGCCCTCGCGGGGCCGCTCGGAGATGATCACCTCGTCGGGGAGCACCTCGACGTCCTCGCCGTCGACGGAGACCGCGGCGTGGCCCTCGGCCTGCAGGGTGCGGGCCAGCGCGGCCGCGTCGGCTGCGGCGATCGCCTCGGCCACCTTCGGGGTCTGCTTGGCGAACCGCTTGCCCAGTGCCCGGAAGTTGCCCTTCGCGGTGAAGTCGACGAGGTCGGCTCCCGCGGACGACAACGGCTCGAGCGCGCCGATGTTGAGCTCGTCGGCCACCTCGGCGCGCAGCTCCTCGCTGAGCCGGTGCCAGGCGGCGGTTCCCACCAGGGCCCGGCGCAACGGCTGGCGGGTGCGCACCTTGGCCTCCGCGCGAGCGGCCCGGCCGAGCTCCACCAGCCGGCGGGCCAGCGCGACCGACGCGGAAAGCTCCTGGTCCACGTCGGCGGGGTCCGCGCTGGGCCACGGCGCCAGGTGCACCGACTCCGGCGCGGAGCCGTCGACCGGACGTACCACGTCCTGCCAGACCCGTTCGGTCACGAACGGGGTCAGCGGTGCCATCAGCGTGGTCAGCGTGACGAGCGTGTCGTGCAGGGTCGTCAGCGCCGCCGGGTCGCCGTCCCAGAACCGGCGACGGGACCGGCGCACGTACCAGTTGGACAGGTCGTCGACGAACCCGCTGAGCAGCGACCCGGTCCGCTGGGTGTCGAAGTCGTCCAGCGCCGCGGTCACGTCGGTCACCAGGCCGGCCGTCGCCGCGTGCAGCCAGCGGTCCAGCACCGGCCGCTCGGCCACCGGCGGCACCTCTCCGCCCGGCGCCCACTGTGCCGCGCGGGCGTACAGGACATGGAACGCGACCGTGTTCCAGTAGGTCAGCAGCACCTTGCGGACGACCTCCTGGAGCGGGCCGTCGCCCACCCGCCGGGCGGCCCACGGTGATCCGGACGCCGCCATGAACCAGCGCACCGCGTCCGCACCGTGCCGCTCCATGAGCGGCATCGGCTCCAAGACGTTGCCCAGGTGCTTGGACATCTTCCGGCCGTCCTCGGCGAGGATGTGGCCCAGGCAGAGCACGTTGCGGTAGGAGGACCGGTCGAACACCAGCGTCCCGATCGCCATCAACGTGTAGAACCAGCCACGGGTCTGGTCGATTGCCTCGCAGATGAAGTCGGCCGGGTAGGCATCCTCGAACCGATCCTGGGAGCCGGCCAGGTGCGGGTAGCCCCACTGGGCGAACGGCATGGAGCCGCTGTCGAACCAGGCGTCGATCACCTCCGGCACCCGGCGGGCCTCCGAGCCACAGTGGCTGCAGGCGAAGGTGACCTCGTCGACGTACGGCCGGTGCGGGTCGAGCCGGGACTGGTCGATGCCCGTGAGCTCCGACAGCTCGGCGAGCGAGCCCACGCACGTCTGGTGCCCCGCCTCGCAGCGCCACACCGGCAGGGGAGTGCCCCAGTAGCGGCTGCGGGACAGCGCCCAGTCGATGTTGTTCTCCAGCCAGTCCCCGTAGCGGCCCCACTTGATGGTCTCCGGGTACCACGTGGTGCGGCCGTTCTCCCTGAGCAGGGCGTCCTTGACCTGGGTGGTGCGGACGTACCAGGAGGGCTGCGCGTAGTACATCAACGCCGTGTGGCAGCGCCAGCAGTGCGGGTAGGAGTGCTCGTAGGGCAGGTGCCGGAACAGCAGCCCGCGGCGCTCGAGGTCCTTGACCAGGTCCGTGTCGGCGTGCTTGAAGAACTGGCCGCCCACCAGGGGGAGGTCGTCGGCGAACCGGCCGTTGGCCTCGACCGGGTTGACGACCGGCAGCCCGTAGCTGCGGGCCACCGCCATGTCGTCGGCGCCGAAGGCGGGGGACTGATGCACCAGACCGGTGCCGTCGTCGGTGGTGACATAGTCGGCGAGCACCACGAACCACGCCGGCTCGGGGAAGTCGACGAGCTCGAAGGGCCGTTGGTAGGTCCACCGTTCCATGTCCTTGCCGGTGACGGTGTCCTGCACGGTCCAGCTGTCGCCGAGCACCGACTCGAACAGCGGCTGCGCCACGACCAGGGTCTCGTCGCCGTTGGAGGCGACCACGTAGTCCACGGCCGGATGCACCGCGACGGCGGTGTTGGACACCAGCGTCCACGGCGTGGTGGTCCACACCAGCAGGCTGGCCCCGGGAGAGTCAGCAGAGCCGGCGTACGGCCCCGAGGTGAGCGGGAAGCGGACGTACACCGACGGGTCGACCACCGTCTCGTAGCCCTGCGCCAGCTCGTGGTCGGACAGCCCGGTGCCGCAGCGGGGGCAGTACGGCGCGACGCGGTAGTCCTCGACGAGCAGTCCGGCGCCGTGGATCTGCTTGAGCGCCCACCACACCGACTCGACGTAGGAGGAGTCCATGGTGCGGTACGGGGTGCGGGTGTCCACCCAGTAGCCCATCCGCTCGGTCATCTGCTCGAACGCGTCGACGTGGCGCAGCACCGACTCCCGGCACCGGGCGTTGAACTCGGCGACCCCGTACGCCTCGATGTCCTGCTTGCCCGAGAAGCCGAGCTCCTTCTCGACGGCCAGCTCGACCGGGAGGCCGTGGCAGTCCCAGCCGGCCTTCCGCTCGACGAAGTAGCCCTGCATGGTCTTGAACCGCGGGAAGACGTCCTTGAACACCCGGGCCTCGACGTGATGGGTCCCGGGCATGCCGTTGGCGGTGGGCGGGCCCTCGAAGAAGGTCCACCTGGCGGCACCGCGGTTGCGGTCGAGGGAACGCTCGAAGGTCTGGTGCTCCCGCCAGAAGTCGAGCACCTCACGCTCGAGGGACGGGAGGTCGACCTGGGCCGGGACGGGGTGGTACTCGGTCAACGTGGATCTGTCCTTCGCCGCTGGGCCGGCACGTCGGCCCTCGTTGGTTCGAAGGGACGAGACCGGCCGTCGGCCACTCCCGCGGTACCACCCTCCTTGGCGGCCCCAGCGGGACCGCCCTCTCGTGTGCCCACCGCTGCCGGTTCTACCCTCCCCGCGAGGGGGAGCTCTTCCGGCGGCTCGGGGATGATCTTCGTCCCGGACATCACCCCCGGGCTTCCACCGTCCCCGGGTCGCTCGTGGCTGTGCTCGGGGCTACTCGGCCCTTCGTCGCCTTGCGGTACCTCGATTCTGCCAGATGAGCCGGCGGGTCCTCATCGGGGTTTCCGTGGTGCTTCGCGCGGTTTGCTGTGGGAACTTGAAGAACTTGGCGACGAGCCGACCTGACCGGTTGCCGCCCGCCCTCGGGAGGCATATCCTCTCCGCACGTTGTGTGGCAGCGGCCACACGATTTTGCTTACTAAGGGGGCTCGTCATGGCACGCGCGACCACGAAGAAGGCGACGCAGACGAGCACGTCCGCGAAGGCCGGCAAGGCCGCTTCGACCAGCAGGTCGAGCGCGCCGAGGACGAGCAAGACGACCGCCTCTGGATCCTCGAGGTCCGCAGCCAAGAAGTCCGGCAGCACCCGGCCGGGGACGGCCACGAAGAAGTCTGCGGCACCCAGCAAGAAGGCTTCCACGCGGAAGCCGACCGCCACGTCGAAGAGGGCAACCGTGACGAAGGCCGAGCAGAAGGCGCCCGCCAAGAAGGCGGCGAAGAAGACGGCGCAGAAGACGGGGCAGAAGACGGGGGCGAAGGCGGCGGCGAAGGTGACCAAGGCAGCGACGTCAGCGCGGACCCGCTCCGCCGCCGCCAAGAAGCTCGCGGTCAAGTCCGACGAGAAGCCGTGGACCGTGAAGGAGCTGTCCGAGGTGCGCGGTGAGCTGACCTCGGAGCGGGAACGGCTGCGCACGGAGCTCAACATGGCGGAGGTCGAGCTGCACGACCTGATGCGCGATGCCGGCGACGGCGCCGGCAACGACCAGGCCGACGTGGGCTCCGCCTCCTTCGAGCGCGACCACGAGATGTCGCTGGCCAACAACGCGCGGCTGATGCTGGCCCAGACCGAGCATGCGCTGGCCCGCATCGACGACGGCAGCTACGGCATCTGCGAGAGCTGCGGCCAACCGGTCGGCAAGATGCGGCTGATGGCGTTCCCGCGTGCAACACTGTGCTTGTCATGCAAGCAGCGCGAGGAGCGTCGCTGAGCCCCAGCGACCCCGATCTCCAGGACCAGCCCGCCCCCCGTCCCCACCGGCCCCGGCGCCGGTGCCTGCTGCTGTTCGCGGCTGTGGCCGCCGCCGCCTACGTGCTGGACGTGGTGAGCAAGGTCCTCGCCGTCGCGTTCCTCTCCGACCGCGCGCCGGTGCACGTGGTCGGAGACTTCTTCACGCTCACCCTGACCCGCAACTCGGGAGCCGCGTTCAGCACCGCCACGTCGTACACCGCCGCCCTCACTGCGATCGCGTTCGTCGCCGCGGTGGTGGTGGTCTGGGTGGCCCGCCGAGTCGCCTCCCCGGTCTGGGCGGTGGCACTCGGTCTGCTGCTTGCCGGTGTGGCCGGCAACCTGACCGACCGGCTGTTCCGGCAGCCCGCGCCGTTCCAGGGGCACGTCGTGGACTTCTTGGCCTTCCCGCACTGGCCGGTGTTCAACGTCGCCGACGCGTGCATCAACGTGGCCGCGGCACTGATCATCATCCAGTCGCTGCGCGGGGTACGGGTGAACGGGACGCGGACACGCGAGGAGTCCTCCCGCTCGTGACCGGAGCCGGCGACATG
Source organism: Nocardioidaceae bacterium (assembly GCA_035690905.1). Lineage (GTDB taxonomy): Bacteria > Actinomycetota > Actinomycetes > Propionibacteriales > Nocardioidaceae > DASSKA01. The sequence continues at coordinate 11,056 of DASSKA010000226.1, read as the reverse complement.
GAGCGGCGCACCGTCGCCGTGCCGGAAGGACTGGCCGGTGAGCGGCTCGACGCCGCGCTGGCGCGGATGTTCGGTTTCTCGAGGTCGCGGGCCACCGACCTGATCTCCGCCGGGCACGTGACCCTGGACGGGGACACCCCGGCGAAGTCCGCCCGTGTCGATGCCGGGTCGATGCTCGACGTGGAGATTCCCGCGATGACCGATCCGGCCGCGGTGGTCCCCGAGGTGGTCGAGGGGATCAAGATCGTCCACGTCGACGACGCCATCGTGGTGATCGACAAGCCCGTGGGAGTCGCGGTGCACCCCAGCCCCGGCTGGTCCGGGCCGACCGTGGTCGGCCACCTGGCCGGTGCCGGGTTCGCGATCGCGACCAGTGGCGCCGCCGAGCGGCAGGGCATCGTGCAGCGGCTCGACGTGGGCACCTCGGGCGTGATGGTGATCGCCAAGTCCGAGCATGCCTACAGCCTGCTCAAGAACGCCTTCCGCAACCGGACCGTCGACAAGACCTACCACGCGCTGGTGCAGGGGCACCCCGACCCGTTGCGGGGGACTGTTGACGCGCCGATCGGCCGGCACCCGAAGCACGACTACAAGTTCGCGGTGATGGCGGCCGGCAAGAACAGCGTCACCCACTACGAGACGCTGGAGGCGCACCGCTTCGCCAGCCTGCTCGAGGTGCACCTCGAGACCGGCCGGACGCACCAGATCCGGGTGCACATGGCGGCCCTGAAGCACCCGTGCGTGGGCGACCTCACCTACGGCGCCGACCCGGTCCTCGCCCAGCGGGTCGGACTCAGCCGGCAGTGGCTGCACGCCGTACGTCTCGGCTTCGAGCACCCGGACAGCGGGGAGTACGTCGAGTACGCTTCCACCTACCCCGAGGACCTGCAGCGGGCGCTCGACACCCTTCGCGATGAGTACTGACCAGGGCCCGGTCGCAGCCGAGCACGGGCCCACCCTGCGCCCGGCGGGGCCAGACGAGGCCAGGCTCGGTGCTGCTCCACGCACCGACGGCGCGGACAACGAGGAGCGTGCCCCCGCCATCCGGATGGCCTGGCGCCCGTGACGGGAATATCGCCATCCAGGCGGTTGGTTCCCTCTGAAGACGTGCTGCACGAGGAGAGAGGCCGCATGAAGGTAGAGATCTGGTCCGACGTCGTCTGCCCGTGGTGCTACATCGGCAAGCGCCGCTTCGAGGAGGCGCTGCGCCGGTTCGCCCACGCCGACCAGGTCGAGGTGGAGTGGCGAGCCTTCGAGCTCGACCCGGCGGCCGAGTCCGCCGCGGCGGGGGAGGGCCGCGACTACGCCGACCGGCTGGCCCGCAAGTACGGCACAAGCCGCGCGGGTGCCCAGCAGATGCTGGACTCGATGACCCAGGCGGCCGCAGCCGAGGGGCTGGACTTCCGCTTCGACCGCGCCGCGGCGGCGAACACCTTCGCGGCACACCAGGTGATCCACCTCGCCGCGGAGCGCGGGGTGCAGGACCAGGTCAAGGAACGCCTGCTGCGCGCGTACTTCACGCAAGGTCAGCCGGTCGGGGACCGGGACACGCTGGTCCGGCTGGCCGGCGAGGCGGGGCTCGACCCCGACGAGGTGGCGCAGGCGCTGGACAGCGGGCGGTACGCCGACGCGGTCCGCGCGGAGCAGGACGAGGCACGGGCGCTGGGCATCGGCGGGGTGCCGTTCTTCGTCGTGGACCGGCGCTACGGCGTGTCGGGTGCCCAACCCGCCGAGCAGCTGCTGCAGGTGCTGGAGCGCGCCTGGGAGGAGAGCCGGCCGGCCCTGCAGATGGCCGGACCGACCGACGGCGGCGCCTGCGGACCCGACGGCTGCGCCCTCTGAAAACCGACGCCGGGAACTGTCGGTGGCCGGTGACACGATCCGTCGCGAGGGATAGGGCGGGTCTCCCCGACACCGGCCCCCGGTTGCCGTAGGCTGTCTGTCCTTCCCCCAGAAGTACGGCCGTGGGTGTTCCCCGGCCGGTGTCAGCATGCGGCCTCACAGTCCGGGAAGGGGCGGTCCTCACTCCATGTCAGCCGGGTCCGGATCGACGAGTGACTCCTTCGTCCACCTCCACGTGCACACCGAGTACTCCATGCTCGACGGAGCCGCCCGGCTCGGTGCGCTGACCGAGCGGGTGGCGGAGCTCGGGATGCCCGCGGTGGCGATGACCGACCATGGAAACCTGTTCGGCGCCTACGAGTTCTACAAGAAGGCGACCGCGGCCGGGGTCAAGCCGATCATCGGCATCGAGGCGTACTTCACGCCGAACATCTCCCGGTTCGACCGCAAGGGCGTCAACTTCTACGACGGGGGCCCGGACGACGTGTCCGCCCGTGGCGCCTACACGCACATGACGCTGCTCTCCGAGACCACCGAGGGCATGCACAACCTGTTCCGGCTCTCGACCGGGGCTTGGCGCGACGGCTTCTTCAAACAGCCCCGCATGGACCGGGAGCTGCTCGCCCAGCACGGCAAGGGCATCATCGGCACCACGGGCTGCCCGAGCGGCGAGGTGCAGGTCCACCTGCGCTACGGCAACTACGAAGCGGCCCGCAAGGCGGCCGGGGACTTCCAGGACATCCTCGGCCGGGAGAACTACTTCCTCGAGCTGATGGACCACGGCCTCAACATCGAGAACCGGGTCCGGGACGGCCTGCTCCGGCTGGCCAAGGACCTGCGCATCCCCCTGCTGGCCACCAACGACTCCCACTACGTCAATCGTGAGGACGCTCCCTCCCAGGAGCACCTGCTGTGCATCAACTCCGGCAGCACCATGGACATCCCGGCGGGAGACGGGCCCGGACAGCGGTTCGCGTTCAGCGGCGACGGCTACTACATCAAGTCGGCCCAGGAGATGCGTGACCTGTGGGACCGGAAGTACTCCCTGCGCGAGGCCTGCGACAACACCCTGCTGGTGGCCGAGCGCTGCGACGTCTCGTTCACCGAGGGCATCGGCAAGTACATGCCGCGGTTCCCCTGTCCGCCCGGTGAGAACGAGGACTCCTGGCTGGTCAAGGAGGTCGAGCGCGGCCTGGAGTTCCGGTACCCCGCCGGCGTGCCCGACGAGGTCCGCAAGCAGGCGCAGTACGAGCTCGGCGTGATCACCCAGATGGGGTTCTCCGGCTACTTCCTGGTGGTCGCCGACTTCATCAACTGGGCCAAGGACAACGGCATCCGCGTCGGCCCCGGCCGTGGCTCGGGCGCCGGTTCGATGGTCGCCTACGCGATCCGGATCACCGACCTCGACCCGCTCAAGCACGGTCTGATCTTCGAGCGGTTCCTGAACCCCGACCGCGTGTCCATGCCCGACTTCGACGTCGACTTCGACGACCGTCGCCGGTCGGAGGTGATCCGCTACGTCACCGAGAAGTACGGCGACGACCGGGTCAGCTACATCGTCACCTACGGCACCATCAAGGCCAAGCAGGCCGTCAAGGACTCCTCCCGCATCCTCGGCTACCCGTTCGCGATGGGGGACCGGATCACCAAGGCGATGCCGGCCGCGGTAATGGGCAAGGACGTCCCGCTCAAGGACATCTTCGACCCAGAGCACAAGAGGTACGGCGAGGGTGGCGAGTTCCGGTCCCTCTACGAGTCGGACGCCGACGTCAAGCGCGTCGTGGACACCGCGATCGGCATCGAGGGCCTGAAGCGCCAGTGGGGCGTGCACGCCGCCGGCGTGATCATGTCGAGCGAGCCGCTGGTTGACGTGATCCCGCTGCTGCGCCGCCCCTCCGACGGCTCGATGATCACGCAGCTCGACTACCCGACCTGCGAGAACCTCGGCCTCATCAAGATGGACTTCCTGGGGCTGCGCAACCTCACCATCCTCGACGACGCGGTGAAGAACATCGAGGCCAACCGGGGAGAGAAGCTCGTCCTCGAGGACCTGCCCCTCGACGACCGGCCCGCCTACGACCTGCTGACGCGCGGCGACACGCTGGGTGTCTTCCAGCTCGACGGCGGCCCGATGCGAGCGCTGCTGCGGCTGTTGCGGCCCGACAACTTCGAGGACATCTCCGCGGTCCTCGCGCTCTACCGGCCCGGTCCGATGGGCGTGGACTCCCACACCAACTACGCGCTGCGCAAGAACGGCAAGCAGGAGATCACCCCGATCCACCCCGAGCTCGAGGAGCCGCTGCGCGACATCCTGGACACGACGTACGGCCTGATCGTCTACCAGGAGCAGGTCATGGCGGTGGCCCAGAAGCTGGCCGGCTACTCGCTCGGACAAGCGGACCTGCTGCGCCGGGCGATGGGCAAGAAGAAGAAGGAGATCCTCGACAAGGAGTTCGTGCCGTTCTCCGAGGGCATGAAAGCCAACGGCTACTCCGCCGGCGCGGTCAAGGCGCTCTGGGACGTCCTGGTCCCGTTCTCCGACTACGCCTTCAACAAGGCGCACACCGCGGCGTACGGCCTGGTCTCCTACTGGACCGCCTACCTCAAGGCGCACTACCCGGCCGAGTACATGGCGGCGCTGCTCACCTCGGTCAAGGACGACAAGGACAAGTCGGCGATCTACCTCAACGAGTGCCGGCGGATGAAGATCCAGGTGCTCCCGCCCGACGTGAACGAGTCGGCCGCGAACTTCACGCCGGTGGGCAAGGACATCCGCTTCGGCCTGTCGGCGATCCGCAACGTCGGCGGAAACGTGGTCGACGGCATCGTCTGGGCGCGGGAGGAGAAGGGCCGCTACGCGGACTTCAACGACTTCATGGAGAAGGTGCCGCCCCAGGTCTGCAACAAGCGGGTCATCGAGTCCCTGGCCAAGGCCGGTGCCTTCGACGACATGAAGCACAAGCGCCGCGCCCTGGTGGCCATCCACGAGGAGGCCGCCGAGCGGTACGCCACCATCAAGCGGGACTCGGGCGGTGGCCAGGACTCCCTGTTCGACGACCTGGACGCGGGGTCGGAGGCTGCCTTCGACATGGCGGTGGTGATCCCGGACATCGACGAGTGGGACAAGACAACGCTGCTCGCCCACGAGCGCGACATGCTCGGCCTCTACGTCTCCGACCACCCCCTGCTGGGCCTCGAGCACATTCTGGCCAACGGCAGCGACTGCACGGTCGGCCAGCTGCTCACCGACGAGGACCGGCCGGACGGGGCCACGGTGACCATCTGCGGCCTGGTCACCAGCGTGCAGCGCAAGATCACCAAGCGCGGTGACCCGTGGGCGATGATCACCCTGGAGGACCTCGAGGGTGGCATCGACGTGCTGCTGTTCCCGAGTGCCTACCAGCTGGCCAGCACGCTGCTCACCGAGGACGCGATCATCACGGTCAAGGGGCGGCTCTCCCGGTCCAAGGACCAGCCTGAGCTGCACGGCCAGGAGGTCAGCCTGCCCGACTTGTCGACCGGCCCGACGGGGCCGGTGGTGATCACGCTGCCGTCCACGCGCTGCACCGCACCGGTGGTGGACCAGCTCAAGGACGTCCTCGGCACGCACCCCGGGATGACCGAAGTACGCTTGCGACTCATGACCAAGACCGCCACCACCGTCCTGCGGATCGACGACCGGCTCCGGGTCTCGCCGACGCCGGCCCTGTTCGCCGACCTCAAGGCGCTGCTCGGTCCGCACTGCCTGACCTCCGCGTGAGCGTTCCGCAGGCCGACGAGGCAGCCGTAGAACGGCCAGGGGTCCGTGGCAGGGGTCCGATCGGGGACGCCGCCGCGGTGCTCGGGACCTACCTGGTCCTGGGCGTGCTGTGCGGCGTGGCGTGGTGGCTGCTGGTGCAGCCGGCCCTGTTCACCAAGGTGCACAGCGGCGGCACGATGAGCGAGCTGCAGCTCGGCAACGAGTTCAACGGGGACGGCTGGTTCGCCGTGATCGCTGCGGTGATCGGCATCGGCAGCGGACTGTGCCTGACCTGGTGGCGCTCGCGCGACTACCTGCTCACCACTCTGCTGCTGGTGCCTGGTGCGGCGCTGGCTGCCACCGTGATGGCACTGCTCGGACATGCCCTCGGTCCCGGGAACCCGCAGGCCGCGCTGGCGGCCGCCCAGGTCGGCCAGCACATCCCCGACCAGCTCGAGGTGCGCGCCTGGGCCACCTACTTGGTCTGGCCGATGGGTGCGCTGGTGGGGGCACTCGGCGTGCTCTGGTCCTCCACCAGCACGGTCAAGGATCGCTAGCCGGTCGTTCTGATCAGGTCGCCGGCGCCAGGCTCGCCAAGCCGGAGTCGCGGGGATCCAGCGCAGCCCCTGCAGGACCTCCCCGCCCAGCGTCCCACCCGGCCGGGAGCGCGCGGATCCCGGTTCGACGCCTTGATGCGGCCGACGGTGATGGCTGAGTAGACGTAGGTTGCCGCATCCACCAGCACCGCCATCGGCGCACCTGAGCCCAATCCGTGGCCCCGGGCCGGAGCCAGGCGGAGCCGGGACCGTCCAGTCGCCAGCACCCGGGGCAGCACCACCTGGGGGAAACCAGGCGACTTGGTTCTATCTCGACGTTGCCTCGACGGTGGCGCCGTGCTCGGTCAGCTCCCGGCACAGCAGCCACCGGTCCCCGTCTTGTAGCCATGCCTCAACGATGAACGCGCAGCCGACGATCGCGCCGTTTCGCTCGATCAGCTTCTCGTAGCTGACCACCGCTTGATCGGGGCCGCGCCGGCACACGGTGCGGTGCGCGGCACGGAAGCTGGAACCGCGCAGCGACTTCACGGAGTCGCGCATTCCCTCAACTCCGTCTTCCCGGTCATAGGGCACGTGCCTGTCCGAGGTCTGGGCGAACCAGCCGTGGTAGCCGGCAGCCAGGTAGGCCTCGACCTTCGCGCCGTCACCCGTGGCCAGAGCGTCTGCCCATGCCTGTAGGTACTCGTCGTGCTGCTGCTCGAAGTCGTTCATCGCAGCTTGACCATAGCGAAGTCGCGGCCGTAGCCAGCTGGTCGTGGGCACGCAGCGAAGGCTCAGTCCTGCAGCCCGTCCCACGACCAGTGCGGGATGCTCAGGCCATCCGGGACGTCGTCGGCGGACTCGTGGTAGCGCGACATGGTCGTGGTGGTGGCCCACGCGAAGTAGTCGTGCAGGACCCGCCGGAGCGGCTGCTCGGTGAAGCCCACGTCGTCCAAGGCCTTGCCGAAGCACTCGATCGCCCGGCGGTCCATCTCCGCGTGCTCCCCGTTGCCGCTGTGCATGCGCACGACCGAGGTCTCGTCCCCGTAGGCGTCGGAGTAAACGGCAGGGCCGCCCAGCGCCTCGACCCAGTACGCCGCGAGCCGCTCGGTGTGCTGGGGGTGGAAGCCATGGCTGAACGCATGGGCGACGACCTCATCGGCCATGACCCGGGCGTGCCACGCCTCGGCCAGACGCGTCAACCCGGCGCCGCCGCCGGCCGCGTCGTACACGGTCTGCATGGTCAAGAAGATGCCAGAAGAGGGTTCCGGGAGCCATGCTTGGAACCTGGCGTACGACGAGGGGCTCGCCGACCGTAGCACCGCACACGAGAAACCGGCACGTCACACGAGACGTGAACCGTGCGAGGTGCCGGTTCCTCATGTGAACATGAGAAACCTGAGGCGGCCTAGCTAGCGGCGGATCGGGGCGGTCACCGCGGAGGTCATCGCGACCAGGTCGGCCGGGCTCAGCTCGACGTCGAGGCCCCGTCGGCCTCCCGACACGAACACGGTGGGAAAGGCCAGCGCCGACTCGTCCAGCACGGTCGGGTGCTGACGCCGCTGCCCGAGCGGGGAGATCCCGCCGACGACGTAGCCGCTGGCCCGCTCCGCGTCAGCGGGGTCGGCCATCGTCGCGGCCTTGCCGCCGAGCGCCGCGGCCACCGCCTTCAGGTCCAGCCGGGACGACACGGGCACGATGCCCACGCAGAGCCGGCGGTCGAGGGACACGAACAGCGTCTTGAACACGCGGGCCGGTTCGAGGCCGAGCACACGAGCCGCCTCCTCGCCGTACGACTCGGCCGCCGGGTCGTGCTCGTAGGCGTGCACCTCGAAGCTGATCCCGGCCCGGCTCAGCGCGGTGGTGGCCGGGGTTGCGCCCTTCTGCTTCTTGGCCATCAGTTCGGGCACCAGCCGGTGCGGGCCACCTCGGTCGCCGGCAGGGAGGGGATCGCCCGCATCGCGCGCGCCTCCTCGCGCAGCGCGTGACGCAGCATGACCAGCCGCTGCCGCGCGTCGTCGGCCTCCAGCAGCGCCTGCCGCTCCCGCAACGGCAGCGGGCAGCTTGCCGCGAGCGTGTAGGAGAGGTACGTCGGATCGCGGGGGAGCGTCGCGTCGTCGATGTCCTGCCCGCGCAGCTCGGCAAGCCGCCGGCGGTAGCCCGAGAACGCCTCGAGGCCGCGCCGTACCTCCTCCTGGGCCTGGTGGCAGGGCGGGTCGTCGAGGTCCTCCACCTCTCCGACGAGGTACGGCCCGCTGGTGTCCAGGCCACCCAGGCGCATCCGGCTGCGCCCGACCACCTCGATGTCGAAGCGGCCGTCGGCGTGCGGGGACACGCTGGTCATCTGCGCCACCGTGCCGACCCGGTGCAGCGACTGCACCCCGTGTTCGCCGACCTCGTAGCCCTCCCGGATCGCCACCACGGCGAACAGCCGCAGCGACTTGTCGGAGATGGTGAGCAGGTGGTGCACGAGAGCCCGGTAGCGGTCCTCGAACACGTGCAACGGCAGCGTCACTCCCGGGAACAGCACCGTGTTCAAGGCAAACACCGGGAGTCGCTCGGTCACGGGCCCAACCTACCGGTGGAGAAGGTCGCGATCCGGGAGTGCGCGCAGGGGACCGCAGTCCGGTCACGGGACGGAGCCCTGGGTCGCAGTCCCTAGACTGGCAGCCATGTTGCGGCGCATCGACCTCCGCGGGTCCGGCACCCGGGACTACCGCACGGTGGTCCCGCGCGCTGAGCTGGACGTGGAGCATGCCCTGGACGCGGTGCGACCGATCTGCGACGCGGTGCGTGACCGGGGGGTGGAGGCGATCCTCGAGTACGCCCGACGCTTCGACCACGTCCAGCAGCAGTCCATCACCGTGCCTCCGGAAGCTATCGAGCGAGCCCTGGCCAGTCTCGACCCCGCCGTCCGGTCCGGCCTGGAGGAGTCGATCGCCCGGCTGCGGCGCACCTGCGAGGCCGAGCTCGAGCCGGACGTGGTCACCGAGGTGGTGCCCGGCGGCACGGTGACCCAGCGGATGGTGCCGGTGGAACGCGTCGGCCTGTACGTCCCCGGCGGTCTGGCGCCGCTGGTGTCGAGCGTGGTGATGAACGTGGTCCCCGCCCAGGTGGCCGGGGTCTCCTCGATCGCGCTGACCTCCTCCCCGCAGGCCGACCACGGCGGACTGCCGCACCCGACCATCCTCGCCGCGTGCGCGCTGCTGGGGATCGAGGAGGTGTACGCCGTCGGCGGCGCGCAGGCGGTCGCGATGTTCGCCTACGGGGCCGGTCCCTGCGCGCCGGTCGACCTGGTGACCGGGCCAGGCAACATCTACACGGTCTCGGCCAAGCGGCTCCTCAAGGGTGTGGTGGGCATCGACTCCGAGGCCGGCCCGACCGAGATCGCCATCCTCGCCGACGACTCCGCCGACCCGGCCTACGTCGCCGCCGACCTGCTCAGCCAGGCTGAGCACGACCCGATGGCCGCCTCCGTCCTGGTGACCCCGTCGGTCCGGCTCGCCGACGCGGTGGAGGCCGAGCTGGAGACCCAGGTGGCCGCGACCAAGCACGTGGACCGGGTCCGCACCGCGCTGACCGGCGCCCAGTCGGGCGTCGTGCTCGTCCAAGACCTGGCGCAGGGGCTGGCGGTGGTGAACGCCTATGCCGCCGAGCACCTGGAGATCCACACCGAGGACGCGGCCGGCTGGGCGGCCCGGGTCCGCAACGCCGGCGCTATCTTCGTCGGACCGGCGGCGCCGGTGTCGCTGGGTGACTACTGCGCCGGGTCCAACCACGTGCTGCCCACCGGCGGGTGCGCCTGCCACTCCTCGGGGCTGTCGGTGCGCACCTTCCGCAAGGCGGTGCACGTGGTCTCCTACGGCGCCGACGCGCTGCGCGACGTGGCCCGCGACGTGGTGGCGCTCGCCGAGGCCGAGGACCTGCCCGGCCACGCCGCGGCGATCCGGGTGCGGGTCGAGGACAGCTGATGGAGCTGCCCCTCCGCGAGGAGCTGCGGGGCATCCCGCCGTACGGCGCGCCGCAGCTCGACGTGCCGGTCGCCCTGAACGTCAACGAGAACCCCTACCCGCCGAGCGAGACCGTGGTCGCCGCGGTCGCGGAGGCGGTCGCCCGGGTGACGCGGACCCTGAACCGCTACCCGGACCGCGAGCTGGTCGCCCTGCGGCGCGCCCTTGCCGGCTACCTCGGCCACGGGGTGACACCGGAGCAGGTGTGGGCGGCCAACGGCTCCAACGAGGTGATGCTGCAGCTGCTGCAGGCGTTCGGCGGCCCGGGCCGGGTGGCTGTGTCCTTCGCGCCGACGTACTCGATGTATCCCGAGTACGCCCGGGACGCGATGACCGGGTGGGTGGTGGGCCGGCGCGAGACGGACTTCTCCCTCGACGTCGGGCACGCGCTGTCCGTGGTCGCCGAGCACCGCCCGTCCGTCGTGCTGCTGCCCTCCCCGAACAACCCGACCGGCACCGCGCTGCCGCCGGAGACGGTGCGGGTGCTCGCCAAGGCGGTCGGGGACGGCGGCGGCCTGCTGGTCGTCGACGAGGCGTACGCCGAGTTCCGGCGGTCCGGGTCCGGGTCGATCCCGCGGAGGCGTGATGCCGCTGCCGCTCCGGGAGGAGCTGCGCGGCATCGAGCCCTACGGCGCCCCGCAGCTCGACGTGCCCGTCCAGCTCAACGTCAACGAGAACCCCTACCCGCCCTCGGAGGCGGTGGTCCGCGACGTCGCCGAGGCGGTCGCCGCGGCCACCCGCACCCTGAACCGTTACCCCGACAGGGAGGCCACCGCGCTCCGCGCCGGGCTGGCGGGCTACCTGGGCCACGGTGTGGTCCCGGAGCAGGTGTGGGCGGCCAACGGCTCCAACGAGGTGATGCTGCAGCTGCTGCAGGCCTTCGGCGGGCCCGGCCGGACCGCGCTCGGCTTCGCGCCGACCTACTCGAT
>DASSKA010000225.1:0-29615 GCA_035690905.1 Nocardioidaceae bacterium | reverse complement strand
CGCTCTCCCAGATGCCGACACTGGTCCAGCTCACCGAGAAGGCCCGCAAGACCTCGGCGACGCCCGCGCTCTTCGACCGCACGCTGCTCGGTCAGGAGCTGCAGTACGCTCCCACCCCTTCCCAGAGCACCCACCTCGCGTGGCGCGAGTACCTGTGCAGCCACCTGCGCATGGTGACGGGGCGCTGCCCGCGGCGGGTCGGCGACGTCGTGGTCAGCAGGGCGCTGGCGAAGCTCGACGACATCGGGATCGGGGACCGGCTGAACATCCCGGGGATGCGGGTGGTCGGGATCTACGAGCCGATCGCCCCGGAGTCCCGCTACTGGTTCAACCGCGGCTACTTCCCGCAGGAAGGACTCTTCGTCCCGGTGCCGGGCGGCCAGCCGGTGGACGCGCTGTTCACCGTGCGGGCGACCTTCGACGCCCTGCCCCCGGAGGCCCCGGGCACCTGCATCGTGGACCTGCTGCTCCACATGGACGCGGTCACCCCGGACCAAGCACCCGCTCTCGAGAGCAGCGTGGACCACATCTCCACCCAGTTGAGCAGCGACGGTGCCTCGCCGCTCAGCGGGCTCAAGACGGTCGTGGACGACGCGACCGCCAGCTGGAGCAAGCTGCTCGTCCCCGTAGTACTGATCACCGCGCAACTGCTCGCGCTGGTGTGGTTGCTCTTGTTCCTGGTCATCACCGAGGCCGCGGAACTTCGCGGCCCGGACCTCGCGCTCGCCAAGGTGCGCGGACTGAGCCGCCTGCGCACGCTGCGGTTCGGCCTGACTGAGCCGGTCACCCTGCTGCTGTTCGCACTGCCAGCGGGGGTGGCCCTCGGCTGGGTAGCCACGCTCGCGCTGGCGGGCAGCGTGCTGCGCCCCGGAACTCCGGTCACCGTGGGGCCGTGGACCATCGCCGCGGCCGCGGTCGCCGTCTCCGGAGGTCTGGTGGCGGCCGCCCTCGCCGCTCGCCGGATCGTCGCCCGGCCTGTGGTCGAGCAGTGGCGGCGCACCGGACGGGGCGGGCTGCGCCGCGGCTGGGCGCTGGACATCGGGCTGCTGGTGGCCACCGGCGCCGGTCTGGTCGAGCTGTACGTTGCCGGGGCGTTCTCCTCGGCCTCCACGGACGTGCTCGCGCTGCTCGTCCCGGGCCTGGTCGGGCTGGCCGTCGCCGTGCTGGTGGCCCGGATGCTGCCCTGGGCGTGCCGCCGACTGTTCCGGCCGACCAGCCGGCACGGCCACATCGGCGGCTTCCTCGCCGTACGCCAGGTGGCCCGCCGCCCGGCCGGAATGCGCACCCTGACCGTGCTCGCGGCCTCGTTCGCGCTCGCCTGCTTCTCGATCTCCGCCTGGTCGGTCACCCGGTCCAACATCGCCGACGTGGCCGCGACCAGCACCGGCGCCGCGGCGGTGCTGGACGTCGCTCCGCCCCCCGGCCGGGACCTGTCCAGGATCGTGGACCGGCTGGATCGCTCGGGGACCAAGGCGATGGCGGTCTACGACTACACCGACCTCGCCAACTCCGCCCGGCAGACCCTCGCCGTCGACCCGGACCGGTGGGCGAAGATCGTCTACTGGCGCAGCGACTTCGCGAGGCACGACCCTGCGGCGCTCGCGACCCGGCTCGACCCGCCCGCACCGGACCCGATCCTGCTCGAAGGCGATCGGCTCCGGGTGAGCCTTGCGGGCGTGCAGACACACACCCCGGGCTGCCGCAAGGCGTGCGGCATGCTGCTGCAGGCCGACCTGAAGGTGCCGCAGGCCACGGCCGAGACGCCGGTGACGGTCGGCCTGCTCCGTCCGGGCACGGACACGTTGCAGACCCGGCTCACCGGCTGCCCCTGCGTGTTGCGAGGCCTGGAGCTGACCACGATCGACCCCACGGCCCCTGCTGCGGGGCACGCCACCATCGCGCGCATCGAGACGCACACCCAAGACGGCTGGCAGCCGGTCGAAGCAGGGCTGTCGTCCCACGGACGCTGGACCTACACGGGTCCGCCGGCTCCGCCCGGGAGGGTGGCGGCCTCCATGACGGCGCAGGGGCTGCAGCTGCACTTCGACATCCCGGTCGGGGTGCCGCTGTCCTGGGCTGCCTACGCCTGGCCGCATCCGCTGCCGGCCATCGTCACCCGCAGTGTCGCCGACCAGCCGGGCGACCCGATCCGGGTGGCGGGGCTGGACGGTCAGCCGACACCGATCCGGCCGCTGGCCACCGTTGCGGTGCCCGGGGCCCCGGAGAATGCGGTGGTCCTCGACCGCACCTACGCGCAGCGGGCGGCCTTCGACACCAGCCAGACCTCGGCCCAGCAGGTGTGGCTGGCCCCGGGCGCCGTGGCCACGTTCCCGGCCAGGCTTCGCCAGGCGGGTGTCCGGGTGCTCGACGTACAGACCGCTGCGCATGCGGCCCGGCTGCTCGGTGAGCAGGGGCCGGCACTGGCCATCCTGCTGTTCCTCGCCGACGCCTGCGCCGCGGCCCTGCTGGCCGCGCTCGGCGCGGTGGCCGGACTGCACCTGTCCGGCCGGCGCCGTCGCTACGAGATCGCCGCTCTGCGCGCGGCCGGCGCACCTCGCCGGCCGCTGCGCACCGGGCTGCTCCTCGAGCAGGCGGTCACCCTGGGGCTGGGCGTGGTGGCCGGGGTCGGTGCGGGCCTGCTGGCGGTCTACCTGGCCGTCCCTGCGGTACCCGAGTTCGTGCAGACGCCGGCCGCGCCGCCGCTGCTGTACCGACCGGACTGGCTGCTCCTCGCCGTCCCCCTCGCCGCGGTCGTGGTCGCGATCGCGGTCATCTGCGTCGTGAGCTCCTTCACGCTCGTCGCGGGCGCCCACCCCGAGCAGCTGCGTGAGGACCCTGCGTGAACGGCCCCGAGCTCGCGGTCCGCTGCGACAACGTCGTGCACGTCTACGGCGAGGCCGGCGCGGAGGTGGTCGCGCTGCGCGGCGTGGACCTGGAGGTAAGACGAGGGGAGACCCTCGCCGTGCTCGGCCCCTCCGGCTCGGGCAAGTCCACGCTGCTCTGGCTGCTGGCCGGGCTGATCCGGCCCACCGCCGGACAGCTGTTCGTCGCCGGGCAGCTCCTCGGCGACCGTGACGAGGGCGCGCTGGCCGAGATGCGGGCCCGCCGGGTCGGCGTGCTGATGCAGAACCCCAGCCGCAACGTGCTGCCCTACGGGACGGCGCTGGACAACGTGATGTTCGCGCAGTCGTCGGCCCCCGGGCGGTGGCCGGCCAAGCGGAAGCGGGCGCTCGCGCTGCTGGAGTCGGTCGGCCTCGGCGGGCTGGAGGCTTCCCGGGCCGGGGCGCTCTCCGGCGGCGAACAGCAGCGGCTGGCCATGGCCGTTGCGGTCGCGAACGACCCGCAGCTGCTGCTCGCCGACGAGCCGACCAGCCAGCTCGACGAGGAGACCGCCAAGGTCGTGGTGCAGCTGATGAAGGTGGCCAGCGTCGACCTGGGCACCACGGTCGTGGTGGTCACCCACGACGAGGCGGTCGCCGCCGCCATGGACCGGACGGTGACCATTCGCGACGGCCGGATCGGCGCGGAGGGCCGCGCCGGACAGGAGTTCGTGGTGGTCGGGCGCGACGGTGGGGTGCACCTGCCTCCGGAGGTGCTCGACCTGCTGCCGCCCGGGGCGCTGGCCCGGGTCGCCCGGCGCGACGGTGTGGTGGAGCTGCACCCGGTGGCCGAGGAGGCCGACGGAACCGAGGAGGTGGACGGGTGAGCCTGCTCGAGGCCGAGAATCTGGTCCTGGAACGGTCGGGCCGCACGATCCTGTCCGGCGTCTCCTTCCGGGTCGAGCCCGGGGAGACGGTCGCAGTGGTCGGGCCCTCCGGCTCCGGCAAGACGAGCCTGCTCACCGCGCTGGCCGGCATCCAGCGGGCCGACTCCGGAGAGGTCCGGCTGCACGGACGACCGCGCACCACAGTCGGGCGTGACGTGGCGTTGGTGCTCCAGGGCTACGGGCTCCTGCCGCTGCTGACGGCGGCGGAGAACATCCAGGTCACCCTCCGGGCCGCCGGGGAGAGGCCGGCAGATGCGGTCCGGCAGGCCGAAGAGGCCCTCGAGATGGTCGGGCTGGGCCCGTTCGCCGGGCACCTGGTCGAGGAGCTGTCCGGCGGCCAGCAGCAGCGGGTCGCGGTGGCGCGCGTTCTGGCGCTACGTCCGCTGGTGCTGCTGGCCGATGAACCGACCGCCGAGCAGGACCCTGGACACCGCGAGCTGGTCGTCGAACGGTTGCTGCATCGTAAGCATCCCGCCGGCGGCGCCGTGGTGATCGCCACTCACGACCCCCAGATCGCGTCGCGCTGCGACCGGGTCGTCGAGGTTCACCAGGGCAGGGTGGGGCAGCCCGGCGCTGCACGCCCCTAGGCTCGATTTCGTCCGCGCGAGGCCGCTGTGGCAAACTTGGCCCTCGGTTCTGCGCGTCGCGACCACCCGGCTACGAGGCCGGAAGTCGGCGGTCCACCTGCCACAGGGGGAGCTCCGCACGACGCACCACCCGAACCCGTACTCATCCGGCGATTTCCGTGGGTGACCTGTGGCACCGACGAGGAGACACCATGACCAACGTCATCGACACCCTGGCCGAGTCCGTCAAGCGCGACGACATCCCCGCGTTCCGCGCCGGTGACACCCTCAAGGTGCACGTCAAGGTGGTCGAGGGCAACCGCTCCCGGATCCAGGTCTTCCAGGGTGTGTGCATCCGGGTCCAGGGCTCCGGGGTCGGGCGCACCTTCACCGTACGCAAGGTGTCCTTCGGGGTCGGTGTCGAGCGGACCTTCCCGCTGCACACCCCCATCGTCGACCACATCGAGGTGGTCACCCGCGGCGACGTACGACGCGCGAAGCTCTACTACCTGCGGAACCTGCGCGGCAAGGCCGCCAAGATCAAGGAGAAGCGGGAAGCGACCCCGGCCAGCTGAGCTGGTTCGTTAGGCTCACTGGGTGACCAACCGCGAGGAGGCCGGGCCGGAGCCCGAAGCAGAAACCGGTTCCGGCTTCCCGGGGAGAGGGGGTCGCGTGCGCGCGAGAACCGAGAAGCAGCAGCTCCCGCTCTGGCAGGAGATGATCCTGCTCCTCGTGCTCGCGCTGGTCCTCGCGATCATCATCAAGGCGTTCTTCCTGCAGGCCTTCTACATCCCGTCCGGGTCGATGGAGAACACCCTGAGGCTCAACGACCGGATCCTCGTAGAGAAGGTCACCACCTGGAACGGCGCCTCTCCGAACCGCGGGGACGTGGTGGTCTTCTCCGACCCCGGTGGCTGGCTCGACCCCTCCGAGGAGCGGCCGGCGAACGGGCCCCTCGCCAAGGGGCTGGAGCTGTTCGGGCTGTACCCGACCGGCGGCCACCTGGTGAAGCGGGTGATCGGCGTCGGCGGGGACACCGTGAAGTGCTGCGACGAGCAGGGCCGCATCCTCGTCGACGGGGTGCCGCTCAACGAGCAGTCCTACGTCAAGGGTCACGAGCCGCCCTCGCTGATCCACTTCAAGGTGCACGTGCCCAGGGGCTACATCTGGGTGATGGGCGACAACCGGTCCAACTCCGCGGACTCGCGGGTGCACCTGGGTGACCCGGGAGGCGGCATGGTGCCCGTCAAGGACGTGGTCGGCAAGGTGTTCGCGATCGTGTGGCCGCTGGACCATGCCACCCTGATGCACAGCCCGGCCGACTTCGCGACGGTTCCGTCGCACTGACCCTGGTCGCGGTCCGGCACCCCGAGGTCTTCCGGTTGCCCGGCGGCGTGACAATGGGACCGAGATGAGCGAGCTGCCCCGTGGACTGACCGTCCGGCGTGACGCGGGCCTCTACGGCTACGAGCGTGCGCTGCGCCGGGTGGGCCTCGACCCGGTGGCCGGCGTCGACGAGGCCGGCCGGGGCGCGTGCGCCGGCCCGCTGGTCGCGGCCGCCGTGATCCTGCCCGAGGGCAGGCGCGGCCAGGTCCCCGGGCTCGCCGACTCCAAGCTGCTGACCGCGAAGGCGCGGGACCGGTGCTACGCCCAGGTGGTGTCCCGGGCGCTGGCCTGGTCGGTGGTGGTCGTCGACCCCGAGGAGTGTGACCGCCTCGGCATGCACGTGGCCAACCTCGAAGCACTGCGCCGCTGCACCGCGATGCTCGACCCCCGCCCGTCGTACGTCCTCACCGACGGGTTCCCCGTCGACGGCCTGGGCGTGCCCGGGCTGGCGATGTGGAAGGGCGACCGGGTGGCGGCCTGCATCTCAGCCGCCTCGGTGATCGCCAAGGTGACCAGGGACCGGATCATGGCCGGGATGCACGAGCGGTGGCCGGTCTACGACTTCGCCACCCACAAGGGGTACGTCACCGAGGTGCACAACGCGGCGCTCACCGAGCACGGGCCCTGCCCGATCCACCGGCGCCGTTTCGTCAACGTCCGGCGGGCGCTGGGCGAGGATGTCCCCGACCACGGTGCGTCCGTGGCGACGGAGGAGGGCCTCGTGGGGGAGAATGCGGGGGAGCATCCCGAGTGGTTGGAGGCTGAGCCCATGGAGGTTTCACGATGAGCGCCGAGGAGCTCGAGAAGTACGAGACCGAGATGGAGCTCCACCTCTACCGCGAGTACCGCGACGTGGTGGGGATCTTCAAGTACGTCGTGGAGACCGACCGCCGCTTCTACCTGTGCAACCAGGTCGATGTGAAGGCGCGCACCGAGGCCGGCGACGTGTTCTTCGAGGTGTCCATGACCGACGCCTGGGTGTGGGACATGTACCGTCCCGCCCGGTTCGCCAAGAACGTCAAGGTGCTCACCTTCAAGGACGTCAACGTCGAGGAGCTCAACCAGAGCGACATCGAGCTGCCCAAGCCCTAGCGCGGCCGGCTGCGGGGCCAGAAAGTGTCCCCACCCGCGCCCTGGCCCGCGTGTTCCACAGGTCGCGCACGCGCCGGTCGTGACCGGCCCGGCGGTAGGCCACCCTGCTCGGCAGGAGGTGGCGATGACCGCACGACAACGGCTGGCCCTCGGCGCGTACGGCGAGGGGCTGGCCGCCCGGCATCTGACCGGGCAGGGGATGGTGCTGCTCGACCGGAACTGGCGCTGCGAGCTGGGCGAGATCGACCTGGTGCTCCGCGACGGGCCGGCATTGGTGGTCTGCGAGGTGAAGACCCGCTCCTCGACCGCCTACGGCAGCCCGCTGGAGGCGGTGACCGGCAAGAAGGCGGCGCGGCTGCGCCGGCTGGCCGCCCGGTGGCTGGCCGAGCACCCGGTGCGAGCCGCGGAGGTGCGCCTGGACATCGTCGGGGTGCTGCTCGCCGACCGCGGCGCTCCGATGGTCGAACACGTGCGCGGGGTGGCCTGAGATGCCCGTCGCGACCGCGAGGACGATCTCGCTGCAGGGCGCCACCGGGCACCTGATCGACGTGCAGGTCGACGTCACCCAGGGACTGGTCACCACCGCCCTCGTCGGCCGGCCGGACGCGTCCATCAACGAGGCCCGCGACCGGTGCCGCGCCGCGATCGACAACAGTGGCTTCGACTGGCCCACCACCCGGAGGGTCACCATCCTGCTGTCCCCGGCCGACCTGCCCAAGCGCGGTCCGCACTTCGACCTGGCCATCGCCGTCGGGGTGCTCGCCGCGTCCGGTGCGGTGCCGAAGGACACGCTGGCCGGGGTGGTGTTCATCGGCGAGCTCACCCTCGAGG
The DNA here is from genome assembly GCA_035690905.1 of Nocardioidaceae bacterium. Taxonomy (GTDB): domain Bacteria; phylum Actinomycetota; class Actinomycetes; order Propionibacteriales; family Nocardioidaceae; genus DASSKA01. The sequence continues at coordinate 21,974 of DASSKA010000225.1, read as the reverse complement.
GACGGCTGCGCTCGGTGCCCGGGGTGCTGCCGATGGCGATGGCCGCCTCCGCACGAGGCATGCGTTCGGTGGTGGTCCCCGAGCCGCAGGCCGAGGAGGCCGCGATGGTGCCGGGCATGACGGTGCTCGGGGTGCGCTCCCTGGCGCAGGTGGTCGCCGAGCTGCGGGGCGAGCCGCTGCCGGACGCGCTCCCGGTCGAGCCGTTGTCGAGCGGACCGCTGCTGACCTGGCGCGGCGAGCAGCGCATCGACGACCTGGACATGGCCGACGTGCTCGGGATGGCCGACGCCCGCTACTCGGTGGAGGTGGCGGCCGCGGGCGGGCACCACATGATGCTCAGCGGCCCGAAGGGCGCCGGCAAGACCACCCTCGCCGAGCGGATCCCGAGCCTGCTTCCGGACCTGTCCCTCGAGGAGGCCCTGGAGCTGACCGCGATCCACTCGCTGGCCGAGTGCCTGCCGCCGGGACAGTCGCTGCTCACCCGGCCGCCGTTCCGGGCGCCGCACCACTCCGCCTCGAAGGCGAGCATGCTGGGCGGCGGCACCGGGCGGGTCCGGCCGGGCGAGATCAGCAGGGCGCACACCGGGGCGTTGTTCCTGGACGAGGTGCCCCTGTTCCACGCCGACGTCCTGGACGCGCTGCGGCAGCCGCTGGAGAGCGGGGAGATCACCATCGCGCGCGGCGAGGAGGTGGCGACCTTCCCCGCGCGAGCGATGATCGTGATGGCCGCCAACCCGTGCCCCTGCGGCGAGTACCACCCCCACGACCGGGACAACCGCTGCACCTGCCCGGAGGTGAAGCGCCGGGCCTACCGCAGCAAGCTCAGCGGCCCGCTCACCGACCGCATCGACATCACCCGCTACGTGGAGCCGCTGCGGCCGCACGAGCTGACCGACCCGCTGGCCCGTCCCGAGCCGTCCGCGACGATCCGCGAGCGCGTCGTCGCGGCCCGGCTGCGTCAGGAGCACCGCTACACCGGCACCCCCTGGCGGTTGAACGCCGACGTGCCCGGCCCGGTGCTGCGGCAGCGGTGGCCGATGACCGACGAGGCCTCAGCCGCGCTCGACACCCAGGTGTACGCCGGCCGGCTGACCCGCCGCGGCGCCACCCGGGTGCACCGGCTGGCCTGGACGGTGGCCGACCTGCTGGCCCTTGACCGGCCCGGCCGCGCCGAGCTGGAGGTGGCGCTGCGGCTGCGCACCGGCGAGCCACTGCGGCTCGACTCCCTGCGGGAGCGCGCCGGATGAGCGGGGAGCTGACCGACCGGGTGGCCCGGGCCGCGCTGAGCCGGCTCGGCGAGCCCGGCGACTTGCGGCTGAGTCGTTTGGTCAGGGACCTCGGCGCGGTGAGCCTCTACCGGCTGCTGGCCGAGGAGCGCGGCCTCGACGGGGTGCACTCCGACGTGGCCGCTCGGCTGCGCGCGCTGGACCCGGAGCGTGACCTCGAGGAGGCGCAGCGACGTGGGATCCGGTTCGTGTGCCCGGGTGACGGGGAGTGGCCCACCGTGCTCGACGAGCTGGACACCGCCGAGCCGGTGCAGGGCCGCGGCGGCGTCCCGGTCGGCCTCTGGGTGAAGGGACCCTTGTCGCTGCGGGAGGTGACCTCGTGCGCCGCCGCCGTGGTGGGGTCGCGCTCGGCGACGACGTACGGCGCGCGGGTGGCCGGCGACCTGGCCGCGGCACTGGCCGCCGAGCGGGTCTGCGTGGTATCGGGTGCGGCGTTCGGCATCGACCAGGCCGGGCACCGGGGTGCGCTGGCGGCGCGTGGGCCTACGGTCGCGGTGCTGGCGTGCGGGGTGGACCGCGCCTACCCGTCGGCGCACAAGAACCTGCTCGACTACATCGCCGACGTCGGCCTGCTGGTCTCCGAGCTGCCGCCCGGCTGTGCGCCGACCAAGCTGCGGTTCCTGTCCAGGAACCGGGTGATCGCGGCGCTGACCCGGGGGACGGTGGTGGTGGAGGCTGCGGTGCGCAGCGGGGCACTGAACACCGCCAACTGGTGCACCCGCCTGAACCGGCCGCTGATGGGCGTGCCCGGGCCGGTGACCAGCGCGCCCTCCGAGGGCGTGCACGAGCTGATCCGGCGCGGCGAGGCGACCCTGGTCACCCGGGGCACCGACGTGCTCGAGCTGCTCGCCCCGGCCGGCAGCTTCCTGGCGCCGTCTCCACGGGCGCCGATCACCGCGGGCGACCGGCTCACGGACCGGGAGCGGCAGGTGCTGGACGCCGTCCCGGTGACCGTGCTGGCCGGCACGGACTCCATCGCGCGCACGGCGGGGATAGCCGCCGGGGAGGTGGGCACCAGCCTGTCGCGGCTGCGCTCTCTCGGCCTGGTGGAGGGCAGCGACGGACGGTGGAGGCTGGCCCGGCGGGGTGATCCGGCGGGCGAGCGCTGACCCGCTCGTGCCATCGCCACGGGACCTTTGGCCGAGGCACCCTGCTCCCAGACGCCTTTCGGGCCACCGTCGACAGGTGCCCGGATCGCTCGGAGCTCGGGGAGGGGATCACCATGGCACGACACCCGGTCAGCCTGGCCGCGGCGGCAGTCCTGGCGGCCGGACTCACCGCCTGCAGCCAGTCCACCCCCGGCGCGGCCGGCCCGGCCCCGAGCCCGTCGCGGACGCTGAGCCCGGCCGGTTCCGCGGTCGTCGTCGGCGCCGCGGACTTCAAGGACGCGGTGTTCACCGCTGCCTCGGCGCAGGTGGACAACCAGTGGATGGGGCTCAAGGTCGGACGTCAGTGGGTCCTCGAGGGCTCGGCGATCGACGAGGACCACCGCATCGCCCGCCGGGTGGTGGCAACGGTCACGGACCTGACCAAGCAGATCGGCGGGGTGCGGGCGGCGGTCGTCTACGAGGAGGACTTCGACCAGGGTCAGCTGGTCGAGGCGGAGCTGTCCTTCTACGCCCAGGACGACGCCGGCAACGTCTGGCACCTGGGGGAGTACCCGGAAGAGTACGAGCACGGCCGGTTCGTGAAGGCCCCGGACTGGATCACCGGGCTGCAGGGCGCCACCGCAGGAGTGGCGATGCGCGCCCGGCCGAGCACCGGCACCTCGTCGTACGCCGAGGGCTACGCCCCGCCGCCGGTGAGCTGGAACGACCACGCCCGGGTGCACGGCACCGGGCAGCGGGTCTGCGTGCCCACCGGCTGCTACCGCAACGTGACCGATGTCGCGGAGTTCGAGCCGGGCACCCCGCAGGCCTTCCAGCACAAGTTCTACGCGCCCGGGATCGGCAACATCAAGGTCGGCTGGAGCGGGGCGAAGGAGCAGGAGCGCGAGGTGCTCCGGCTAGTGCGGCTGCGCCAGCTGACCCCCGCGCAGCAGGCCCGGCTACGCCACCAGGCGCTGGCCCTGCAGGCCAGCGCCTACCGGCACAGCCCGGACGTCTACGCCCAGACCGCGCCGGCCCACTGACCGGCCACCACGGACCGGCTTGCGCCGGACCTGCCCCGGTTCAGGTGCTTCCGGCAGGGACTCAGGGCCCACCGGTGCCTGTGGTCGAACCACCTCCCGGTAGCGCAACAGGGCCAACCGCGGCGTCCGCAGAGTTGACCTCGACGGGCGGTTCTCAACCAGCAGGCAGGCGGCGCAACCTGAGAACGTCGTGAGAATTCTCGGATAACTCTCAGGTTCTCGGGTTGGGGGCCATGGTGTTCCTCGAACTGATCAGCAACGCGTGCCCGTCGCGGCAGCGATCAGACCGTCCAGAGGCCCGGCCATGACCGGGTGGATGGTCGCCTCGAGCGTCCGGCTGGCCAGGCTCATCGTCGCCGTGGCGATCGGCGTCCTGGTGTTCGGCGGCGCGCAGCTGCGCTCGGCCCCGGTTGACGTCTACCCCGAGTTCGCGCCGCCGATGGTGCAGATCCAGGCCGAGGCGCTGGGGCTGTCGGCGGCCGAGGTGGAGCAGCTGGTGACCGTGCCGCTGGAGCAGGACCTGCTCGCCGGCGTGCCCTGGCTGGACCGCATCCACTCCGAGTCGATCACCGGGCTGTCCGAGGTCAACTTGTACTTCGCGCCGGGCACCGACGTCCTCGATGCCCGCCAGATGGTCCAGGAGCGGCTCGCCCAGGTTGCCTACCTGCCCAACGTCGGCAGCCGGCCGGTGATGATCCAGCCGCTGTCGTCGACCAGCCGGGTGATGATGATCTCGCTGTCGTCGAAGCAGCTGTCGCTGATCGACATGTCGGTGCTCGCGCGGTGGAAGGTGCGGCCGCGGCTGATGGGCGTGCCCGGGGTGGCGAACGTGGCCATCTGGGGGCAGCGGGACCGGCAGCTCCAGGTCCAGGTCGACCCGAGGCGTCTGGAGAAGCTCGGCGTGTCCCTGAACCAGGTGATCAGCTCCACCGGCAACGCGCTGTGGTCGTCGCCGCTGACGTTCGTGGAGGCCTCGACCCCGGGGACCGGCGGCTTCATCGACACCCCGACGCAGCGGTTCGGGGTGCAGCACATGCTGCCCATCGACACGCCCCGGCAGCTGTCGGAGGTCACCCTGGAGGACACCCGCGGCCGGGTGCTCAGGCTCGCCGACGTGGCCAACGTGGTCGAGGGCCACCAGCCGCTGATCGGCGACGCGTCCACCGGCCAGGGCACCAGCCTGATGCTGGTCATCGAGAAGTTTCCCGGCGCGGACACGCTCAGCGTCACCCGTGACGTGGAGAAGGCGATGCGCGCGCTCGCTCCGGGCCTCGGCGGCATCCACATCGACACCACGGTCTACCGGCCGGCCAGCTACATCGAAGCTTCGCTGCACAACCTCGGCGTCTCCGGCCTGGCGGCTCTCGGCCTGGTGCTGCTCGTGCTGCTGCTGTTCAGCCGGTCGTGGCGGGTGGCGCTGATCAGCGCGTCGGCCATCCTGGTCTCGCTGGTGGCTGCCACCTGGGTGCTGTACCTGCGGGGCACCACGTTCAACGCCATGGTGCTGCTCGGCCTGGCGATGGCGGTCGGGATGGTCGTCGACGACGCGGTCACCGATCCGGACAGCATGTGGCGTCGGATGTGGCGGCAGCGCGCCCAGGGATCCGCGCCTGACGAGAGCGGGTCCGTGTCCGACGAGAACGGCACCGTGTCCGACGAGAACGGCACCGTGTCCGACGTACTCACCGAGGCCGCCCGGGAGGTCCGGGTGCCGCTCTTCTACGCGGCGCTGGTCGTGGTCGCGCTGCTCATACCGGCGTTCGTGCAACGCGGCGTGGTGGGCGCCTTCACCGGACCGGTCGTGGTGTCGTACCTGATCGCGGTGGCGGTCTCGATGCTCGTCGCGCTTACCCTGACCCCGGCCCTCGCGGCGCTGCTGCTCGGCCATGGGCCGTTGCGGGAGACCTCGCCGGTGGCGCGCTGGATCGCCGGCGGCTTCGAGCGGCACGTCGCCAGGCACGTCACGAACCCGAGGACGGCGATGGGCACCATGGCCGCACTCGCGGTGCTCACCCTGACGGTGATCCCTCAGATCGGCACCTCGCCCGCCCTCCCCAGCCCGAAGGACCAGGACCTGCTCGTCGAGATGTCGGCGACCCCGAGCACCTCGCTGCAGGAGATGGACCGCATCACCGCCGCCGTGGCGGCTCGGGTGCGGGCGGTCCCCGGGGTGCGCGAGCTGGGCGTGCACGTCGGCCGGGCGATCACCGCCGACATGGTCGCCGACGTGAACTCGGGTGAGCTGTGGGTCAACCTCGACCCCTCCGCCGACTACGCGACGACCAGCGCGGCGGTGCGGCGCATCGTGGCCGGGTACCCCGGTCTGGCCGAGCACACCATGACCTACGAGGACCAGCAGGTGGCCGCCGCCCAGCCGGCCCGCCGGCGAGCGTTGGACGTGCGGGTGTACGGGCAGGACCTGGCCACCCTGCGCGCGCAGGCCACCCGGGTGGCCGCCGCGGTCTCGCAGATCCCCGGTGTGGTGTCCCCCCGGGTGGCCCTGCCCGCCCTGCAGCCCACCCTCGAGGTCCGGGTGCGGCTGGCCGACGCGCAACGGCACGGCCTGCGGCCCGGCGACGTACGACGCTCCGCCGCGACGCTGCTGTCCGGCCTGCTGGTCGGCAACCTCTACGAGAACAACGAGGTGTTCGACGTGGTGGTCTGGGGCAGCCCGGCCACGCGGGCCAACGCCGACAGCGTGCGGCACCTCCTGCTGGACACGCCTGGCGGCGGACACGTCCGGCTGGGTCAGGTGGCCACCGTGCGCGTGGTGCCCCAGCCGGCGGTGATCACCCACGACGACATCTCCCGGCACCTCGACGTGACCGCCGCCGTGCACGGCACCGACCCGGCGACCGTCGCCGGGCAGGTGACTCACCGGCTGCAGTCCATGAGCTTCCCGCTGGAGTACCACGCCGAGGTGCTGCCCGCGACGTCCTCGCTGACCGGGATGCGGCTGCCGCTCGCGCTGGTGCTGATCACGGTGCTGGTGGCCGTGTTCCTGCTCCTGCAGGCGGCCACCCGCAGCTGGCGGCTGGCGACGCTGCTGCTGGTCACGATCCCGCTCGGTGCCGCAGGTGGCATCCTCGCCGGGCTCGCGACGGGTGTCGTGGTCACCGCAGGCGGTCTGGCCGGGCTGCTCCTGGTGCTGGCCTTCACCGCCCGCAGCTGCCTGCAGCTGGTGAGTCGCTTCCAGGCCGCGGGCGCCGACGGGGTCGTCGCGGCGACCCGCGACCGGCTCGCGCCGATGCTCACCTCGGCCGCCGTGATCGCGGCCGCCGTGCTCCCGTTCACAGTCCTGGGCCAGTCGGCCGGCCTGGAGATCCTGCACTCGTTCGGGCTGGTCGTCCTCGGCGGCCTGGTCAGCGCACTGCTCCTCACCGTCCTCGTGGTGCCGGCGCTGTACCTGCGGCTGGCTCGTTCCGGTGCCGTTCCGTCCCCGGCTGCTGACTTCTAGGAGGCATCATGCAGCACACCAGGCGACTGTCCGCCCTCCTTCTCGCCATCGCGCTCGGCGCTGGGGCCTGCGGGGCCCAGGGCGAGACGCTGGGTGAGGCCTCCAACAGCAGCTTCCACGTCGCCCCGATCGCCGGCACCTCGCTGAGCAAGGTCACCCTGAGCGCGGCCGGCTACCAGCGGGTGGGCATCGTGATGACGACGGTCCGCGCGGCATCGGGGGCGCGGACCACCGGGCTCACCATGGTGCCGGACTCCGCAGTCTGGTACGACGCGTACGGCCGGACGTGGGTCTACGTGAAGGCCGGGCAGCGGACGTTCGTCCGTGTGCCGGTCGTCGTCACCGGCTACGCCGGCGCCCTCGCCGTACTCCGCAGGGGGCCCGCGATCGGGACCGCCGTCGTCAAGGTCGGTGCCGCCGAGCTGTACGGCGCGGAGCAGGGGGTTCCCGGAGAATGAACGCGTCTCCACGCCCCACCCTGATGCGCGGCATCGTCAGCACGGCCCTGCGATTCAGGTTCCTCGTGGTGGCCGCCGCGGCAGCCATGATGGTGTTCGGCACGCTGCAGCTGCCCTCCATGCGCGTCGACGTGTTCCCCGAGTTCGCGCCCCCGCGCGTGGACATCCAGACGATCTGTCTGGGGCTGACCACCACCGACGTCGAGCAGCTGGTCACCGTGCCACTCGAGCAGGCGCTCACCGGCGTGCAGGGTCTGGACGACCTGCGGTCGCGGTCCGTTCCCCAGCTGTCAGCCATCGAGCTGGTCTTCAAGCAGGGCACCAACGAGCTCGAGGCTCGTCAGCTGGTTGCCGAGCGACTCGACAACGTGGGACCCACCCTGCCCACCTGGGCCTCGCCGCCGGTGATGCTGCCCCCGGTCTCGGCGACCGGGCGGACCATGCAGATCGGCATGACCTCGAAGACGCACAGCGTCATCGCCATGTCGATGATGGCCTACTGGACGATCCGCGGACGGCTGCTGCGGGTGCCCGGCGTCTCCAACGTCGCCATCTGGGGAGAGCGCCTGCACATGATGACCGTGCAGGTCCGTCCGCACCAGCTGGTCCGGCACAAGGTGACCCTCGACAACGTCATGGAGACCACCAGCGACTCCGTGGACTCGGGGCTGCTGAGGTTCTCGGCCGGCTCGGTGATCGGGACCGGTGGGGTGATCCAGGGGCCGACCCAGCAGCTCGGCGTGCGGCACGTCTTGCCGATCGTCACCCCCGCGGACCTGGCCCAGGTGCCTCTGCAGGGACGGCACGGGTTGAGCATCGGCGACGTGGCCCGGGTCAGGGTCGCCCACCAGCCGCTCGTGGGCGACGCGATCATCGACAACAAGCCGGGGCTGCTCCTCGTCGTCGAGAAGTCCCCGTGGGCCAACACCCTGCAGCTCACCCAGGGGGTGAAGCAGGCGATCAACGAGCTGAAGCCGGGTCTTCCGGGCGTCGAGTTCGACACCCGGATCTTCCAGCAGGCCCGGTTCATCGAGACCTCCATCCACAACCTGCGGGAGGCGCTGCTGCTCGGCTTCCTGCTGGTCGTGGTGATCTTGATGCTGTTCCTGTTCGAGTGGCGGGTCGCGTTGATCAGCCTGCTCACGATCCCGCTGTCGCTGATGGCGACCGTGCTGATCCTGGACTGGCAGGGCGCCACCATCAACACGATGACGCTGGCCGGGCTGGTGATCGCGCTGGGGGCGGTGGTCGACGACGCGATCATCGACGTCGAGAACATCCTGCGACGGCTGCGTCAGCACCGCCGCAGCGGCACCGGAAAGTCGACCGGCTCGATCATCCTCGAGGCCTCGCTGGAGGTTCGGGGCCCGATCGTCTACGCGACGTTGATCATCGTGGCCGCGGCGGTGCCGGTGTTCCTGCTGCAGGGGCTCACGGGGGCGTTCTTCCGGCCCCTGGCGATCTCCTACACACTGGCGATCGTCGCGTCGATGGGGGTGGCGCTGACCGTGACGCCGGCGTTGTGCCTGATCCTGCTGCGCAACTCCCCGGTGGAGCGGCACGAGTCGCCGGTCGTGAAGTGGCTGCAGGCGCACTACACCGCTCTGCTGCGCTCCATCTTGCACCGGCCGATCCGCGCCTATGCCACCTTCGCGGTGATCGGCGCCCTCGGCGTGCTCGCCGTCCCACAGCTCGGCCAGGAGCTGTTCCCGACGTTCAAGGAACGCGACTTCCTGGTGCACTGGATCAGCACGCCGGGCACCTCCGTGGCGGAGGAGCGTCGTACCACCATCCGGGTCAGCAAGGAGCTGGAGGCGATCCCAGGGGTGCGCAGCTTCGGCTCGCACATCGGCCAGGCCTTCCTCGGCGAGGAGGTCGCGGGCGTGAACTTCGGAGAGTCGTGGATCAGCGTCTCCGACAACGCCGACCTGGACAAGACGCTGGCGGCCGTGCACCGGGTCATCGACCGCTACCCGGGCCTGTACCGGGACGTCCTCACCTACCTCAACGAGCGGATCGAGGAGGTGCTCACCGGCGCCAAGGAGCCGATCGTGGTCCGGGTGTACGGCGACAACCTGCATGTGATCCGCGCCAAGGCCCACGAGATCCAGCACCTGCTGGCCTCGGTCCCGGGGCTTGCCGACCTGCACACCGACCTGCAGGTGGACGAGCCGCAGATCGAGGTGACCGTGAAGCTGCGGAAGTCCGCGCAGTACGGCCTGAAGCCCGGCGACGTGCGGCGGGCGGCCTCGACGATGATCGCCGGTGAGGAGGTCGGTGACATCTTCCGGTCCGGGAAGGCCTACGACACGATGGTGTGGAGCACGCCGTCCAGCCGCAACAACGTCACCGACATACGCAACATGCTTCTCGACACGCCGAACGGCGGCAAGGTGCCGCTCTGGAAGGTGGCCGACGCGCGGGTCATGCCGATCCCGAACGTGATCGAGCGGCAGGGCGGCTCTCGGCGCATCGACGTGGGAGCGCAGGTGCAGGGCCGTGACCTCGGCTCGGTGGTGGCGGACATCCAGCAGCGGCTGGCCCACGTGTCCTACCCCCGTGGCTACCACGCGGAGCTGCTGGGTGAGTACGCCGAACGGCAGTCGGCGCAGCGGACCCTGTTCGCCTCGGCGTTCATCGCGCTCGCTGCGATCCTCCTGCTCCTGCAGCTGTCGTTCGGAAGCTGGCGGCTGGCCGTGTTCAGCCTGCTGACCCTGGTGATGGCGCTCGTCGGTGGAGTGTTGGCCGTCTGGATAGGCGGAGGGGTGGTCTCGCTCGGCGCGCTGGTCGGGTTCTTCACGGTGTTCGGCATCGCGGCCCGCAACGGGATCCTGCTCATCAACCACTGCCAGCACCTGGAGAAGTACGAAGGGGAGACCTTCGGTCTCGAGCTGGTGCTGCGCGGTGCGCGGGAGCGGCTGTCGCCGATCCTGATGACCTCGCTGGCGACCGGCCTGGCGCTGGTGCCGCTGGTCGTGCTGGGCGACCGGCCGGGCCAGGAGATCGAGTACCCGCTGGCCGTGGTGATCCTGGGCGGCCTGGTGACCTCGACGCTGCTGAACCTGCTCGTGGTGCCGTCGCTCTACCTCAAGCTGGGCAAGGCGCTGCGTTCCCGCCGCGGTGACGAGCCTGCCCCCGCGTAGGGCGTCGAGTGGTCAGGCGTGGTTGCCCGCGTTGCCGGACTCCTCGAGGACCGCGCGGACCTGGGCGACCAGCCACTCCACGTCTTCGCGGTCCACCACCAGCGGCGGTGCCAGCCGGACCGTGGAGCCGTGGGTGTCCTTGGCCAGCACGCCCTTGGCCATCAGCCGCTCGCACATCTGCCGGCCGGTCATCAGCGTGGGCTCGATGTCGATGCCGGCCCACAGGCCGCGGCCGCGGACGGCCAGCAGCCCCTGGCCGACCAGATCGCGCAGCCCGCGGTGCAGGACCTCACCGAGCAGCCGAGCCCGCTCCTGGTACTCGCCGGTCTCCAGCAGGCCGACGACGGCGCGCCCGACCGAGGCGGCCAGCGGGTTCCCGCCGAACGTCGACCCGTGGCTTCCCGGGGTGAGCACACCCATCACGTCCCACCTTGAGACCACCGCGGAGACCGGGACGATCCCGCCACCGAGCGCCTTGCCGAGCACGTACATGTCCGGGACCACGCCCTCGGCCTGGCAGGCGAAGGTCTCGCCGGTGCGACCGAGCCCGGACTGGATCTCGTCGGCGATGAGCAGGATGCCGGCCTCGGAGCAGACCTGGCGCAGCTCGCGCAGGTAGCCGGCCGGGGGAACGACCACCCCGGCCTCGCCCTGGATCGGCTCGACCAGCATCGCCACCGTGTGAGGGGTGATCGCGGCGCGCACCTCCTCGGCGTCGCCGTACGGAACGACGACGAAGCCGGGGGTGTACGGGCCGAAACCCTCCCGGGCGTCGGGATCGGTGGAGAAGCTGACGATCGTCGTGGTCCGACCGTGGAAGTTCCCAGCGGCGACGATGATCTCCGCCTGCCCGTCCGGCACGCCCTTGACCTGGTAGCCCCAGCGCCGCGCCAGCTTCAGCGAGGTCTCCACTGCCTCCGCTCCGGTGTTCATGGGCAGCACGGTCTCCATGCCCGCCAGCCGCGCGAGGTCGCGGCAGAACGGCCCGAGCTGGTCGTTGTGGAAGGCCCGGCTGGTGAGCGTCAGCCGCTCCAGCTGCTCGTGCGCGGCCTGCAGGAGGACCGGGTGGCCGTGCCCGAAGTTGAGGGCGCTGTAGCCGGCGAGGCAGTCCAGGTAGCGGCGCCCCTCCACGTCGGTGACCCAGGCGCCGTGGCCCTCGGTCAGCACCACCGGAAGCGGATGGTAGTTGTGCGCGGACACCGTCTCCATCAGCGCGACGTGTTCGGTGTTCGTCGCAGCGCTGCGCTCCTGCGGCATGGGAACGGTGTCCATCGCTGACCTCCGATCGAAGCATTGGTGCGTGAGCACGACCGGATGCCCGACGCATCCCGGCGACGCCCCCAGGCACACCATATTCCGCGCCCCTTGGCAAAACCCAGCATTGTGACGCGCGAGGCATCTCGGCCCGGCGCTCCCGCTCGCCTACCCTCGACAGGGTGGCCGCCGACCTCGACCTCCCGGAGGAGATGTGCCGCGCCCTCGCCGCCTACGAGCGGCACCTCACTGCCGAGCGTGACCTCGCCCCGCACACGGTGCGGGCCTACCTCACCGACGTGCGCGCGATGCTCGAGCACGCCGCTCTGCTCGGTCATCAAGACGTCGGCACCATCGACGTACGCACGCTGCGCAGCTGGCTGGCCAAGCAGCAGACGCTGGGCCGGGCGCGGACGACGATGGCCCGGCGGGCGACCGCGGTGCGGGTGTTCACCGGCTGGGCGCTCCGCGTCGGCAGGAGTACGACGGACGCGGGGGCCCTGCTGGGCACCCCGAAGGCGCACCGGACCCTGCCGCCGGCCCTCCGCCTGGACGAGGTGCGCGGACTGCTCGACGCGGCGGCCACCCGTGCCGACGACGGCAGCGCGCTCGGTCTGCGCGACGTGGCGATCCTGGAGCTGCTCTACGCCACCGGGATCCGGGTCGGCGAGCTGTGCGGCCTCGACGTGGACGACGTGGACCACGAGCGCAGCCTGGTGCGCGTGTTCGGCAAGGGTCGCAAGGAGCGCAGCGTGCCGTTCGGCCGGCCCGCCGCGCGTGCTCTCGACGGCTGGCTGTCCCGGGGGAGACCCGAGCTGATGGCGCCCGGCGCCGGCGCGGCGCTGTTTCTCGGGGCGCGAGGCCGCAGGGTCGACCAGCGGGCGGTGCGGACCCTGGTGCACGCCCGGTTGGCTGACGTGCCGGGTGCCCCCGACCTCGGGCCGCACGGGCTGCGGCACACCGCGGCCACCCATCTGCTCGAGGGGGGTGCCGACCTGCGGGCGGTCCAGGAGCTGCTCGGGCACGCATCGCTCGCGACCACGCAGATCTACACGCACGTGACCACCGACCGGCTCCGGGCGGCCTACCGGCAGGCGCATCCACGCGCCTGAGTCGTCTCAGCTGTTCGGGGCGCCCAGCGGGAGCAGCCGCACCGGCGCAGCACCGACCAGGCCGAGCGGGTCCAGGTAGGTGTCACCCTCGAGCAGCCCCCAGTGCAGGCACGCGCGGAGGAAGCAGTGTGATCCGAACAGCGCCAGCCGGCCCAGCACCTCACCGGCCGCGACCTGCTGACCGACCCGGACCGAGGCGGTGACCGGCTGGTAGGTGCTGCGGGTGCTGCCGTGCCGGACCGCCACCACGCCGACCCCGGCGATGGTGCCGGCGAACACCACCGTCCCGGCCTGGGCGGAGCGGACCGGCTGGCCCGGCCGGCCGAGCAGGTCCACGCCCCGATGCCCGGAGCCCCAGGGCTCGGTCGGCGGAGAGAAGCCGGAGACCACCTCCGGTCGCGGTGAGAGCGGCCAGACCGCCCCGTCCGGGGACGGGGCGGACATCGCGGGCAGGACGGGCTCATCGATCGGCGCCCGCCCGGCTGGCTGGAGACTCGGGACGGCGGGCTCGGCCGCCGGGTGCAGCGAGAGCACCAGGCCGAGCAGCACGGGCAGAATGGAGGGCACGGCGGTCATGGCCAGAGCCTGGGCCGCCCCGTGCGTCGTACCAACCCCTGGTCCGGAGTCGGTGGAGGCCGCGCCGGCTCGGCGGGCTGGGGACGGTGGCCGGCCCGCGATTGGCGGATGACCACGACGGTCCCGTAGAATCGCGGGTGCAACCCGTGCATGCGGGTTGACTTCGCACGCTCGCTCTCCGCAACGAGCGGGACCGGCCCCCGGGCCGCCCACTCACCGCGGGCGTCGTCCTTTCAGTCCCTCCGGCAACGGCGGGTTCGGACGCGCGCGGGCGTCAGGGCAGGGGAGCACCCGCTCTCCTGCGACAACTGAGGCGACCCGCGCCGCGGGACGCGCCACAGCCGTCGTCCGCGGCGGTACGGCGTGCCCGTGCCCGGGTCACGACGAAAGAGGTTCGACAGCCATGGCGGTCGTCACCATGCGCCAGCTCCTCGAGAGCGGCGTCCACTTCGGGCACCAGACGCGACGCTGGAACCCGAAGATGAAGCGCTTCATCATGACCGAGCGCAACGGCATCTACATCATCGACCTGCAGCAGTCGCTGGCCTACATCGACCGCAGCTTCGCCTTCATCAAGGACACGGTCGCCAAGGGCGGCACGATCATGTTCGTGGGCACCAAGAAGCAGGCCCAGGAGGCGATCGCGGAGCAGGCGACCCGGGTCGGGATGCCGTTCGTCAACCAGCGCTGGCTGGGCGGCATGCTCACCAACTTCCAGACCGTGCACCAGCGCATCAACCGGCTCAAGGAGCTCGACGAGATCGACTTCGACAACGTCGCCGGCAGCGGGCGCACCAAGAAGGAGCTCCTGCACATGAAGCGGGAGCGCGACAAGCTCGAGAAGACCCTCGGCGGCATCCGCGAGATGTCCCGCACGCCGTCCGCGGTGTGGATCGTGGACACCAAGAAGGAGCACCTCGCCGTCGAGGAGGCGCGCAAGCTGCGCATCCCGATCATCGGCATCCTGGACACCAACTGCGACCCCGACGAGGTCGACTACCCGGTGCCGGGCAACGACGACGCGATCCGCGCGGTCAGCCTGCTCACCCGGGTGGTCGCGGACGCGGTCGCCGAGGGGCTGATCGCCCGCTCCGGCGCGAAGAGCGGCGAGGGCGAGGGCGAGGTCGGCGCCGAGGAGCCGCTGGCGGAGTGGGAGCGTGAGCTCCTCGAGGGCCAGTCCACCAAGGCCGCGGCCGACGCGACGGGCGGCGACACGGCCACGCAGACCCCGGCCGCCGAGGCGACCGGGGCGGCCACCGAGGCGTCCGAGCCCGCCCAGCCGGCGCAGCCGGCCGAGGCCGAGGGCACGACCGAGGCCAAGTCGGAGGGCACGACCGAGGCCGAGTCCGAGGGCACGACCGAGGCCAAGTCCGAGGGCACGACCGAGGGCCAGTAGGCGAAACCCAACCCACGAACACGAGGTAGAAGGACAGTCATGGCGAACATCTCCGCCGCAGACGTCAAGAAGCTCCGCGACCTGACCGGCGCGGGCATGATGGACAGCAAGAAGGCGCTGGAGGAGGCAGACGGCGACCTCGACAAGGCGGTCGAGATCCTGCGCGTCAAGGGCGCGGCGAAGGCCGCCAAGCGCGGCGCCGAGCGCACCGCTTCCGCGGGCCTGGTCGCCAACGCCGGCACCGCCCTGGTCGAGCTGAACTGCGAGACCGACTTCGTAGCCAAGAGCGACGACTTCATCGACACCGCGCAGCAGATCGCCGAGGCCGCGGCCGAGGCCAAGCCGGCCGACACCGAGGCGCTGAAGTCGGTGAAGCTGGGCGGCTCCACGGTCGGCGAGACCGTGGAGGCGCTCGCCGTCCGGATCGGCGAGAAGATCGAGCTCGGCCGGGTGGCCGTGTTCGACGAGCCGGTGGTCGCCTACATGCACCGCCGCGCCTCCGACCTGCCGCCGACCGTCGGCGTGCTGGTGGAGTACGACGGAGGGGACGCCGACGCGGCTCGCGGGGCGGCCATGCAGGTCGCCGCGATGCGTCCGCAGTACCTCTCCCGCGACGAGGTACCCGCCGACGTGGTGGCCAAGGAGCGCGAGATCGCCGAGGCCACCGCCAAGGAGGAGGGCAAGCCAGAGCACGTGGTGGCCAAGATCGTCGAGGGCCGGCTGAACAGCTACTACAAGGAGGCCACCCTCCTGGAGCAGCCCTCGGTCCAGCAGGACAAGATGTCGGTCGGCAAGGTGCTCGACGCCGCCGGCGTCACCGTCAAGCGGTTCGCCCGCTTCGAGGTCGGAGCCTGATCGACTAGGGTTCAGCCCACAGACGTCCACGACAGGAGGCCGGTTCGGTGGAGTGCACAGCAGCTTCCGCGGCACCGGCCTCCTGGCCTGTCCGCACCGTCCGTCGTACTCGGGACCAGGGGAGCCGATGACCTACAAGCGAGTCCTGCTGAAGCTCTCGGGCGAGGTGTTCGGTGGTGGCAAGATCGGGGTCGACCCCGATGTCGTCAACCAGCTCGCCAAGGAGATCGCCGAGGTGGTGCGCGGCGGCGTCCAGGTCGCCGTGGTCGTCGGCGGCGGCAACTTCTTCCGCGGCGCCGAGCTGCAGCAGCGGGGCATGGACCGCTCCCGCGCGGACTACATGGGCATGCTCGGCACGGTGATGAACTGCCTGGCGCTGCAGGACTTCATGGAGAAGCAGGGCGTCGAGACCCGGGTGCAGTCCGCGATCGCGATGGGCCAGGTCGCCGAGCCCTACATCCCCCGGCGGGCCATCCGGCACCTGGAGAAGGGCCGCGTGGTCATCTTCGGCGCCGGCGCCGGCATGCCGTACTTCTCCACCGACACGGTGGCCGCCCAGCGCGCGCTGGAGATCGGCTGCCAGGTGATCCTGATGGGCAAGCAGGGCGTCGACGGGGTCTACGACTACGACCCGCACACCAACCCGGACGCGGTGAAGTTCGACCACCTCACCTACGACGACTTCCTGACCCGCGGGCTCAAGGTCGCCGACGCGACCTCGGTGAGCCTGTGCCGGGACAACAACATGACCATGATCGTGTTCAACCTCTCCGTCGACGGGAACATCGGCCGGGTCGTCTCGGGTGAGAAGATCGGTACGACGGTGGCTCGAGACGCCTGACGCGCGGCGGAAAGCCACGTAACCACCGCAGCGACGACACCATGAAGGAGCAGCCGTGATCAACGACACTCTCTCCGAGGCCGACCAGAAGATGGACAAGGCGGTCGAGGTCGCCCGGGAGGACTTCGCGGCGATTCGGACCGGTCGGGCCAACCCGTCGATGTTCCACAAGATCACCGCCGACTACTACGGCACCCCGACACCCCTGCAGCAGCTGGCGTCGTTCACGGCGCCGGAGGCGCGGGTGATCCTGATCAGCCCCTTCGACATGAGCGCGATGTCCGCGATCGAGAAGGCGATCCGCGACTCCGACCTCGGGGTGAACCCGACCGACGACGGCAAGACGATCCGGGTGGTGCTGCCCGAGCTCACCGAGGAGCGCCGCAAGGACTACATCAAGATGGCCAAGACCAAGGCCGAAGAGGGTCGGGTCGCCATTCGCAACATCCGCCGGCACGCCAAGCAGGCGCTCGACAAGCTGGAGAAGGACGGCGAGGTCGGCAAGGACGACGTCACCGGCGCCGAGAAGCGTCTCGACGCGATGACCAAGAAGCACACCGACGCGGTCGACGAGATGCTCAAGCACAAGGAGTCCGAGCTGCTCGAGGTCTGAGCGCGCCCGGCCGTTCATCCATGAGCTCCTCCGACATCCCGCCGCTCGAGCCTGTCCCGGTGGGCAGGCCGAGCCGTGCCGGTCGCAACCTGCCGGTGGCCATCACCTCGGCGGTGGTGCTCGGCGCGGTCATCATCGCCTCGCTGGTGTTCTGGAAACCGGCGTTCCTCGCCGTGGTGCTGGCCGCGATCCTGGTCGGCATCTGGGAGCTCAAGGAGGCCTTCGCGGTCCGCGAGATCCGGTTCGGCTGGCCGCTGGTGATGGCCGGTGCGGTGGCGATGATCGTGGGTGCCTACCTCGGCGGGCCGGTGGTGCTGCTGCCCGCCCTGGCGATCACCACCTTCGCCGTACTCCTGTGGCGGCTGCGGTCCGGGGTGGCCGGCTATGTGCGAGACGCGACAGCGGGCGTGTTCACCGCGACGTACGTGCCGTTCCTCGCCGGCTTCGTGGCGCTGATGCTCGAGCGGCCGGACGGGGTGCATCGGGTGGTCACGTTCATCCTGGTGACCGTGGCCTCCGACGTGGGCGGCTACGCAGTGGGGGTGCTGTTCGGGCGGCACCCGATGGCCCCGCTGATCTCGCCGAAGAAGTCCTGGGAGGGGTTCGCCGGGTCGGTGGCCCTGTGCCTGGTCGCCGGCTGGGCGTCGGTGGTGTACCTCCTGCACGGGCAGTGGTGGGTCGGTCTGCTGCTGGGCGCGGTCGCGGTGGTGTTCGCGACCTCCGGCGACCTGATCGAGTCGCTGGTCAAGCGTGACCTGGGCATCAAGGACATGTCCTCGGTCGTGCCGGGACACGGCGGCCTGATGGACCGGCTCGACTCGCTGCTGGCCACCGTGGCGCCGGTGTGGCTGGTGCTCGTCTGCCTGGTGCCGGTGGTCAGGTGAGCTCGATTCCTCCGTCGTACGACGGAGGAAGACGGCTGTACCTCGTGCGGCACGGCCGCCCGCGCATCCAGCCGGACAAGCCCGCCTCGAGCTGGCCGCTCGACCCGGACGGCCTCCCCGGCATCGATCGGCTGCGCTCCTCGGGACTGCTGCCCGAGCGGGCCCGGTGGTTCTCCTCCCCGGAGCCGAAGGCCCAGGGAACCGCCCGCCGCCTCACCGACAGCGACATCATCGTGGTCGACGAACTTCGCGAGCAGGAGCGGGCCGTGACGCCATGGTTCGGCGACCGGGCCGACTGGGAGGCGCTCGTGAGGCGGGTGTTCGCCGAGCCGGACCGCTCCGCCCTCCCCGGGTGGGAGCCGCTCTCCGCCACTCGGGACCGGCTGCTGCCGGCGGTGCGCCGGATCCTCGCCGAGTGCCCGGACGATCCGCTGGTGCTGGTCGGGCACGGCACCGCCTGGACGGTGCTGGTCGCAGAGCTGACCGGGGAGCCGCCGGACCTCGGCGCCTGGGCCGGGCTCGCCATGCCGGACCTGTGGATCCTTCGATTTCGAGGCGGCTGGAGCCGGGTGGGACACTAGGAAGGTCATGCCTGAACCCACCCGCCTCCCGCTGGTCTTCGACGCGCCGCGCGGCCGCGGCAAGCCGCCTCGTCACCTGGCCGACCTGGACCCCGCCCAGCGCAAGCAGCTGGCCGTCGACGCGGGGCTGCCCGGATTCCGGGCGCGTCAGCTGGCCGCCCACTACTTCTCCCGGCTGGTCGACGACCCGGAGCAGATGACCGACCTGCCGGCCGCCGACCGGGAGCGGCTCGTGGAGTCGCTGCTGCCCCGGCTGATGAGCCCGCTGCGCACCCTGGAGGCCGACCGCGGGACCACCCGCAAGACGCTGTGGCGACTGTTCGACGGTGCGCTGGTCGAGTCGGTGCTGATGCGCTACCCGGACCGGGTCACGATGTGCGTGTCCTCCCAGGCCGGCTGCGGGATGGCATGCCCGTTCTGCGCCACCGGCCAGGGCGGGCTGCAGCGCAACATGTCGACCGCGGAGATCGTGGAGCAGGTGGTCGCCGGGGCTCGTGCGCTGGCCCGCAACGAGGTGCCGGGAGGTCCCGGTCGGGTCTCCAACGTGGTGTTCATGGGGATGGGGGAGCCGCTCGCGAACTACAAGGCCGTGCTGGGCGCCGTACGCCGGCTCACCGACAAGGCGCCGGACGGGCTGGGCATGTCGGCGCGCGGCGTCACGGTGTCCACCGTCGGTCTGGTGCCGCGGATCCGGCAGCTGGCAGGCGAGGGCCTGCCCGTCACCTTGGCGCTGTCCCTGCACGCCCCGGACGACGAGCTGCGCAACGAGCTGGTGCCGGTCAACACCCGCTGGTCGGTGCACGAGGCGGTCGAGTCGGCGTGGGAGTACGCACGTACGACGAAGCGACGAGTCTCCATCGAGTACGCCATGATGCGCGGCATCAACGACCAGGCCTGGCGGGCCGACCTGCTCGGCGACGTGCTCGCGTCGTACGGAGACTGGGGCTGGGTGCACGTGAACCTGATCCCGCTCAACCCGACGCCGGGCTCGAAGTGGACCGCGTCGGACCCGGCCGACGAGAGGGAGTTCGTGCGCCGGCTGGAGGCCAAGGGGGTGCCGACCACGGTCCGCGACACCCGGGGCCGCGAGATCGACGGAGCCTGCGGCCAGCTCGCCGCCTCCGACCGCTGAGTCAGGCGAGGAGCGGGGCCACGTCGGCAGGGTCGTCGACCAGGTGCACCAGCGACTCCATGGCGCGGCCGCGGGCCAGGGAGTGCAGCAGCGGCCACGCCGGCACCGTCTCGGTCCAGTACTTCTTCCCGACCAGCACCATCGGTGCCACCGTCGTCGCGTCGGAGTAGTAGTTCTCGCAGGCGTCCTGGAAGATCTCCTGGACGGTGCCGCCGAACCCCGGCAGGAACACGATCCCGGCGGAGCACACGCGCAGCAGGATGTCCTCGCGGATGGCGTTCTTGAAGTACTTCGCGATCGAGGTGGCGAACGCGTTCGGCGGCTCGTGGCCATAGTGCCAGGTCGGGATGCCCAGCGAGTCGAGGCCGTCCGGCCAGCGGTCCAGCACCTCGAACGCGGCCCTGGCCCAGTCGGTCACCGACGGCCGGAAGGCCGGCACCGCGACCACCGTCTTGATCGCCCGGTCCAGCTCGTCCAGGTCATGGCCGGCGAGGTAGGCGCCGAGGTTCGCGGCCTCCATCGCGCCCGGCCCGCCGCCGGTGCACACGAACCGGCCGTTGCCGGCCAGGGCATGGCCGAGGCGGGCCGCGTCGACATACTCCTTCGACCCGCGCTCCAGTGCATGCCCGCCCATCACGCCGACCATCGGCTTGTCGTCGACGAACCGGCGTAGCGCGTCTTCGATGGCGTGGTCGTGCAGCGCCTTGACCAGCGACATCTCGCGGGACCCGGTCTGCTTCGACCAGGCGTAGACCCGGGCGTCCGTGGTGGCGTGGTAGGAGTCCGCCAACCCGTCGTACAGCTCCGCGGGGCTGTAGAGCTGCGCGCGGTAGGTGTCCACGGGCACGTCGGGCACGAGCGGGAAGATCAGTGCCCCTCGGGTCCGCAGGTCCCGCTCGCCGCCGGGCGCGAACGTGCAGCCGAGGAACAGCGCGCCGTTGACGTCCACGGCGTGCAGCGCGTCCGCGCGCTCGCTGAGGTCGAGCGTGCGCAGGTGCCAGCCGGCCAGCGAGCGGGCGCCCCGAGCCAGCCGCTCGTCGAGCTCGGCGAGCGTCTCCACCTCGAGGGTCCGGCCGCGCAGTCGTGCCACGGCGATCAACCTAGCCGACAAGTGTGTCAGAAGGCGGCGGCGAGGGTCTCGGCGAACAGGTCGTGCTCGTCGACGTCGAGGCCGCGGGCGTTGAACCATCGGCAGACGTTGCGGCAGTCGCGCACCAGGAAGTCCATGCCCGTCGGGTTGGCCACGATGTCGACGGCCTGCGGCAGGTCGATGATCACCAGCCGATCCCCGGCCGCCAGGATGTTGTACGGCGAGAGGTCTCCATGGGCCAGACCCAGCCGGGCCAGCTCGGCCATCGCGGCGCGCAGCTGCTGGAAGTACGACGCGAGCAGCTCTCGTCCCGGGCGGGTCTGGGCCAGCCGGGGAGCTGCCGCGCCGTCGACCTGCACGAACTCCATGAGGATCTCGGTCCCGTCGATCTGCACCGGGTACGGCACCGGCACGCCGGCCGACCACAGCCGTCGGAGCGCCTCCCACTCCGCCCAGGCCCAGTGGCCGGCGGCCACCTCACGACCGTGGGCGGTCTTCTTGGCCAGGGCGCGGGCGTCCCGGGAGTTCCTGGTCCGCCGCCCCTCGGTGTAGGCGGAGCTGCGGTGGAAGCTGCGGTGCTGCTCGGAGCGGTACCGCTTGGCGGCCATCAGCGTGGCCTGATCCGGGTCACTCGGCACGGCCCGCTCGAGCAGGAAGACGTCGGCCTCCTTGCCGGTCGTGAGGATCCCCAGCTCGGTGTCGACCGCGCCCTGGGAGGTGACGAGCCAGTCCGGCCTCGGCTCGGGGCCGCGGCTCAGCGGCTCGACGGACAGCCAGGTGGACCAGCGCTGCCCGTCGTCGAGGTCGTCGTAGGCCTGGAAGTCGAAGACGAACGACGGGTCGAGCCCGCTCAGCGGGTCGACGTGGGTGTAGCTGTCGGTGAAGAGGTCGAGCGCGTCAGCGCTCCGAGGAAACTCCGTGTGCTCCGAATGCATCGGTGAGGGTGCTCCAGTCGTGAGAGTGAACGGCGATGGACATGCCGAAGACTTCGGTCGTCATGTCGCCTCCTCTCATCTGGGCACCGGCGGGAGCCGGGCCTGCTCATGGGCCGTCGAGCAGTGTGACATCCCCACCCGCCGAGTCGCAACGGATATCCGGAGGTAGGTTTCACGCGTGCTGACCCGCCCGGCCGCCGTCCTCGCCGTCCTCGCCCTGCTCGTGAGTG
>DASSKA010000224.1:0-4665 GCA_035690905.1 Nocardioidaceae bacterium | reverse complement strand
GCGAGGGCGCGGCCGATCACCATCCGCTGGATCTGGTTGGTGCCCTCGAAGATCTGCATCACCTTGGCCTCGCGCATGTACCGCTCGACCGGGAAGTCGCGGGTGTACCCGTAGCCGCCGAACACCTGCACCGCGTCGGTGGTCACCTTCATCGCGTTGTCGGTGGCGACCAGCTTGGCCACCGACGCCTCGGTGCTGTACGGCAGGCCCTGGTCCTTGAGCCTCGCGGCGGAGAGGTACGTCGCACGGGCCGACTGCACCGCGGCCTCCATGTCCGCGAGCAGGAACGCCAACCCCTGGTGGTCGATGATCTTCTTGCCGAACGTCTCCCGTTCCTTGGCATACGCGACCGCGGCGTCGAGGGCACCCTGCGCGAGTCCCGTCGCGACCGCGGCGATGCCCAGCCGGCCGGCGTCCAGGCCGGCCAGCGCGATCTTGAGCCCCTCGCCCTCCTCGCCGAGCCGCCGTTCGGCCGCGACGCGCACGTTCTCGAAGCGCATGATGGTCGTCGCGCTCGCGGTCATGCCCATCTTCTTCTCGGGCAGATCCGCGGCCAGGCCCTCGGCGTCGGCGGGGACCAGGAAGCAGGAGATGCCGTCCCTGTCCTCCGACGTGCGCGCCATCACCTTGTAGAAGTCCGCATGCCCGCCGTGCGAGACCCACGCCTTGGTGCCGTTGAGGACATAGGAGTCCCCGTCGAGGCGAGCGGTGGTGCGCATCGCGGCCGGGTCGGACCCGGCGTGCGGCTCGGACAGGCAGTACGCGCCCAGCAGGTCGCCACCGAGCATGTCCGGTCCGAACTTCTGCTTCTGCTCCTCGGTGCCCTGGGTGACCAGGCCGAAGCAGCTCAGCGCATGCACGCTGGTCCCAACTCCGACACTGGCCCACACCGATCCGAGCTCCTCGAGGACCTGGAGGTAAACCTCGTACGGCTGGCCGCCTCCGCCGTACTCCTCCGGGTACGGCAGGCCGAGCACGCCGGCCTTGCCGAGTGTGGCGAACACGTCGCGCGGGAAGCTCTCGGTGGCCTCGGCCTCGGCGACGCGGGGCGCGAGCTCGTTGCGGGCCAGGTCCCGGACCAGGGCGACCAGATCGGTGGCTTCCTGGGTCGGCAGGACGCGTGATGCGGGCATCGTCGGATCCTTCGCTTTGTGGGCGTCGGCCCCACACTATGCGCCTTTGCCGGGCGGGCTCCACGCGGCTTTGTTGTCTGCCGCACACGGCCCTCCTACGCTCGGAGAATGTCGCGGATCCTCGCCGCTCGTGGCAGGTTGCCGGAGCACAAGTCCACGCAGGCCGAGATCACGCGCGTGTTCGGCGACATGATCGTGACCGGGGACGGGCTCGACCGGGGCCTGCTGGAGAGGCTGCACGCGAACACCGGGGTCAGCTCGAGGTACACCGCGCTGCCGATCGAGGACTACGCCACTTTGGCCGACTTCGGGCAGTCCAACGACGTGTTCCTGTCCGTGGCGCCCTCGCTGGGAGCCCAGGCTGTCTTGTCGGCGCTGTCGGCCGCCGGGCTGGCGGCCTCCGACGTGGACCTGCTGGTGACCACGACGATCACCGGCCTCGCCGTACCTTCTCTCGACGCACGGATGGCGCCGCTGCTCGGGCTGCGCGACGACGTGAAGCGGATGCCGCTCGTCGGGCTCGGCTGCCTGGCCGGGGCGGCCGGGCTGGCCCGGGTGCACGACTACCTGCTCGGGCATCCGTCCGACGTGGCGGTGCTGCTGTCGGTGGAGCTGTGCTCGCTGACCGTGCAACGTGGGGACACCTCGGTGGCGAACCTGGTGGCCAGCGGGTTGTTCGGGGACGGCGCCGGGGCGGTCGTGCTCGTAGGCCCCGACCATCCCCGTGCCGCGGGACCGCGGGTGCTCGCCTCGCGCAGCCGCCTGTATCCGGACACCTTCCGGGCGATGGGCTGGGACGTCGGGAGCGGCGGGCTGAAGATCGTCCTCGGCGCCGAGGTGCCGTCGCTGGTCGCGTCGTACGTCGGAGGCGACGTCGATGAGTTTCTGGCCTCGCAGGGGCTCTCCCGCTCCGACATCGAGTGGTGGGTGTGTCATCCGGGTGGGCCGAAGGTGCTCACTGCCTTGGAGGACTCACTCGGCCTGTCGTCGGGGGAGACGGCGCTGACCTGGGAGTCGCTGGACCGGATCGGGAACCTGTCCTCAGCCTCGGTGCTGTTCGTGCTGGAGGACACGTTGGCACTGCGCCCCCCGCGGCCGGCGTCGTACGGGCTGCTTCTCGCCATGGGCCCCGGCTTCGCCCTCGAGATGGTCCTGCTCCAGGCATGACCGGGCTCTGGTTCTTCACCGTGCTGGTGGGGTTGGTCGCTCTCGAGCGGCTGGCCGAGCTGGTCGTCTCGCGGCGCAACGCCGCGTGGAGCCTGTCGCGCGGAGGCGTCGAGGCCGGCCGTTCCCACTTCCCGCCGATGGTGGTCCTGCACACCGGCCTGCTGGCCGGCGCGCTCGCCGAGGCCTGGCTGGCCCGGCCGGCGGTGCCGCTCGCCCTGGCGGCGTCGATGTTCGTGCTGGTGCTGCTGGCGCAGGGGCTGCGCTGGTGGTGCATCGCCACCCTCGGTCGGCAGTGGAACACCCGGGTGATCGTCGTGCCGGGGTTGTCGCTGGTGCGACGCGGGCCGTACCGGTTGGTCCCGCACCCCAACTACGTCGCCGTCGTGGTGGAGGGGTTCGCGCTGCCGCTGGTGCACTGGGCCTGGATCACCGCGCTGGTGTTCTCGGTGCTGAACGCCGGCCTGCTGGTCGTCCGGATCCGGGTCGAGAGCGCCGCACTGCGGTCGCTCGCCGGCGCCGGCTCGACGTTGCGCGGGCGCAGGTTCGACGCTGCGCGAGCGCCGGCTCGACGCGGTGGGCGATGATCGACGTCGCGATTGCCGGCGGGGGGCCGGTCGGGCTGGGGGCCGCGTTGCACGCCGCCCGGGCCGGGCTGTCGGTGACCGTCTTCGAACCGAGAACCGCGCCCATCGAAAAGGCCTGTGGCGAAGGCCTGATGCCCGGCGCGGTCCGCGCTCTTTCCGAGCTGGGTGTCTCCCCGGAGGGCGCGTCGTTGAGGGGGATCCGGTACCTCCGCGACGGTCACCGTGCGGAGGCGCCGTTCCGCAGCGGCCCCGGCAGGGGCGTGCGACGTACGACGTTGCACGCGGCGTTGCGGGAAGCGGCGCGCGACCTGCCCGTGCTCGCCGAGCCGGTGACCGAGCTGGTCCAGAAGGCCGACTCGGTGCTGGTGAACGGGCATCGGGCGAGGTACCTGCTCGCAGCCGACGGGCTGCACTCGCCGACCCGGCGCAGGCTCGGACTGGACGCACCGGTGCCGGGCTCACGGAGGTACGGGATCCGCGCGCACGTCGAGGCCCCGCCGTGGACCGACTTCGTGGAGGTGTGGTGGGCGCGCGGCGCGGAGGCCTACGTCACCCCGCTCGGGCCGGGTCTGGTGGGAGTCGCGGTGCTCACCGATGAGCCGGGACCGTTCGAAGAGCTGCTCGGCCGGTTCCCGGTGCTGCGCGAGCGGCTGGGGGACGCGTCGGTGTCGCGGGCGCTCGGTGCCGGGCCGTTGCGGCAGCGGTCGGCGCGGCGGGTGGCCGGGCGGGCGCTGCTGGTCGGTGATGCGAGCGGGTACGTCGACGCGCTGACCGGCGAGGGGATCGCGCTCGGGCTGGCGCAGGCATCGGCCGCGGTGCGGGCGATCGTCACGAGGCGGCCGGAGGACTACGAGCTCGCCTGGCGGCGGGTCTCGCGGCGCTACCAGCTGCTGACCCACGCGCTGCTCGCTGGCACCCGGTCTTCGGCCGGACGCCGAGCGCTGGTGCCGCTGGCCGCAGCGCTACCTCCCGCCTTCGCGGCGGTGGTGAACCAGCTGGCCCGGTGAGGTCGGCAGACTGGTGCGCGTGCTCCTCGACGACCTGACCGACCGCATCGAACGGCTGCGGGCGGCCCACAGCAACCGGCGGGTGCTGATCGGCATCGCCGGTCCACCCGGCGCGGGCAAGTCCACGCTCGCCGAGGCGCTCACCGACCGGCTGCGCGCCCACTGCACGCACGTGCCGATGGACGGCTTCCACCTTGACGACGCCGCGCTCGACCGGCTGGGCCTCCGGCACCGCAAGGGAGCGCCGGAGACGTTCGACGCGGAGGGGTACGCCGCGCTGCTGGCCCGGATCGCGGATGGCTGGCGGGTCTGGGCTCCGGGCTTCGACCGCACCGTCGAGGAGCCGGTGCCGCGAGGCATCTGGGTCGACGAGATGAGACAGGTCGTGGTCAGCGAGGGCAACTACCTGCTCCTGCCGGAGCCGCGCTGGCAGGCGGTCCGGAAGCTGTTCGACGAGGTGTGGTTCTGCGACCTCGACGACCGGCTGCGCCGCGAGCGGCTCGTGAAGCGGCATGTGGAGTTCGGCAAGTCACCGGACGAGGCACACGCCTGGGTGGACCGGGTGGACGAGCCGAACGCGGCGCTGGTGCGGCGGTCCGCGCACCTGGCCGATCTGCACGTGGAGATGAGCGAGCTCGCGCTGCCCGGTTCCTGATGGCCCGACCGATCAGATGTCGAGCTCTGCCAGTGCCTCCTCGAAGGGCCCCAGGGACTCCTCGCGCCCGACGACGTACAGCTCGGAGGAGAAGTCCTGCATCAGGATCATCCCCTTGT
>DASSKA010000223.1:0-18779 GCA_035690905.1 Nocardioidaceae bacterium | reverse complement strand
GATGCCGGCGCCGAGCAGGTCGGCCACCTCGATGACCTCCTCGCGGGCGCCGCGGGAGCCCTGCCCTGCCAGGATGGCCACCTTCTCGCCGGCGTTCAGCACGTCCGCCGCGCGTCGTACCGCCTCGTCCTCGGGGCTGACGCGCGGGAACTCGATGCCCAGCGAGGAGGGCACGAACTTGAACTCGTGCGGGGGCGGCGAGTAGTCCAGCTCCTGGACGTCGGCCGGGATGATGATCGCGGTCACGGTGCGCTCGGCCATCGACGTGCGCATCGCCCGGTCGATGACGTTGGGAAGCTGCTCGGGGACGGTGACCATCTGGAGGTACTCGCTGGCCACGTCCTTGAACAACGACATCAGGTCGACCTCCTGCTGGTAGGAGCCGCCCATGGCAGACCGGTTGGTCTGCCCGACGATCGCCACCACCGGCACGTGGTCGAGCTTCGCGTCGTACAGCCCGTTCAGCAGGTGGACCGCACCGGGACCCGACGTGGCCGCGCACACCCCGACCTTGCCGGAGAACTTCGCGTAGCCGACCGCCTCGAAGGCCGACATCTCCTCGTGCCGGGACTGGATGAACATCGGCTTGTTGTCGGCCCGGCCCCACGCCGCGAGCAGGCCGTTGATGCCGTCACCGGCGTAGCCGAAGACCTTGTCGACCTCCCAGTCCCGGAGGCGTTCGAGCACGTAGTCGGCGACCTTCTGCGCCATGATCATCCACTCCTGTCCTTGACAAGCCGGTCCGCGGCTCGCGCGGTGACCGCCATGATCGTCAGTGCCGGGTTGGCCGACCCCTGGGTGGGCAGCACGCTCCCGTCGGTGATGAGCAGGTTCTCCACGGCGAAACTGCGGCAGTCGCTGTCCACCACGCCGCGGGTTTCGTCCTCCCCCATTCGTGCCCCGCCCACGAGGTGAGCAAACCGGTTGAAGGTCACAACATCCTCTGCGCCGGCGGCGTGCATGATGTCCTCCATCACGCCCGTAGCGGCGTCCATCAGGGCGCGGTCGTTGTCGCACTGGGAGTAGCTGAAGTTGGCCACTGGCATCCCGTGCCGGTCGGTCTCCTCCGCCAGGGTGACCCGGTTCTCCGGCAGCGCGAGGAACTCGCACAGCGCCCCGAGCGTGGCCCAGTGCACGTAGTCGCGCATGTACTCGCGCAGCCGGTTGCCCCAGATGCCCTGGCCGGCGAAGTGCTCGGACCAGGTGACCGGCAGCGGCGAGACGTTCTGGATCGAGAAGCCCCGCTGGTAGGGCTTGGTCGGGTCGGTCTCGTAGAACTGCTCGCTGGACACCTCCGGCGGCGGCGCCTTGTACATCCGGACCTCGTCGGCGAACCGGCCGCCGGTCTGAGGTGCCCCCTGCACCATCAGGTAGCGGCCGACCAGGTCGTGGTCGTTGCACATCCCGTCGGGGAACCGCTTGGACGTCGAGTGCAGCAGCAGGCGCGGGGTCTCGATGGAGTAGCCGGCCACGATCACGTGCGCCGCGCGCTGGAACCGCTCCACCCCGTGGCGCATGTAGCGCACGCCCGTGGCGCGCCCGGTGCGTTCGTCGTACTCGATGCGGGTGACCATCGAGTCGGCGCGCACCTCTGCGCCGTGCGCGAGGGCGTCCGGGACGTGCGTGATCAGCGGCGACGCCTTGGCGTTGACCTTGCAGCCCTGCAGGCAGAACCCGCGGTAGATGCAGTGCTGCCGGTGCCCGAAGCGGCCGTTGGGGATCGCCACCGGACCCACCCGGGCCTCGATGCCGAGCGCGTCGGCGCCCCGCTTGAAGACCAGCCCGTTGCCGGACACCGGGTGCGCCGAGTGGGGGTAGCGGTGCGGGTCCCCCCACGGCCAGTCCTCCCCGGCCACCGGGAGCTCGCCCTCGATGTCCTCGTAGTAGGGCCGGAGGTCGGCGTACTCGATCGGCCAGTCCGCGCCCACCCCGTCCTGCGAGTAGGTGCGGAAGTCGCTCGGGTGGAACCGTGGCACGTAGCCGGCGAAGTGCACCATGGACCCGCCGACGCCGCGGCCGGAGTTGTTCGAGCCGAGCGGCACCGGGTCCGAGCCGCTGATCACCCGGGGCTCGGTCCAGTAGATGTGGTGCGACCCGGCCTCGTCGGAGACCCAGTCGCGTTCGGGGTCCCAGAACGGCCCGGCGTCGAGCGCGGCCACCCGCCACCCGGCCCGGGCCAGCCGCTGCAGCATGGTGGCGCCACCGGCCCCGCAGCCGACGATGACCGCATCGATCTCGTCGGAGTCGTCGAAGCGGCGCATGTCCTTGCGGAGCTGGTGGTTGGCCCGCTCCTGACCTTTGGGGATCAGCCAGGCCGACTCGTTCCGTTCTCGTACGGCGTCCGCGGAGCCGTCGCGGAACCACGACCTGGGGCCGGTGCTCACAGCTGTCCCTCCGTCGGGTCGACCGGGTGCCGGTCCGGAACCTCGAACGGCTCCAGGGCGTTGATCCCGGGGTGCTTGTAGCCGCGCGGGTACGCGGGGCCGGGGAAGCCGATCTCGTTCCAGACCCAGGGGTGGGAGTAGAACGCCGAGCACGCGTAGCGCGTCCACAGCGACCACACCCGGGAGGCCGGCATGTCGTGCCACTTCTCGCTGCCCAGGTCCGCGACCGCCTGCATCAGGGCGGTCCGCTCCAGGTCGTCGCACTCGGCGAAGCCGCGACCGTGGTGGGTGAAGGCGTCCTCGTCGAGCGCGCGCAGCGACGCGGCCCAGGCCTCCGGGTCCTCCGGCAGGTCCTCGTAGTGCCAGCCGTCGGTGGTCAGCTCGGCCAGTCGCTGGTCGATCATCTCGAAGACCGGCACCCGCGGCTCCTCGCGCTGGTCCAGCAGCAGGTCGAGCATCGGCCGGGCGATGGCCTCCAGGGCGGGGTCGAAGAACCGCAGGGCGGGCATCGGTGCCAGCCGTCGCAGCACGATCCCGGCGGTGACCGGATCCCAGGCGTGCGACTGCGCGAGCACGTCGAACCCCGGGAACCGTGACGGCTCGTCCCCCGGGGTCTGGCCGGAGGAAGGTAGACGGGCCTTCATCAGAGCTTCCTGCGCAGCACGGAGGCGAGCAGCCCCATGCCGCCGACCATGGTGACCAGCAGCGGTGCCAGCAGCGGCGGTCCCATCTCCATGTTGTAGCGGAAGTTGCGCCAGCCTCCCGGCTTCTGGTGGATGCCCCGAGCGTGCAGGTAGGTGCCTTGCAAGCCGTTGGCGATGATCGCGGCCGACGCGATCGGCAGGGCCGTGTGCGAGGCCCTCTCGCTGACCAGCCCGGCCGCCCCGGCCGCGGCACCGATGGGACCGAGCGCGATCGGCAGCCACATCAGCCGGTTGCCGAAGCTGCCCGAGTCGTGCTCGAAGTAGATCTCCAGCGCGGTGATCACCGCGCCCACGCCGGTGAGCGCGGAGAGCGTCCGGCCGAACTCGCCGTGCCGGACGTCGTGGACGATCTCCCGCACCTCGGCTGCGATCTCGTCGCTTGAAGTAGATGGCATGCTGCTATTAGTGCGCAATAATTGCGGAAACGCAACTTCGAGAGGTGGGACATTCCATGGGCGCTCCCCCCACTGCTCCGGACGGCGAGGACCGCGGCCACGACGATGACGCAACGGCTGTCCTCGCTGGTACCCAGGTGATCGGCTCGCTAATCGCGGAGTCGATCTCGCAGGTCGAGCAGGAGGTGACCATGCCTCAGCTGCGGGTGCTCATGCTCGCGGCGACCCAGGCTCCGCTGAACCTGCTCACGGTCGCGGCCGACCTCGGCGTGCACCCCTCGAACGCCACCAGGACCTGCGACCGACTGGTGCGCGCAGGACTGCTGGACCGGCGCACCTCGGAGCGGGACCGCCGCCATCTGGCGATGACGCTCACCCCGGCCGGCCACCGGCTGGTGGACCAGGTGCTGGGCCACCGCCGCCGGCAGGTGGAACGGGCGCTGGACAAGATGTCCCCCGAGGACCGTGCGGCCCTGGTGCGCTCGCTGGCCGCCCTCGCCGAGGCCGCCGAGGCGGACACCGGCCAGCTCAGCGAGGGCTGAACCGCACCCGGTCGCCGGGCCGCAGCTGCGCGCAGCCACCGAGGTCGTCGGCGCTCACCACCGCCAGCACGGGGTATCCGCCGGTGGTGGGGTGGTCGTGCAGGAACACCACCGGCTCCCCGGAGGCAGGCACCTGCACCGCGCCGAGCACGATTCCCTCGCTGGGCAGCTCGGCCGTCACCCCCTTGGGGGACAGTCGGTGATCAGCGGGAGCCAGTCGCGGACCGCGCAGCCGCAGCCCGACCCGGTTCGACTGCTCGGAGACGGTGTACGTCGAGGTGAGCAGCCGGTCCGCCGCCCCGTCGGCGAACCAGTCCGCGCGCGGTCCGACGTGCACCCGCAGGCACAGCGGCGACGCGGGCCGTCGTACCGCCGCCACGTCGAGAGCGGCGGGACCGCCGGCCGGCTCGCCCACCGGCAGCACGTCCCCGGCGCGCAGCACCGAGGGCCCGGTACCCGAGAGCGTGTCGGTGGCCCGCGACCCCAGCACCGCCGGCACCGCCACTCCGCCGGCCACGGCCAGGTAGCTGCGCACCCCCCAGCGGGCCGGACCCACGGTGAGCAGGTCGCCCGCCCGCAAAGTCAGCGGCTCGCCGAAGGCGCGTTCGCGGCCGGCCACCAGCACCGGGGCCTCGGCGCCGGTGACCGCAATCGTCATCGCCGCACCGGCGCGCACGCTCACGCCACCAAGGGTGGTCTCGAGCAGCGCGGCCGCCTCGTCGTTGCCGACCAGCCGGTTGGCCAGCGCCGCGGCCGTCGCGTCCAGGGCTCCCGAACGCGGCACCCCCAGGTGTGCCCAGCCCGGACGGCCCCGGTCCTGGACGGTGGTGCACGGCCCCGGGTCGAGCACCGTCAGCGTCCGGGTCATCGGGGCACCTCGACGAACCGGACCAGGGTGCCGGGCGCCAGCGTGGCCGGCGGGGTCCGGGCCGGGTCCCAGAGCACCAGCTCGGTGCGGCCGATCAACCGCCAGCCACCGGGCGAGGCGGCCGGGTAGACCCCGGTGTACTCGTCGGCCAGGCCGACCGAGCCGGGCGGCACCCGGGTCCTCGGCGAGTCCAGCCGGGGTACCCGCAAGCCGGTCGGCAGCCCGGTGCAGTAGGGGAAGCCGGGGGCGAAGCCGCAGAACGCCACCCGCATCTCGTGGCCGGTGTGGATCGCGACCACCTCACGGGTGGTGGTGTCCCAGGCTCGTGCCACGGCGTCCAGGTCCGGCCCGTCGTACACCGTCGGCACCTCGACCGGCTGCTCGGCCGCGGGCTGCACCGCGCCGCCGGCCGGCGCCCAGGCGCGCACCTGTCGCTCCAGCGCCGGGACGTCGCCCACGCCGTCGAAGAGCACGGTGCGCGCGCCGAGCACGATGTCGGTGGCGGGGACTCCGAGCCGGCGGGCCATCTGGTAGAGCGCGGTGGCCTCCTCCACGCCGTCGACCTCGACGAGCAGAGCGTCCGCGCCGACCGGCCGGAACCTCATCGCGCTCCCTCCGCGAACGCGCGGACCGTGAAGCCGGCGCCGAGCAGGGCAGCGCGCACCCGGGACGCCGCCTCGACCGCGCCGGGGGAGTCGCCGTGCACGCACACCGAGGCCAGCCCGCCGGCGAGCACCAGGCGTACGGCGCGGGTGGCGATCTCGTCGGGGTCCTCGATCAGCGCACCCGGCTCGCCCCGGGGCACCAGCGTGCCTGCCGAGGTGTAGCCGCGGTCCGGGAAGCCCTCCTGGTGCACCACCCGGCCCTCGGCCGAGGCCAGCCGCAGCAGCGCGCCACCGGGGAGGCCGAGCACCGGCAGCGTCCCGGAGCCGGCCAGCACCGCCCAGGCCTGCTCCTCGTCGTGGACCACGCGGTTGTAGAGCGCCCCGTGCGGCTTGAGGTAGGAGACCTGACCGCCCGCGGCGGCGGCCGCCGCGACCAGCAGGCCCACCTGGTCGGCGACCTGCTCGCGGAGCACGTCGGCGTCGACGTCGCGCGGGACCCGGCCGAAGTTGGCTCGGTCGTCGTACGACACCTGCGCGCCGATCGCCACCCCCCGGGCCACGGCCTCCTCGCAGACCGCACGCATGGTGTCCCGGCCGCCGGCGTGGTAGCCGCAGGCCACGTTCGCGCTGCTCACCAGCGCGAGCAGACCGGCGTCGTCGGTGACCCCCTCACCGAGGTCGGCGTTGAGGTCGATCCCAGCCACACCCCAAACCTACCCGCGCAGGCGCCCGTTAGGCTCCGGCCATGGCAGAGCAGAGGGACGTGGCAGGGCCGTTCGGCTACCCGGTGGCGCAGCGAGCCCCCGCCGAGCGCACCCATCACGGCGACACCGTGGTCGACGAGTACGAGTGGCTGCGCGCGAAGGACGCCCCGGAGACCCTTGCCTACCTGGAGGCGGAGAACGCCTACACGCGCGACCGCACCGATCACCTGGCCGATCTGCGGGAGCAGCTGTTCTCCGAGATCAAGACGCGCACGAAGGAGACCGACCTGTCCGTCCCGGCCCGGGTCGGCGGCTACTGGTACTACGGCCGGACCGTGGAGGGCAAGGAGTACGCGATCAGCTGCCGCTGCCCGGTGTCCGGCCCGGCCGACTGGGCTCCCCCTCGGCTGAGCGCCGACACCGAGGTACCGGGCGAGCAGGTGGTGCTGGACTCGAACGAGCTGGCCGAGGGCCACGAGTTCTTCTCGCTCGGCTCGGCCGCGGTCAGCCCGGACGGGAACCTGCTCGCGTTCAGCACCGACACGGTCGGCAACGAGAGGTACCTGCTGCGGGTCAAGGACCTGCGCACCGGACAGGTGCTGCCCGACGAGGTGCCCAACACGGTCGGCAGCGCCACCTGGGACCTCGCCGGCACGACGCTCTTCTACACGACGGTCGACGACGCGTGGCGCCCCGACAAGGTGTGGCGGCACACGCTCGGCAGCGACGTGGCGGACGACGTCGTGGTCCACCACGAGGCAGACGAGCGGTTCTGGACGTCGGTGGGGCGCACCCGCAGCGACCGCTACCTGATGATCGCCTCCGGCTCGAAGACCACCACCGAGTACCGCGTCCTGGAGGCCGACACCCCCAGGGGCGACTTCCGGGTGGTGGCCCCGCGCCGCCAGGGCGTGGAGTACTCCCTGGAGCACGCCGTCATCGCCGGCGAGGACTGCTTCCTGGTCCTGCACAACGACGGCGGCGCGGACAACTTCGCACTTGCGCGTACGACGGTCGACGCGACGTCGCACGAGCAGTGGCAGCCGGTGCTCCCGCACGACCCGGCGGTCCGGCTCGAGGACGTGGACGCGTTCGCGGGCCACCTGGTGCTCAGCCAGCGCAGCCAGGGACTGACCCAGCTGCGCGTCATCGTCCTCGACGACAGCGGGCTCGGCGACGACTTCTTGGTCCCGTTCGACGCGCCGATCTACACCGTCGGCGCGGCCGGCAACCCCGACTTCGCGCAGCCGACCGTGCGGCTCGGCTTCACCACGCTGGCGACCCCGCCGTCGGTCTACGACTTCGACGTGACCACACGGGAGCTGACCCTGCTCAAGCAGACACCGGTGCTGCCGCACCCGCGGTGGGGTGCCTTCGACCCCGACGACTACGAGCAGTTCCGCGAGTGGGCGACCGCCGAGGACGGCACCCGCGTCCCGATCTCCGTGGTCTGCCGCAAGGGGGCCCGCGACCACGGGCCCTTGCCGATGCTGCTGTACGGCTACGGCTCCTACGAGACGTCGATGGACCCGTGGTTCAGCGTCTCCCGGCTCTCTCTGCTCGACCGCGGCATGGCGTTCGCGATCGCGCACGTGCGCGGCGGTGGTGAGATGGGCCGGGCGTGGTACGACGAGGGGAAGGTGCTCACCAAGCGGAACACCTTCACCGACTTCGTCGCATGCGCCCGGCACCTGGCCGAGACCGGCTGGACCAGCCCGGACAAGCTGGTCGCCGAAGGCGGCAGCGCCGGCGGGCTACTGATGGGTGCGGTGGCCAACCTGGCGCCGGACGCCTTCACCGGGATCGTCGCCGACGTGCCGTTCGTGGACGCGCTGACCTCCATCCTCGACCCGTCGCTGCCGCTGACGGTGGTGGAGTGGGAGGAGTGGGGCGATCCGCTGCACGATCCCGAGGTGTACGCGTACATGAAGTCCTACTCGCCGTACGAGAACCTCGAGCCGAAGCGCTACCCGGCGATCCTGGCCGAGACCTCGCTGCACGACACCCGGGTGCTCTACGTCGAGCCGGCCAAGTGGATCGCCCGGCTGCGCGCCACCGCCACCAACCCCGAGGACTTCCTGCTCAAGACCGAGATGTCGGCCGGGCACGGCGGGGTGAGCGGCCGCTACCACGCCTGGCGGGACCGGGCGTTCAGCTATGCGTGGGTGCTGGACCGGCTGGGCCTCGCCTGACCGACGCACCGCCGCGCTGAGAGTTGGCTGAGAACTGAGCCGGGACCGGCGGATCTCGGCAACTTTCGGGGGGCGGCATACGTTCTCACTGCTACGACGGCCGGATTCCCCAGGGATCCCGCCCGAAGAGCCCGATTGGGGTGTAGATCGCACCGGATCGGGAATCTCGGAGGCGGGCAGGTCGTTGAGAGGAATGACGACCCTACCGATGGGTATCCGCCTTGGCGACGCCGAAGGGAGCGCACGTGGCAACGAGTCGAACGCACCCGCGTGAGATCGAGGGACGCGACAGCGTCGGAATGTACCTCGACGAGATCGCGCGGACTCCCCTGCTCGACGCGATCACGGAGGTGGAGCTGAGCAAGGCCATCGAGGCGGGGCTGCTCGCGCAGCACCTGCTCGCCGAGGGCCGGATCGGCCGCAAGAAGGGCGGCGCGCCCAAGCAGGCCACCGAGGACGAGCTCGTCTGGCTCGCCGAGGAGGGCCAGCGCGCCATCCAGCAGTTCATCACCGCCAACCTCCGGCTGGTCGTGTCCATCGCCCGTAAGTACGGCCGCAGCCAGATGCCGATGCTGGACCTGGTCCAGGAGGGCAACACCGGGCTGATCCGTGCAGTCGAGAAGTTCGACTACGCGAAGGGCTACAAGTTCTCCACCTACGCCACCTGGTGGGTGCGTCAGGCGATCACCCGCGGCATCGCCCAGCAGGCCCGCGTGGTGCGGCTGCCGGTGCACGTGGTCGAGGAGCTGAACCAGGTCGGCTCCGCCCGTCGTACGCTCGAGCGGCAGCTCGGCCGCGAGCCGGAGCCGGAGGAGATCTCCGTCGAGCTCGGCATGGACCTGGACCGGGTCATCGACCTGATGTCCTGGGGGCGGGAGCACGTCAGTCTGGACACCCCGGTCGACGAGGACGGCGACACCTCGCTGGGCGACCTGATCGCCCAGGAGACCGCGCCGGGACCGGATGCGACGTTCCTCGACGTGGAGTCCCGCGACCGGCTCAGCCACCTCGTCGACCTGCTCGACGAGCGGGCCGCGGACATCATCAAGTCGCGGTACGGCCTGCTCGACGGCCGGCAGCACAAGCTCGCCGACATCGGCGCCCGGCACGGCATCTCCGCCGAGCGGGTCCGGCAGCTGGAGCGGGAGGCGCTGCATAAGCTGCGCGCGCTGGCCGACCCGGACCTGGCGGCCTGAGACGCCCCCTGACCGACCCGGCGGCTCATCGGCTGGCTGAGTCCGCCGCGGACAGCCTCGCGAAGACCTCCGTCACCTGGTGGCGGAGGTCTTCTGGTGTCCCGGTGTTGTCGATGAGGTACGTCGCGGCGGCGCGCCGCTGCTCGCGGGAGGCCTGAGCCGCCACTCGCGCCTCCGCCTCAGCTCGGGACATGCCCTTGAGCCGGGTCAGCCGGTCGATCTGGGTCCCGACCGGCACGTCCACCACCAGCACCGCGTCGAAGTCGTCGGCCTGACCGGTCTCCACGAGCAGCGGGATGTCGTGCACCACGACGGCCCCGGGAGCCGCGGAGGCCTCCAGCTCCGCAGCGCGGGCCCGCACCCGGGGGTGGACGATGCCCTCGAGGGTCATCCGGGCGGCGTCGTCGCCGAACACCAGGGCCGCCAGGGCCGGCCGGTCCAGATCCCCCGACGGGGCGACGATCTCCGGGCCGAAAGCGGCCACCACCTCGCGCAGCCCCTCCGTGCCCGGCGCGACCACCTCCCGTGCCAGCAGGTCCGCGTCGACGACCACCGCGCCGAGCTCGGCGAGGATCCTCGCCACCGTGCTCTTGCCCGACGCGATCCCGCCGGTCAGACCGACCCTCATCCCCTGCTCCTTCGACGCACCGCCGCAGTATCCCAGTGCGCAACCGCCCCACGCACCGGCCCCTTCTCGCTACCGTGACCCCATGGTTGCCCTGGTGGGCCGGGACCGCGAGCTCGCGGCCCTGCGTGCCGCACTCGCCCAGGTGGCCGGCGGCACACCGCACGCCGTGGTCGTCACCGGGCCCACCGGCATGGGCAAGACCCGGCTCACCCAGGAGGCCCGGGCGCTCGGCGTCGCGGCCGGGCTGCGCAGCGTGGTCTCCAGGTCCGACGCGCTGTCTCGCGAGGTTGCGTACGCGCCGGTCGCCGCCGCCTTCGGACCGCTGCTCCGGAACCTCGACAAGGACGCCCGGGGCGGGCTGGTCGGCGACCTGCCCCAGCTCAGCCTGGTGTTCAGCGGCCTGGGGCTGCCGGATCCGACCCCGTTCGCCGAGCCCGACCTGCGCCGGATCCGGTTGCTCGACGGGCTGACCCGGCTGCTCGACCGGCTCAGCCGCGGGATCCCGCTGCTCTGGGTGCTCGACGACGTGCACGCCGCCGACACCGAGACCCGCAGGCTGCTCGCGCACCTCGCGGTCGCGCTCCCGGACAGCCCGGTGCTGCTGCTGCTGACCGCCCGCGACGACGAGCCGGCCGGCGACCACGTGCATCCGCTGACCAAGGCGTTCGGGGAGTCGTCCTGGCAGCTGACCCGGCTCGAGCTGGCGCCGCTGGACGACGCCGACGCCGCCGGGCTGGCGGCCGCGGTACTCGAGCATCCCCTTGCCGAGCCGCTGGCGCAGGCGGTGGTGGCCCGTGGGGTCGGCCGGCCGCTGTTCCTCGAGTCACTGAGCCAGAGCCTGATCGACAGCGGGTCCCTCGAGATGCGCGACGGGCGGCTGAGCCTCCGCTCCCCCGACCTTCCGCTGCCCGCCGACGTGCGCCAGCAGCTGCGCGCCCGGCTGTCCCCGCTGGCCGACCCCGCCCGCGAGGTGCTGCAGACGCTGGCCGTCGCCGGCGCCCCGCTCGAGCACCCGGTGCTGTGCACCGTGTGCGGGCTGACCGTCCGCGAGCTCGGAGAGACGCTGGCCAGGCTGGAGCGGCGCAGGCTCGTGGCCCGGTCACCGGACGACGGGTACGACGTGGCACACGGATTGCTCCGCGACGCCGTACTGGCAGACCTGGCGCCCGCGACCGTCGCGGCGCTGCACGCGGAGCTCGCTCGTGCCCGTGCGGCCCACGACCCGGAGGACCATCGGCTCGCCGAGCACGTGCTGCGTGCCGGGTCCCTGCTGGAGCCGGAGACCGCGGCCCCGTGGCTGGTGGCCGCGGCCCGGCACGCCCGGCTGGTCGGCGCCACCGGCGACGCCCGCCGCTACCTGGAGGCGGCGGTCGGACTGCTGCGCGTGCGCCGGCCGGCGGGAAGCGGTTGCCAGCCCGCCGACCTGCTCGCGGACCTGCTGGCCGACCTCGGCGAGCTCTGCGTCCACCTCGGCGACCACCAGGCCGCCCGGGCCTGGTGCGACCAGGCGATCACGGAGTACCAGGCGCTGGGCCGGCCGGACGGACTGTCCCGGGTGCACCGGCTGCTGGCGACGCTGGAGTGGAACCTGGGCGACCCGGGCGCCGCCGAGCGCGGCTTCGAACGGGCCGAGGCGGTGCTCGCTGGCCTCGAACCGGGACCGGAGCTCGCGGACCTGCTGCACGCGAGGATGGTGGCCGCCAACCGGGTCGGTGACCTGGACGGCTTGGAGCGGGTGGGCGCCCGGCTGCGCGAGCTCGCGGCCCGGATCGGCTCGCCCGATCTGGCGGTGCGCTCCCACCTGGCCGCCGGGGTGGCGGCCTACAGCCGCGGCGACTACTCCCGGATGGCTCAGGAGAACGCGCGAGCGCTGGAGGCGGCGCAGGGGCTGGAGGAACCGGAGCTGCTGGTGCGGGTGCACGACCAGATCTCGGTCTGCGCCGGCTCCTGCGGGGACCTGGCGACGCTGCGCCGGCACAGCCTGGAGAGTCTTCGGATCGCACGCGAGGCCGGTGCGCTCACCTGGGAGCCCTGGCCCCGGGTGCGCGTCGCGT
Organism: Nocardioidaceae bacterium; assembly: GCA_035690905.1. Lineage (GTDB taxonomy): Bacteria > Actinomycetota > Actinomycetes > Propionibacteriales > Nocardioidaceae > DASSKA01. Next base: position 6,507 of record DASSKA010000223.1, on the reverse strand, counting down.
TCGCGGACCTCCTGGCGGGGGACCTGGACGCCGGCCTGCGGGGCACCTCGGAGGTCCTCGGCTACCTCGACCGGTTCCCGCACCCACGCGGCGAGGCGAGCCTGTGCGGCGCGCACGCGCTGATGCTCGCGCACGCCGGCCGGCTCAAGGAGGCCCGGGGGTACGTCGAGCGGGCGCTCGCGGTGGCGGGCCAAGCACTGCGGGCCGACCGCAACATCTTCAGCTCGGTGGCCCTGGGTGAGGCCACGCTGGCGTTGGCCGAGGGCGACCCGGTCGACGCCCGACGGGCGGCGGCGCCGCTGCTCGACATGAGAGGCGGCTGGCTGCCCCAGCTTGGCCTCGCGGTGTACGGCGAGGCCTGTGCCGCCGCAGGGCGGGTCGACGAGGCCTTTGCGGTGGCCCTCCGCCTGCGCGGCGTGGTCTCCTGCGACACCGACCTCCCGGACATGCTGGCCGACTGGGTGAGTGGGCTGGCGGCGACCGACCCGGACCAGGCGGCGGAGCTGCTGGCCGCCGCCCGAGCCGGCTTCGAGCGCCTCGGGCTGGCCCTCCACGCGGCACGCGCCGCACTGGCGCAGGCCAGGGCTCTGCACGCCACCCGGCCCGCCGACGCGGTCGAGCCCGCGCGCGCCGCCCTGGCGGCCCTGGACCGCATCGGCATACCCCAGGACGCCCTGGCCGCTCGCGAGCTGCTCCGCTCCCTGGGCGTCACGCCCTCACGCGGGCGGGGCCGGACCTCCGGGGACGGGCCGCTCAGCGCCCGAGAGCTCGAGGTGGCCAGGCTGGTCGCCGCCGGGATGACCAACGCCGAGGTGGCCACCGAGCTGTTCATCAGCCCGCGCACGGTGAGCACCCACCTGGACCGGATCTACGCCCGACTCGGGCTCAGTTCCCGGGCCGCGCTCACCCGCTACCTCGCCGACTCCGGCCTCCTGGAGCCCGAGATTACGTAGTCCAGCCGATACCCGGCATCGGTCGTGAAACGCGACGATGCCTCCATGTCATCGGCACGGTCTCCCCTGGTCCTCGGCCTCCGCGCCGCGGCCGCGGCCGGCCCCGGCGTGGTCGGGCACAAGGCGGCCACCCTCGGGCGGCTGGTCGGCGCGGGCTTCTCGGTCCCGGAGGGGCTGGTGCTCACCGCGGATGCGCTGGCGGCCGTGCTGGACCAGAACCGGCTCGGCGCCCACGTCGAGCTGGCCGACCTCGAGCTGGTCGGCTGGCCGGCGACCGTGGCGCTGGCGGTCGACGAGATCGCGGCCCACTTCGGGGACGCGCCGCTCGCGGTCCGGTCCTCGGCGTCCGCGGAGGACCTACCCGAGGAGTCCTTCGCCGGGCAGTACACCACCGCGCTCCGGGTCCGGGGGGACGGCGAGCTGCGGAGTGCGATCCGCAGCTGCTGGGCGTCGGCGTTCACCGGCCGGGTCAGGCACTACCGCGGCGGCAGCGGGCCGGCGCGGATGGCGGTGCTGGTCCAGCGTCTGGTGGACGCCGACGTCGCCGGGGTCGCCTTCACCGCCGACCCGGTGACCGGCGAGCGCGACACCGTGCTCGTCTCCGCCGTACCGGGGACCGCGGAGACGCTCGTCGACGGCTCGGTCACCCCCGACCAGTGGCGGGTCCGCGGCGCGGACGCCTGCCCGGTGTCGGTGCTGCACCAGGCACTGACCCAGCGGCAGGCGGTCGCCGTGGCCGAGCTGGCGCGCCGGCTCGGGGCCGAGCTCGGCGGGCCGCAGGACGTCGAGTGGGCGATGGCCGACCAGCGGCTGGTGGTGCTGCAGTCCCGTCCGGTCACCGCGCTGCCCCGGCCGCCGGCAGTGGATCTGCCGGAAGGCTGCTGGCTGAAGGAGGTCGAGCGCTACCCCGAGCCGCTCACCGCGTTCGGCGCCTCTCTCGTCGGCCCGCTCGTGACCAGCGGGCTCACCGACATGTCCGCGGCCTGGGGCGGCCTGGTCGAGCGCTTCGAGGCGCGGACGATCGGCGGCGAACCGTACATGCGGGTGGTGCCGATCGGTGGCCGGGGTGGCCCGCCGCCACCGTGGTGGCTGCTCGGGATCCTGAGCCGCGTCGTACCTCCGCTGCGGCAGCGGATGCGGACCGCCGCGAGGATGCTCCGGCCGGCCCATCTGCAGCGCGCCCTCGACGACTGGGAGCGGCTGCACAAGCCGCGGCTCCGCGACGAGCAGGCCACCCTGGCCGGTGTCGACCTGGCGGCCCTCGACGACGCCGATCTGGGCGCGCATCTCGCCAGGGTGGTCGACTTCCTGGCCCGCTGCCTGCGCCTGCACTTCTGGCTGATCCCGCCCTACGCGGTGCCGCAGTACGACCTCTGCGCCCTGCTCGCCCGTGAGCTCGGGTGGGACACCGCGACCACCCAGCGGCTGCTGGCCGGACGGTCGTCGACGACCTCCGAGCCGCACCGCGCGCTGCGACGCGTCGCCGACCTGGTCCGCGACGACGCGCGAGCGGCCGCGATCGTCACCGAGGCACCGGCCGACCTGGTTGACCGGCTGGAGCCGGTGGCACCCCGGGCGGCGGCCGCGCTGCGCTCCTGGACCGAGGAGTACGGAGTGCGCAGCCTGCACGACGACCCGGGCACCCCGACCCTGATGGAGTCCCCCGCGCTGGTGGCCCGGCTGCTCTGCGAGGCGGTCGCCGATCCGGACCCCGGAGACGGTCCGGCGGCCCGGCTGCGGGAGGAGGCAGCCGCGCAGGCGAGGGCGCTGCTGGCCTCCCGGCCCGGCCGGGTGCGGCGCAGGTTCGAGACGGCCCTGGCCGCGGCCACACGCAGCTACGGCCTGCGGGAGGACAGCGCCTTCTGGACCGGGTCCGTGCCCGGCGGGCTGCTCCGGCTGGCGATGGTCGAGACCGGCCGGCGGCTCGCGTCGCGCGGCGTGCTGCACGACCCCGAGGACGCCGCACACCTGGACGTCGACACGCTGCGCGGCCTGCTGCTGGCCGAGCGGGCGTCCGAGACCCGTGACGTGCGCGAGACCGTGGCCCGCAACCGCGCGGAGCGGCTGTGGACGATGCAGCACCCCGGTCCGCCGTACCACGGCCCGGCGCCGGCCCCTCTCCCCGACCTGCGTGGCCTGCCACGTGCCGGTCGGCGGCTGAACGAGGCGCTGCAGTGGACCCGGTCCTCCGGGCGGAGCACCACCGGGACACCGGAGGTGGCCGACGACGCCGCCCTGCTCGGGCTGGCCGGGTCGCCCGGCAGCCACACCGGCACCGTGCGGGTGCTGCTCGGTGTCGACGACTTCGGCCGGCTGCGGCGCGGTGACGTGCTGGTGTGCCGGACCACCGACCCGGCTTGGTCGGTGCTGTTCGGCGTGGCCGGCGCGCTGGTCACCGACCGCGGCGGGGTGCTCTCCCACGCGGCGATCGTGGCCCGCGAGCACGGCATCCCGGCCGTGCTGGCCACCGGAAACGCCACCCAAGTCCTCCGCGACGGTGCCATGGTCACCGTGGACGGAACCACCGGACGCGTCGTCGTCCACGACGGCGCGACGACGAGAGGAGACATCGATGGCAACACCGGAGACGTCGCTGCCACCGGCGCGCGCTGAGGCGACGGCGGCCGGACCCCGGGCGTTCGCGGACGCCGCCCAGCGCTGGCTGGCCTACCTGGGCGCACTGCTCTGCGTGCTGCAGGTCGGCTTGGCTGCCCTTGGCTTCTGGGGCGGCTACGAGGACGGCGGCAGCGAGAAGGCCACCCGCGCCGCCTTCGAGGCGCACGGCATGAACGGCGAGCTGCTCGGCGTGGTCGCCGTGCTGCTGCTGGCCGCCGGCCTGGTCGGTCGCGCGAACAAGAAGTCGTGGGTGCTGCCGCTGGTGCTGTGCGTGCTGCTGTGGGCGGTGCAGGGGCTGCTGGTCGGGTTGGCGTTCGGACTGAACCGGTGGTTCGGGATGGTGCACGCCCTGGACGGGATGGCCATCATGGGGCTGTTCATGTGGCTGGCCGCGGACCGCAGACGACACCCGCTCGGCCGCTAGTGCCGTGATCGGCAACGTTCGCCCTGGGGGGCGGGTCGCCGGCCGGTGGTCGTGCACAAGGACAGGAGATTGTCGCGGCGCGCCGGATCTGCAGCCGGTTTCGCAGGGAATCGCCTGTCGCTGCGTCCGACGCGCGTGTGCGCTTCGGCTCCGGAAGCGGCTGAGGTTGCCGTGCGGGCGGCCACGACACATCGGCAAAAAGGTCGTCTGAGGCGGCACCAGCCCCGTGGGTCAGGCGGCGCCCTCGCCCGCCGAGCCACCGGCCGAGCAGAACGTCCTGCGGTACTGCTGAGGGCTGACCGAACGGGCCCGCAAGAAGTGGTGCCGGAAGGTCGCGGCGTTGCCGAACCCCGCCTGGTGGGCGATCTGCTCCACCGAGCGGTCGCTGGTCTCGAGCAGCTGCTCGGCCAGCAGCAGCCGCTGGCGGGTCACCCAGGCGTGCGGGGTGCTGCCGGTCTCGGCGCGGAACCGGCGGGCGAAGGTGCGCTCGGACATGTTGGTGCGCCGGGCCAGCGCCTCCACGGACAGGTCCTCGGTCAGGTGCGCCCCGATCCAGGCCAGCAGGGGGCCGAGCGTCTCGGCCTCGCAGTCCGGGACCGGGGTGGCGATGAACTGCGCCTGGCCGCCGTCGCGCTGCGGGGGCACGACCATGCGCCGGGCCACCACGCCGGCCACCGCCGCGCCGCGTTCCTTGCGCCACAGGTGCAGGCAGGCGTCCAGGCCGGCGGCGGAGCCGGCGCTGGTGATCACGGGGTCCTCGTCGACGTACAGCACCTCCGGCAGCACCCGCGCCCGCGGGAACCGGGCGGCCAGCTCGTCGGAGTACATCCAGTGCGTGGTGCAGGACCTGCCATCCAGCAGGCCGGCCGCACCCAGCGCGAACGCGCCGGAGCAGATCGAGAGCACCCGGGCACCGCGGTCGTGGGCCGCCCGCAACGCCTCCACGACCTCGGCGGGCACCGGACTGTGCCGGTTCACCGCCGGCACGGCCACCAGGTCGGCGGCCTCGGTGCGGGCCAGGCCGTGCTCGACGAGCAGGTCGAACCCCATGCTCGTGGTGACCCGGCCCGGTGTCGGCGCGCAGACCGCGAAGTCCAGCGGCGCGATGCCCTGCGCGGACCGGTCCACCCCGAAGGCCTCGCACAGCACTCCGAGCTCGAACGGGGCCACCACGTCGTAGGTGATGACGGCGACGTTGCTCAGCACCCGGCCATCATCGCACAACGTTGGCGGAAAATCGATGCACCCTGGCATTACTGCCACTGTTGGCAGAAAAACATCTGGCGCAGGATATCTGCCATGAGCCTACTGATCATCATCCTCGCCGTCGGCGGCCTCACCGCGTTGAGCTGGGGCGCGCTGTACCTCTACGAGTTCGTCAAGAACGACGGCTACGGCCGCCTGACCGTCCACCACGCCCCGCCGCGCAGCCACGTCGACACCTACGACCCGCGGCACGCCTGACCAGCCAAGCCCGAGAAGCCGAAGAGGCCCACCCCGTGGTCGGGGTGGGCCTCTTCACGGCTTTCGGGTCACTGACCCCCGGTCAGCTTCTCCCGCAGCGCCTGCAGCGCCTCGTCGGACGCGAGCGAACCGCCGTCCTCCGCCTGCTCCTGCTCCTGCGAGGAGTACGACGTGGCCTGGCCGGCCTCCGCGGCCGCGGCCTGCGCCTCGGCCTGCTGCTTGACGTGGGCCTCCCAGCGGGCGTGCGCCTTGGCGTACTGGTCCTCCCAGGCCGCGCGCTGCTCGTCGTACCCCTCCAGCCACTCGCCGGTCTCCGGGTCGAAGCCCTCGGGGTAGATGTAGTTGCCCTGCTCGTCGTAGGAGGCGGGCATGCCGTAGAGCGTCGGGTCGAACTCCTCGCCCGACGCCGCCGGCGCGGTCTCGTTGGCCTGCTTCAGCGACAACGAGATGCGCCGCCGCTCCAGGTCGATGTCGATGATCTTGACCATCACGTCGTCACCGACCTGCACGACCTGCTCGGGGATCTCGACGTGCCGCTCGGCCAGCTCGGAGATGTGCACCAGACCCTCGATGCCCTCCTCGACCCGCACGAACGAGCCGAACGGCACCAGCTTGGTGACCTTGCCCGGCACGATCTGGCCGATCTGGTGGGTCCGGGCGAAGTGCTGCCACGGATCCTCCTGGGTCGCCTTCAGCGACAGGGAGACGCGCTCGCGCTCCATGTCGACGTCGAGCACCTCGACGGTGACCTCGTCGCCGACCGACACGACCTCGCTCGGGTGGTCGATGTGCTTCCAGGACAGCTCCGAGACGTGCACCAGGCCGTCGACACCGCCGAGATCCACGAACGCACCGAAGTTGACGATCGAGGACACGACGCCCTTGCGGATCTGGCCCTTCTGCAGCTGGGTCAGGAAGCCCTGGCGGACCTCGGACTGGGTCTGCTCGAGCCACGCCCGGCGGGACAGCACGACGTTGTTGCGGTTCTTGTCCAGCTCGATGATCTTGGCCTCGAGCTCCTTGCCGACGTAGGGCTGGAGGTCGCGGACG
>DASSKA010000222.1:0-14449 GCA_035690905.1 Nocardioidaceae bacterium | reverse complement strand
GGTTCAACGAGATCGCCGCCGACCGCGCCACCTCCGACACCGAGTTGTCAGGCGCTGCACCGGCTCCAGCCGGTCACCCGCCTGACAAGTCGGCGAACGGGGGGCCGCCGGCGCAGCTGATGGCCCAGTCCGGACAGTCGTACGGCGCGGCGCCGGTGATCGCCCGGGCCCACCACGGGTCGGTCAGCAAGGAGCAGCGGGCGCTGATCGAGGACGATCTCAAGCGCGGCCGGTTGCCGTGCGTGGTGGCCACCTCCAGCCTGGAGCTCGGCATCGACATGGGCAGCGTCGACCTGGTGGTGCAGGTGGAGTCCCCGCCGTCGGTGGCCAGCGCGCTGCAGCGGGTCGGCCGGGCCGGCCACCAGGTCGGCGAGACCTCGCGCGGGGTGCTGTTCCCCAAGCACCGCGGCGACCTGGTGCACACCGCGGTGTCCGTGGAACGGATGCGCGAGGGCGCCATCGAGGCGCTGCGGGTGCCGGCCAACCCCCTCGACGTACTCGCCCAGCACATCGTCTCCACCACCGCCGTCGAGCAGTGGCAGATCGACGAGCTGTACGACCTGGTGCGCCGCTCGGCGCCGTTCGCGGCGCTGCCGCGTTCGGCGTACGACGCGGTGCTGGACCTGCTGTCCGGCCGGTACCCCTCCGATGAGTTCTCCGAGCTCCGGCCCCGCGTCGTCTGGGACCGGGTCGCCGGCACCCTGACTGGCCGGCCCGGTGCGCAGCGGCTCGCGGTGACCTCCGGCGGCACCATCCCCGACCGTGGGCTGTTCGGGGTGTTCCTGGTCGGCGAGTCCGGCCCGGGACGGCGGGTCGGCGAGCTCGACGAGGAGATGGTCTACGAGTCCCGGGTCGGCGACGTGTTCGCGCTGGGCGCGAGCAGCTGGCGCATCGAGGACATCACCCACGACCGGGTGCTGGTCTCCCCCGCCCCCGGCCAGCCCGGCCGGCTGCCGTTCTGGAAGGGCGACCAGCTCGGCCGTCCCGCCGAGCTCGGCGCGGCGATCGGCGCGTTCACCCGCGAGCTCGCGGCCACTCCGGAACCGCAGGCGGTGCAACGCTGCGAAGACGCCGGGCTGGACGCCTGGGCCGCGCAGAACCTGGTCCGCTACCTGTCCGAGCAGAAGCAGGCCACCAACGCGCTGCCCACCGACAAGACCGTGGTGGTGGAGCGGTTTCGCGACGAGCTCGGCGACTGGCGGATCGTGGTGCACTCGCCGTACGGCGCCCAGGTGCACGCGCCGTGGGCGCTGGCGATCGGGGTCCGGCTGCGGGAGCGGTACGGCATCGACGCCCAAGCGCTGCCCGGCGACGACGGGATCGTGCTCCGGGTGCCGGAGACCGACCAGGACCCGCCCGGCGCGGACGTGGTGGTCTTCGAGCCGGACGAGATCGAGGACATCGTCACCACAGAGGTCGGCGGGTCGGCGCTGTTCGCGTCCCGGTTCCGGGAGTGCGCGGCGCGGGCGCTGCTACTGCCCCGCCGGGACCCGGGGCGGAGGTCGCCGCTGTGGCAGCAGCGGCAGCGGTCCGCGCAGCTGCTGCAGGTGGCCGTGCGGTACCCGTCCTTCCCGATCGTGCTCGAGGCGGTGCGGGAGTGCCTGCAGGATGTGTACGACGTGCCGGCGCTGGTCGCGCTGATGAAGGCACTGGCGTCACGGCGGGTCAGCGTCGCGGAGGTGTCCTCGCAGCAGCCCTCGCCGTTCGCGCGCTCGTTGCTGTTCGGCTACGTCGCCGCATTCGTCTACGAGGGCGACTCCCCGATCGCCGAACGACGGGCGGCCGCGCTGTCGCTGGACCAGGGTCTGCTCGCCGAGCTGCTCGGCCGCGCGGAGCTCCGGGAGCTGCTCGACGCCGACGTGCTCGCCGAGCTGGAGGCCGAGCTGCAGCGGCTGGTGCCGGACCGGCAGGCCAAGGACGCCGAGGGGATCACCGACCTGCTCCGGCTGCTCGGCCCGCTGTCCACGGCCGAGGTCGAGGCCCGGTGCCGCCCTGGGTCGGACGTGGCCGCCTGGCTGGAGATGCTCCGCGACGCGCGCCGGGTGGTGCCCGTCCGGGTGGCCGGAGAGGACCGCTGGGCGGGCGTGGAGGACGTCGGCCGGCTGCGCGACGGGTTGGGTGTCCCGGTGCCGCCCGGCACGCCCGAGGCGTTCACCGAGCCGGTCGAGGACCCGCTGGCCGACCTGGTGGGCCGCTACGCGCGCAGCCACGGGCCGTTCACGGTCGCCGATGTCTCGGCACGGCTGGGGCTCGGCCCCGCCGTCGTACGCCAGACGCTGGCCAGGCTCGGCGCGCAGGGCCGGGTCCTGGAGGGCGAGTTCCGGCCCACGGGGGGCGGGTCGGAGTGGTGCGACGCGGAGGTGCTGCGCCGGCTGCGGCGCCGGTCGCTGGCCGTCCTGCGCAAGGAGGTCGAGCCGGTCGAGCCGGCGGCGCTGGGCCGGTTCCTGCCCGCGTGGCAGCACGTGTCCACCGGCGGGAGCCGGCTGCGGGGCGTGGATGGGGTGCTCGCCGTGGTGGAGCAGCTCGTCGGCTGCGCCGTCCCCGCCTCCGCCCTGGAGCCGCTGGTGCTGTCCGCGCGGGTGGTCGACTACTCGCCCGCGATGCTCGACGAGCTGACCGCGGCCGGCGAGGTGCTGTGGGCCGGGCACGGGTCGCTGCCCGGCGCCGACGGCTGGGTGTCGCTGCACCTGGCCGACTCGGCGTCGCTGACGCTGCCGGAACCGGAGGCTCTGGAGCTGTCCCCGCTGCACGAGGCGGTGCTCGACGCGCTCGGCGGAGGGGGCGCGTTCTTCTTCCGGCAGCTGGCCGACGCGATCGGCGAACCGGTCGTGGAGGGCGGCGACAAGGCGCTGGAGACGGCGCTGTGGGAGCTGGTCTGGGCCGGCCGGGTCGGCAACGACACCCTGGCGCCGCTGCGGTCGCTGACCTCGACGGGCACGTCCGCACACCGGTCCCGGCGCCGCCCGCCGCGGGCGCGGTACGGCGCGCGCCGGTCGAACCTGCCCAGCCGGACCGGACCGCCCACGACGGCCGGCCGCTGGTCGCTGCTGCCCGAGCTGGAGCCCGACCCCACCCTCCGGGCGCACGCCACCGCCGAGGCGCTGCTGGACCGGCACGGGGTGGTGACCCGCGGGGCGGTCGCCAGCGAGCGGGTGCCCGGCGGCTTCGCCGGTGTGTACAAGGTGCTGTCCGCGTTCGAGGAGTCCGGCCGCTGCCGGCGCGGCTACTTCGTGGCGTCGCTGGGAGCCGCGCAGTTCGGCGTGCCCGGTGCGGTGGACCGGCTGCGCAGCTTCTCCACCGACGTCTCGGCTCCGGGTGAGAAGCCCGTCGCAGTGCCGCTGGCGGCCACCGACCCGGCCAACCCGTACGGTGCGGCGCTGCCCTGGCCGGCCCTCGATGCTCCCACCGGGCACCGGCCGGGCCGCAAGGCCGGCGCGCTGGTGGTGCTGGTGGCCGGCGAGCCGGCGGTGTACGTCGAACGGGGCGGGCGAACCCTGCTCACCTTCAGTGACGACCGCCTCGTGGTGGGTCCCGCGATCGAGGTGCTGGCGCGCGCGGTCCGGCAGGGGGCGCTGGGCCGGCTGACCGTCGAGCGCGCCGACGGGGAGAACATCCTCGCCTCCGGGGAGCGGCCGGCCGCGCTGCGAGAGGCGCTGGAGGCGGCCGGGTTCGTGGCCACGCCGCGGGGGTTGCGGCTGCGTGCCTGAGACTTCTGCTGCGGGTGCCGCTCGTGCCTGAGGGCGACACCGTCTGGCGCACCGCCCGGCACCTCGACCAGGCGCTGACCGGGTCGGTGCTGCAGCGCAGCGATTTCCGGGTGCCCGGGCTGGCCACGGTGGACCTGGCCGGTGCGGAGGTGCTGGCCACCGTCTCGCGCGGCAAGCACCTGCTCACCCGGTTCTGCGACCCTGCCCTCACCCTGCACACGCACCTGAAGATGGAGGGAAGCTGGCACCTGTACCGGCCAGGCTCGCGCTGGCAGCGCCCCGCCCACGAGGCGAGGGTGGTGCTGGTCACCGAGACGTGGACGGCGGTCGGGTTCGCACTCGGCACGGTCGCGCTGGTCGAGACGGTCAGCGAGTCCGACGTACTCCCTGACCTCGGGCCCGATCTGCTGGGGCCGGACTGGGATGCGGACGAGGCAGTGCGCCGGCTGGCGGCGTCGCCGGACCGGCCGGTCGGCGAGGCGCTGCTCGACCAGCGCAACCTCGCCGGGATCGGGAACCTGTACAAGTCCGAGCTGTGCTTCCTGGCCGGCGCCAACCCCTGGACACCGGTGTCGGGGGCGGACCTGCGCCGGCTGGTGAAACGCGCCAAGGTCGTGCTGGAGGCCAACAAGGAGCGGGTCGAGCAGACCACGACCGGCGACCTGCGACGTGGGAGGCGGACCTGGGTGTACCGCCGCGACGGTCAGCCCTGCCGCCGCTGCGGCACGCCGATCCGCGTCGCCATGGCAGACCCGGACGCGACCAGCCCCGGCGCGACCACCCCCGGCCCGACCACCCCCGGCCCGGCGAGCGAACGAGCGACCTACTGGTGCCCCACCTGCCAACCCCGTTGAGTGGTCACTCGCGCGCCTTCGAGTGGTCACTCGCGCGGTTTGCGAATCCCAGCACGCCTGACCACTCAACACAGCACGCCTGACCACTCAACACAGCACGCCTGACCACTCAACACAGCACGCCTGACCACTCAACACAGCACGCCTGACCACTCAACGCAGCACGCCTGACCACTCAACGGGAGAGGGTGAGCCCGAGATTGGTGTGCAGGTGCTCCAGACAGGCGGCCTCGAGCTCGGAGGGGTACGACGGGCCGAGCAGCTGCCGGGCGACGGGCAGGAACAGCCGCGCGCAGGCCAGGTGCGCCTCGATCACCGAGGAGCGCTCCGGCGAGGGGACCGGCAGCGCGGCCAGCGCGGCCAGCTCGTCCGCCGGGAGCACCCGGCTCAGGTGCAGGGCACCGCTGAGCCGGTCCCCTTCGACGCGGTAGCGCAGCAGCGTGGTGAGCAGCTGGCGCAGCAGCCCGCTGCCGGAGACGCCGCTGACCAGCTCGTCACGGGCGAGCACGACGACCAGCAGCCCCAGCACCCGCAGGAACTCCTCGGTCATCTCCCGGACCGCGTCCGGGTCGGCCCCTCGGTGCCCCGGTGAGCCCGGCCGAGCACCGTCCTTGTTGACCAGCTCCTCGACCCGTCGCCGGTCCACGTTCGCGAGCTCGGTGTCGGTGCCGATGACCACGTCCCAGCGCAGCCAGCCGGGCAGCACGTGGGTGTACACCGGCGCCGCCCCGAGCCGCTTCACGAGCAGCGGCTCATAGCGAGCCGCGACCGACGGCCAGCCGGAGACCAGCCGGTCGCGCTGCTCGACCGGGACGAGCACGAACATGTCCACGTCGGAGTGCTCGTCGGCGGTGCCGCGCCCGAAGCTGCCGGTCAGCCACACGCCGCGGATGACCTCGAACCCGTCCAGGTCCGAGCAGACACGGTCGATGAACGCGCGCTGCGGGAGCAACGGGTCAGGCGGCGGAGGCTACGACGTCGCCGCGGCGACCGCCGCCGCCGTCGGTGGGCGCCGGGATGCTGGTGGTCTCCAGCGTGGCCTCGAGCTGCATCGCGACCCGGGCTTCCTCGAGGGCGACCGCGTCGCTGACCTCGGAGAGGATCTCCGACAGCGGCGCGTCCAGGGCGGCGCACAGGGCAGCGAGAAGCTCGGAGGACGCTTCCTTCTGGCCGCGCTCGATCTCCGAGATGTACCCGAGGCTCACCCGGGCGTCCGCGGACACCTGCCGAAGCGTGCGGCCCTGGCGGACCCTGCGGGAACGGAGTACCTCCCCGAGCAAGCGACGAAAAAGCACCATGCCCTGCTCCTTCCCGCGCGTGCTGCCTCTAGACCGTCAACGCTACCCGGCGACCGAAACTTCCGGGCGGCACCCCCCGTCCGACCAGCCTACGGGACCAGCACGGCGAGCACCGCTGAGATCGCCTCGCGACATGTCTGTTCCCTGATCGAGGCGCGGTCACCCTCGAGGTCCAAACAGGTGGTGCTCACCCCTTTGTCCGAGGCCACCCCGACGAACACCGTGCCGACCGGCTTCCCCTCCTGCTCGGTCGGGCCGGCCACGCCCGTCGTACTCACCGCCACGTCGGCGCCCACCAGCGCCCGCACCCCGGCCGCCATCTCGGCGGCGCACTCGGCCGACACCACGCCGTGCTCGCGCACCGTCTCGTCGGACACCCCGAGCAGCTTCTGCTTGACCGAGGTCGCGTAGGACACCACCCCGCCGAGGTAGGTGTCGCTCGCGCCGGGGGCTGCCGAGAGCAGGTCCCCCAGCGCGCCGCCGGTCAGCGACTCGGCCGTCGCGACCATCGCCGAGCGCCGCAGCAGCTCTGCGTGCAGGGTGGCCGCCATCACCTGGGGGTCGGGGTCGCTGGGCATGCATGGATGCTAGCGGCCGCGTCGAAACGGTACGACGGGCGTGGAACCGGCTTCGGTACGGTGACCCCATGGCTCTACCGATCGAGGACTATGCCGTGCTCGGCGACACCGGTACTGCTGCCCTGGTGGGCCGCAACGGCTCGGTGGACTGGCTGTGCCTGCCGCGCTTCGACTCCCCGGCCTGCTTCGCCGGCCTGCTGGGCGACAACGAGAACGGCCACTGGCTGCTCGGCCCGGCCGACGAGGCGCGGGTCAGCCGCCGGTACCTCGAGAACACCGTCGCCCTGGAGACCACCTACACCACCGACACCGGCAGCATGACGGTGCTGGACCTGATGCCGTTCGGTGACAAGCGCGCCGACATCGTGCGCCGGATCACCGGGGTCGAGGGCACCGTGCGGGTCCGCCACGAGTGGGTGGTCCGGTTCGGCTACGGCAAGATCCGGCCCTGGGTGAGCCGCCGCGACAACCACGGCGAGAGGGTGATCGTCGCGGTCGCCGGCCCGGACAAGCTGATCCTGCGCGGGCCGCGGCTGCCCGTGGCGCAGGAGGGCCGGCACGTGGACGAGTTCGAGGTTTCCGCCGGCGACCAGCTCACCTTCGCCACCACCTGGGTCGCCTCCCACCACCCGCTGCCGAAGCCGCTGGAGTTCGACCACCGCATCCAGGAGAGCATGGCCCAGGCCCGGTCCTGGGCGGCCATGTGCACCTACGACGGGCCCTACCGCGACGCCGTGGTCCGCTCGCTGATCACGCTGCGGCTGATGACCCACGGCGGCACCGGCGGCATCGTGGCCGCGGCCACCACCTCGCTGCCCGAGGACTTCGGCGGCGAGCGGAACTGGGACTACCGGTTCTGCTGGCTGCGGGACGCCTCGCTGACCCTGGAGGCGCTGCTGGCCTGCGGGTACGGCGACGAGGCGCGGCTGTGGCGCAACTGGCTGCTGCGCGCGGTGGCCGGCGACCCCGCCGACCTGCAGATCATGTACACCGTCGACGGCGGTCGTGACCTGTTCGAGCGGGAGCTGGGCCACCTTCCCGGGTACGACGGGTCCAAGCCGGTGCGCATCGGCAACGGCGCGGCGGCCCAGCGGCAGACCGACGTGCTCGGCGAGGTGATGATCTCGCTGCAGCTGGCCCGCCAGCACGGGCTGAAGGAGAACCGCGAGTCGTGGTCGCTGCAGAGCACCCTCGTGGAGGAGATGGCCCAGCACTGGGACCAGCCGGACAACGGGCTGTGGGAGATCCGCGGACCGCTGCGTCACTTCACCCACTCGAGGGTGATGGTGTGGGCGGCCTTCGACCGGGCGATCGCCGCCGTGGAGCGGCACGGCCTGCCCGGCCCGGTCAACGAGTGGCGGGCGATCCGCGACAAGATCCGGGACGAGGTGCTGGAGAAGGGCTTCAACGCCGAGCGCAACACGTTCACCCAGCACTACGAGACCTCCGAGGTCGACGCAGCGCTGCTCATGCTGCCCCAGGTCGGCTTCATCGACGGCGACGACCCGAAGATGCTGAGCACCATCAAGGCGATCGAGGAGGACCTGCTGCAAGACGGGTTCCTGCTGCGCTACCGCACCTCCAGCGGGGTGGACGGGCTCAGCGGCTCCGAGCACCCGTTCCTGGCCTGCTCGTTCTGGCTGGTGGAGGCCTACGCCCGCGCCGGGCGGGTCGAGGACGCCGAGAAGCTGATGGACCGGCTGCTCGAGGTGCCCAACGACGTGGGCCTGCTCGCCGAGGAGTACGACCCGGTCCAGAAGCGGTTCGTCGGGAACTTCCCGCAGGCGTTCAGCCATCTCGCCCTGGTGCAGGCCGCGGTCACCCTGGACGCGGTCAAGCAGAGCACCGGCTCGCCGCGGGAGTCCACGACGTCGCAGTGACGGTCAGCCGTTGGCGGCCCGCCCCGCCCGTCGTACCTCCAGGGCCTTGGCCACGTAGTCGACCCCGGTCACCACCGTCACGACCACGGCAGCGGCCATCACCACCACCGCGATCCACCACAGCACCAGCCCGACCGTGGCCCACGGCCCCGGCAGCAGCCGCAGCGGCAGCGGCAGGATCAGCAGACCCAGCGCGAAGGTCTGCAGCAGGGTCTTGAGCTTGCCGCCACGGCTCGCTGCGATGATCCCGTGCCGGATCACCCAGAACCGCAGCAGCGTGATCCCCCACTCGCGGACCAGCACCACCGCGGTCACCCACCACCACAGCGCGCCGATCACCGACAGCCCGACGAAGGCCATCCCGGTCAGCGCCTTGTCGGCGATCGGGTCGGCGATCTCCCCGAACCCGGTGACCAGGTTGCGCCGCCGGGCGATGTCGCCGTCGATCTTGTCGGTGACCATCGCCGCCACGAACAGTGCGTACGCCACCAGCCGCCAGGTGATCGACTGCCCGCCGTCGACCAGCAGCGCCCAGCCGAAGAACGGCACCATCACCATGCGCAGCATGGTCAGCGCGTTGGGCAGGTTCCAGATCGAGGCCGACCGCGGCCCGGTAGCCGGCTGCGGCTCGGTCATCCCGGAACCGCGACCAGATCCACGCCGTCGGAGTCGACGACCGTCGCGGCCACCAGGTCACCGGCCCGAGCACCGGCGGGCAGCCCGGTCAGCCGGGTGGAGCCGTCCACCTCCGGTCCCTGGTGCTCGGCGCGGCCCTCGCCGTCGCTGCCGTCCACGCTCTCCAGCAGCACGTCGACACACTGGCCGACCCGGTCCGCGGCTCGGGCGGCGGTCAACTCCTCGACCAGGGCGCTGACTCGTTCTACGCGGTCGCGGATCTCGTCGGGGTCGAGCTGGTCGTCGTACGACGCGGCGGCCGTGCCGTCCTCGGCGGAGTACCCGAACACCCCCACGAAGTCCAGCCGGGCCTCGGCCAGGAAGTCGCACAGCGTGCGCAGGTCGCGCTCGGTCTCGCCGGGGAAGCCGACGATGACGTTCGAGCGGATGCCCGCCGCGGGGTCGAAGGCGCGGATCTGCTCCACCAGGGCCAGGAACGACTCGGCGTCGCCGAAGCGGCGCATCCGGCGCAGCACCGGGTGGGAGGCGTGCTGGAAGGACAGGTCGAAGTACGACGCGACGCCCGGCGTCCCGGCGATCGCCTTCAGCAGCCCGGGCCGGGTCTCGGCCGGCTGCAGGTAGGACACCCGGACCCGGTCGATGCCGTCAGTCGCGGCGAGGTCGGGCAGCAGCTTCTCGAGCAGCCGCAGGTCGCCGAGGTCCTTGCCGTACGACGTGGAGTTCTCACTGACCAGGAACAGCTCCCGCACGCCCTGGCGGGCCAGCCAGTCCGCCTCCCCGAGCACGTCGACGGGGCGGCGGGACACGAACGAGCCACGGAAGCTGGGGATCGCGCAGAACGTGCACCGGCGGTCGCAGCCGCTGGCCAGCTTCAGCGGCGCCATCGGGCCGCCGTCCAGCCTGCGCCGGACCGCGCGCGGCCCCGAGCTCGGGGCCGCCTCCTGCGGCAGGTCCGGTGCGGCGATCGTGTGCCCGGGCAGCACCACCGCGTCCGGGTTCCGCTCAGCCGGAGCGATCGGCAGCAGCAGCCGGCGGTCCCGCGGGGTGTGCGGGTGCAGCTGCTCCCCGGCCAGCACCGCCTCCAGCCGGCCGGCGACGTCCGGGTAGTCGTCGAAGCCGAGCACTGCGTCCGCCTCCGGCAGCGCCTCGGCGAGCTCCTTGCCGTACCGCTCGGCCATGCACCCGACGGCCACCACGGCCTGGGTGCTTCCCGTCTCGCGCAGGTCGGCGGCGGCCAGCAGCGTGTCCACGGAGTCCTTCTTGGCCGCCTCCACGAACGCGCAGGTGTTGACCACCACGGCCTGCGCCGCCTCCGGGTCCTCGACGAGCCGGAACCCGCCGGCCTCCAGCCGGCCGGCCAGCTCCTCGGAGTCCACCTCGTTGCGCGCGCAGCCGAGGGTGACCAGGGCCACGGTGGGGGCTGCGGAGCCATCGGCTCGGCCGGTGGCTGCGGCCGGGGCTGGGCCGACCGCTGCGTGGGGGGTCGCTGGGGCTGCGTCCTGGGAAGTAGTCATGCCGCCATCGAGTATGACGGGCGGGCGGCTGCCCTGGCGAACCGCTCCCCTCGCCTGGCGGCGCACCTCCCACGAGAAACCGGCACGTCACACGGCACCCGAACCATGCGAGGTGACGGCTTCCCATGTGAACATGGGAAAGCTGTGGGCAGCGGGATGAGCCGCCGGCTCGACCGCAACGGGTCAGCGGTGGAACGTGCGATGCCCCGGCCGGCCGTCCGCGCCGACCGACCCAAGGTCGCGGCCGCGCACCAGCACGTCCACCGCCCCGGCGTCGGCCGCCCGCACGTGGACCGGTGGCGTCACCCGGAGGTGCTTGGGCTGGCCCGGGTCGAGGGTGCCGCTGAACCGGATGCGTCCCTGCCCGTCGCGAACCACGACGGTGCCGGTGCTGCGCACGGCGACCAGCGAGACCCGCATCGGCACCGCCACCGGCGCGGCAGACTGCGGGTAGGCGTTCTTGGCCGCGGCCGCCGGCTGCACCGTGGGGGCGGGGACCAGGTGCTCCTGCGGGGTCCCGGCGAACAGCCGGACCAGTCCCCAGACGATCACCACGCACAGCACGGCACCGACGAGGATGCCCCAGCTCGGTCCACCGACCGTGCGGCGCATGCTGCCGGTCATTCCGGTGGCCAGCTCGGCCTCGAATACCCGGCGGGCGTTCAGCGGGGCCGTGGCGTACCTCTCCTCGAACGCCGCCAGCAGCGGCGCCGGGTCCTTGCCGAGCACCCGGGCCAGGGTGCGCAGGTGGCCCCGGGCATAGAAGTCGCCGCCGCAGGGCGCGAAGTCGTCGACCTCGATCGACTCCAGCACGTGCGGGCGGATCCGGGTGCGCTCGGCCAGGTCGTCCACCGACAGCCCGAGCCGGGTCCGGGCCGCGGCCAGCTCCGGCCCGATCACCGGGTCGTAGGCCGGCTCCACGACGAACTCGTCGATCACCAGCGGCTCGACCGCGGCACCGGCACGGGCGATGGGACGCACCCTGCTCTGGGCCGGCGGCTCGAGGACCAGGTCCACGCTGCCCGGACGGTGCAGGGTGCCGCGCTCGCGGAGCACGTCGTCGTTCCCGCCGTCCTCGGCCGGGTCGAGGTGCAGCGCAGCGTTGCCGATCGTGGCCGGCGCCTCGCGGGTCACCTCGGCGCGCAGCGCAGGCCGGGTGGGGCGCAGCGGCAGCGCCGGACCGGCCGGCGGCCGCTCGACCGGCGCCGGGGCGGGATCGGAACGCTCCGGCTCCGGCCGCTTCGCGGCGCGCGAGACGATCGTGCCCAGGGTGCCGAAGAGCGTACGGCGAGGGGCGGTGACCGGCTCCGCGTCGACGGCGACCGGCTCGGAGGCGCTCCGCCCGATGAGCGGACCGGCGGCAAGCCCTGCGGCGGGCCGCGCGGCAGGCCCCGCGGCCCGTTCAGCGATCGGCTTGCCTGCCGGCGACGGCCCGGGCGAGGGGACCGCCTCCACCACCTCGACGCGTCCCGCCGCCAGGGCCGCCAGCGCGTCGCGCACCGCCCGGTCCGTGGACAGCCGGGTGGTCATGCCCATCGGGACGGCCAGCGCCGCGCCGTACATCCTCGCGTTCAACCGGGCGTGCCAACGGCCTCGCGCGTCCAGCCCGGCCATCGCCCGGTCGGCGCTCCGCGGCGCGAACATCAGCGTCCCGTCGCGCAGCAGGCCGCGTCGTGGCCGGACCAGCACCTCGCCGAGGGCCTCCCAGGGCAGGCCGCGCCACTGGCTGCCGAGCCGGAGCCGCACGCCGAGGTCGTCGGCGACGAGCAGCGGAGTGCGTGAGTCGACCAGAGCCGCGAGGTACGCCGCGGCGATCACCGCCATCACCGCGCACAGCGCCCAGTCGACCAAGAGGCCGGTCTGCGAGGCCCGCCACAGGTAGGCGATCGCGATCGCCGACGCGGCCGCACCGATCAGCGCGGCCAGCCCGGCGTTGCGGCGCACCACCACAGGCGCACGCAGGGCGGTGTCGTCCGTCGAGGGTGGCCGGACAGCATCGTCGTCGTGGAGCTCGTGGGGCATCGCGCTCATGACTCTCCGCTCACTACTGGGCTCACTACTGGGCTCACTACTGGGCTCACTACGGGACCGGCGAAGGGGCCTGGCCGGGGGTTCACGACTGGTCCTGCAGGGTGGCGATCACCTGGTCGAGCTCGTCGGGCTTGACCAGCACGTCGCGGGCCTTGGAGCCCTCGCTCGGCCCGACCACACCGCGGCTCTCCAGGATGTCCATCAGCCGGCCGGCCTTGGCGAAACCGACCCGCAGCTTGCGCTGCAGCATCGAGGTGGACCCGAACTGGGTGGAGACCACCAGCTCGACGGCCTGCACCACCAGCTCGAGGTCGTCGCCGATGTCGTCGTCGAGCTCCCGCTTGGACTGCGCCGGCGCGGTGACGTCCTCGCGGTAGGTCGGCGTCAGCTGCTCCTTGCAGTGCGCGACCACCTTGTGGATCTCGGCCTCGGTGACCCACGAGCCCTGCACGCGCACCGGCTTGCTGGCGCCCATCGGCAGGAACAGCCCGTCGCCCTGGCCGACCAGCTTCTCCGCGCCCGGCTGGTCCAGGATCACCCGGCTGTCGGCCAGCGAGGACGTCGCGAACGCCAGCCGCGACGGCACGTTGGCCTTGATCAGGCCGGTGACCACGTCCACCGACGGACGCTGGGTGGCCAGGATCAGGTGGATGCCGGCGGCCCGGGCCAGCTGGGTGATCCGGACGACCGCGTCCTCGACGTCACGGGGGGCGACCATCATCAGGTCGGCGAGCTCGTCGACGACCACGATCAGGTACGGGTACGGCGCGAGCACCCGCTCGCTGCCCGGCGGCGGCTGCACCTTGCCGGCGCGCACCGCCTTGTTGAAGTCGTCGACGTGCCGGAACCCGAACGCGGCCAGGTCGTCGTAGCGCAGGTCCATCTCGCGCACGACCCACTGCAGCGCCTCGGCGGCCTTCTTCGGGTTGGTGATGATCGGGGTGATCAGGTGCGGCACGCCTTCGTACACGTTCAGCTCGACCCGCTTCGGGTCGACCAGGATCATCCGCACCTCGTCCGGGGTGGACCGCATCAGGATCGAGGTGATCATCGAGTTGACGAAGCTGGACTTTCCGGAGCCGGTCGCACCGGCCACCAGCAGGTGCGGCATCTTCGCCATGTTGGCGACCACGAAGCCGCCCTCCACGTCCTTGCCCAGCCCGACGATCATCGGGTGGTGGTCGTTGCGGGCGCTGCCCGACCGCAGCACGTCGCCGAGGGAGACGATCTCCTTGTCGCTGTTGGGGATCTCGATGCCGATCGCGGACTTGCCGGGGATCGGCGAGAGGATCCGCACGTCGGCGGACGCGACCGCGTAGGCGATGTTCTTGCCGAGCGCGGTGACCTTCTCCACCTTCACCGCCGGGCCCAGCTCGACCTCGTAGCGGGTGACCGTCGGGCCGCGGGTGTAGCCGGTGACCTGGGCGTCGATGTCGAACTGGTCGAGCACCTCGGTGAGCCGGTTCACCACGTCGTCGGAGGCCTTGGACCGGGCCTTGTGCACGCTGCCCGGCTTGAGCAGGTCGTTGCCCGGCAGCGCGTAGGTGACGTCGCCGGACAGCGCGAGCTGCTCGACCCGAGCGGGGAGCGGGGTGTGCTGCGGCGGTTCGAGCTCGGCCTTCTCCTCCGGTACGACGGGGGGCGCGCCCGGCTTGCCACGCTTGCCGAGCTCCCGCCCCTCCAGCACGGGAGTGTCGTAGGGCTTGTCGCCGGTGTCCTGCTCCCCGTCGTACACCCCCACCCGACGCCGCGGCCGGGACCGCTTCAGCTTCTCGGTCGGAGCCTCCTCCGTGGGCTCCTCCGGCTTGGTGCGGCCCAGCAGCCGGTCGCGCAGCGCGGCGAGCCGCTCGGGGATCTGGTAGACCGGCGTGCCGGTGACCACCAGCACCCCGAAGATGCCCAGCAGCACCAGCAGCGGCACCACCACGAAGCTGCTGCGCAGCAGGTCCAT
>DASSKA010000221.1:0-9268 GCA_035690905.1 Nocardioidaceae bacterium | reverse complement strand
GGGGCGGCGTACGTCCGCGAGGTCGAGCCGGGCGAGATGGTCGCGATCGACGAGAACGGCCTGCGCACTCAAGCGTTCGCCGAGCCGGCCCCGAAGGGCTGCCTGTTCGAGTTCGTCTACCTGGCCCGCCCGGACACCCGGATCTCCGGCCAGCGGATCCACAGCGTCCGCGTCGAGGTCGGCCGCCGGCTGGCCCGTTGCGAGAGCGTCCTCGACGGCCCGGATGCCGCCGACCTGGTCATCCCGGTGCCCGAGTCCGGCACCCCCGCCGCGATCGGGTACGCCGAGGCGAGCGGGATCCCGTTCGCGATGGGTCTGGTCAAGAACGCCTACGTCGGGCGCACCTTCATCCAGCCGTCGCAGACCATCCGCCAGCTCGGCATCCGGCTCAAGCTCAACCCGCTGCGCGACGTGATCGAGGGCAAGCGGCTGGTGGTCGTCGACGACTCGATCGTCCGCGGCAACACCCAGCGAGCCCTCGTCCGGATGCTCCGCGAGGCGGGCGCCCGCGAGGTGCACGTGCGGATCTCCAGCCCGCCGGTGAAGTGGCCGTGCTTCTACGGCATCGACTTCGCCAGCCGGGCCGAGCTGATCGCCAACGGCCTGTCCACCGACGAGATCTGCCGCTCCATCGACGCCGACTCGCTGGGCTACATCTCGCTCGATGAGCTCGTGGAGGCCACCGGCGTGCCGAAGGACAGCCTGTGCCGCGCCTGTTTCGACGGCGTGTACCCGGTGCCGCTGCCCGAGCCGGAGCACCTCGGCAAGCACTTGCTCGAGCCCGCCGGCGTCGGCCCGAAGCTGCCTCTCACCCTGGGCGGCGGCGCCTCCGACGCGCTCGAGCGGCCCTGACCCGCCGGCAGCGAGGAGACGAATGAGCGACCAGCAGGCCGCAGGCGCGACCTACGAGTCCGCCGGGGTGTCCATCGACGCCGGCGACAAGGCCGTCGCGCTGATGAAGGTATGGGTCGAGAAGGCTCGCCGGCCGGAGGTGATCGGCGGCATCGGCGGCTTCGCCGGCCTCTTCGACGCCAGCGCTCTCAAGGACTACAAGCAGCCGCTGCTGGCCACCTCCGCCGACGGGGTGGGCACCAAGGTCGCGATCGCGCAGGCGATGGACCGCCACCACACCATCGGCTTCGACCTGGTCGGCATGCTCGTCGACGACCTGGTCGTGTGCGGGGCCGAGCCGCTGTTCCTCACCGACTACATCGCCACCGGCCGCGTCGTACCAGAACGGATCGCCGCGATCGTGCAGGGCATCGCCGAGGCGTGCGTGCAGGCCGGCTGTGCACTGGTGGGCGGTGAGACCGCGGAGCACCCGGGGCTGCTCGGCCCCGAGGAGTACGACGTGGCGGGCTCGACCACCGGGGTGGTGGAGGGCAGCGACGTGCTGGGCCCGGGAAGGGTCCGGCCCGGTGACGTACTGATCGCGATCGGCTCCAGCGGGCTGCATTCCAATGGCTACTCCCTGGTGCGGCACGTGCTGCTCGGCCCGCCGGCGGACGGCGGCGCGGGCTGGAGCCTGGATCGGGAGGTGCCGGAGCTGGGCCGGCCGCTGGGCGAGGAACTGCTCGAGCCCACCCTGATCTACGCCAAGGCGTGCCTGGACCTGGCCCGCCGCACCCGCACGCACGCCATGTCCCACGTCACCGGCGGCGGGCTGGCCGACAACCTGACCCGGGTGATGCCCGTCGAGCTGGCCGCGGAGGTCGACCGGAGCACCTGGACGCCGCAGCCGGTCTTCGACCTGGTGCGCCAGGTCGGCAGCGTCGCGCAGCCCGACCTGGAGCGCACCCTGAACTGCGGGGTGGGCATGGTCGCGGTCACCGACCCCGCGGACGCCGACCGGGCGGTGGCGCTGCTGGAGGGCCACGGGCTGCGCGCCTGGCCGGCCGGCCAGGTGAGCGCCGCGGGCGACGACCGGCCGGGTGGCTCGGTCACCCTGGTGGGGCGCCACCCCGGCTGGTGAACCCGGCGGCAGCACCGGCGAATCCGGGGCAACTCGACAGGCCGGGTGTGCGGGAACAGCCAGCGGGCGGGTATCGTTGACACCACGAGAAACCAGAGGAGAGACCGGACGCGCGGGTGTCCCTGTCCGTGAGCTTCGCCAGCGGAGGTCACGGAAGGTGATGACGTGACTCCGGCCAAGTGTGCGAGGGGGTCGACCCTATGGGGCGCGGCCGTGCGAAGGCCAAGCAGACCAAGGTTGCCCGTGACCTGAAGTACCGCTCCCACGAGACGGACTTCGGCGCGTTGGCTCAGGAGCTGCATGGCGACCAGAGCTCCGACAGCTCCCACGACGATGGCGAGTCGGACGACTACGACGAGTGGGCGGACTACTCCCAGTCCCGGAGCGACTGACCCACGGTCGACCGTGCCGAACCACCCCGACGGACCAGCCCGGCCGGGCTGGTCCGTCCAGTGGTCTAGGACAAATTTCTCGCTAGCCCAGCCAGATGCCGCGCAGCCGGCCGATTTCGGTCATCCTGCGCTCGGCCAGCCGGTCGGCGGCCACGGCCGGCGGGACGCCCTCCTCGGCGGCCAGCGCGAAGACGCGGTGCGCGGAGTCGAAGATCTTGCTGGCCCGCTGCTTGGCGCGGTCGAAGGAGAACCCCTCGAGCTCGTCGGCGACCTGGATCAGCCCTCCGGCGTTGACCAGGTAGTCGGGCGCGTAGAGCACGCCGCGGTCCTGCAGCTGCTTCTCGATCCCCTCGTGAGCGAGCTGGTTGTTGGCCGCTCCGCAGACGATCTTCGCGCTCAGCGTAACCACCACGGAGTCGTCCAGGGCGCCACCGAGCGCGCAGGGCGCATACACGTCGAGCTCGCTGCCCACCAACGCGTCGGCGTCGGGGACCACCTGCACGTCGGGGTGCTCGGCCTGCACCCGCGCGACCGCGTTGGCATCCACGTCGGTGACCACGACGCGGGCACCGTCTTGGAGCAGGTGGCTGACCAGGTGGTGCCCGACCTTGCCGACCCCGGCGACGCCCACGGTCCGGCCGCGCAGGGTGGGTGCTCCCCAGGTGACCTCCGCGGCCGCGCGCATGCCCTCGAACACGCCGTACGCCGTGAGCACCGAGGAGTCGCCCGCGCCACCGTGCGAGACGCTCCGGCCGGTCACGAATGAGCACTCGTGGCCGATCTGGTCCATGTCGGTCGAGAAGGTGCCGACGTCGCAGGCGGTGTAGTAGCGCCCGTTCAGCGACTGCACGAACCGCCCGTAGGCGCGCAGCAGCGCCTCGGTCTTGATCTTGGCCGGGTCACCGATGATGACCGCCTTGCCGCCGCCCAGGTCGAGGCCGGCCAGCGCTGCCTTGTAGGCCATGCCCTTGGACAGGTTCAGCACGTCGGCGAGCGCGTCGTGCTCGCTGGCGTAGGGGTAGAAGCGCGTGCCGCCCAGGGCCGGCCCCAGGGCGGTGGAGTAGATGGCGATGATCGCGCGCAGGCCGGTCGGCTCGTCATGGCAGAAGACGACCTGCTCATGCCCGGTGGCCTGGGCGAAGACGCCGGGGCCTGTGCCAGGGCTGGCAGGTGTGGGGGCTTCGGTCACGGTGGTGGCCTTCCGTTCGGGCCCGCGAGGGTTGCAGGCGGGGTAGAGTGCCCACTGGGTGGATGGGCGTCTGCTCACAGAGTACGAAGGACGCTGGCCGGTGTCCCAGAGGGGCCATCCGGAGCGGTATGCCCCACACACGGACGTGCCACGCCACGGCCGTATTGTCCGCCGGATGGGCCACAATTCCAGTCCGTAATGACTAGTCCAGCCGGTTAGTGACTCATATAGGCCATTGTCGCAAATTTTGCGCCCGGTAGTCTCGAACGTGACACACTGGTATGGGGATGTGCACGCAGACCATCTGTGGAGCGCATCGGTGGGTATCTACAGTGAGGGAGGGTCGCTATGAACACGCGACCGCCTGAGTCCGAACCGCTGCTCACGCCTGCCGAGGTTGCGGCCATGTTCCGGGTTGACCCGAAGACGGTCACCCGGTGGGCCAAGGCCGGCAAGCTGAGCTCGATCCGGACTCTCGGAGGACATCGCCGTTACCGCGAGTCCGAAGTACGCGACCTGCTGACCGGGATGCTTCCCGAGCAGCGCCGTGGAGGGGATCTTTAGCTAGGGTCACGACGCTGCCGGGGTCCCAGGTCCGGTGGCCGACAACTCGCTCCAGATCATCGGCGAGGAAACGAATCCGTCAAGGATCGGTTCCTCGCCGTTTTACTTCCTGGGGGTCTCTCGCCCGGCAGGACGGGAGGCCCCCAGGGAGCCCTCGACGGTCGGTCTAGTCCGAGAGGTGGTCGACCGCGCGCACGTGTCCCGGTGACGCGCCAGCGCGGCGACCAGCTCCGGCAGGCAGCGCCGATGGTTGCAGTTGCCGATCTTGAGGGTCGTGCCGATGGTGCCGGCCTTGGCGACCATCTGCACCGCCCACTCGGCCGCCTGTGTGGGCGCCTCGCCCGGCTGGCCGTGCGGCTTGGTTGTGTCGACGTGCCACGTCACTGCCTTCACGGTTCCTCCACGGGGTGGTACGTCGCACGAGACGGCGGCGGTACCCGGCACCGGAGGCCGCATGCACGTGGCTAGGGTGGCCCGGACGAGGAGGTGTCGATGACCGAGCGGCAGTTGCCGAACTGGTCGAAGCTGCGTCCGCTGCTCCGGCCGCGCCCCTGGCAGGCCAACCCGACCGACCGGCGGCTGGCCCGGGCGGTGACGATCGCCGATCTGCGCCGGGCGGCGCGACGCCGTACTCCTCGTCCGGTCTTCGACTACACCGACGGCGCCGCCGAGGCCGAGGTGAGCCTGCGTCGGGCTCGGGAGCTGTTCGAGTCCCTGGAGTTCCGGCCGCGAATCCTCCAGGACGTCACCGACGTGGATCCCAGTGTCACGGTGCTCGGCGCGCGGTCGGCGCAGCCGTTCGGGTTCGCGCCGACCGGGTTCACCCGGATGATGCAGCACGAGGGCGAGCCCGCGGTGGTCAAGGTCGCCGAGCGGATGGGCATCCCGTACGCGCTGTCCACGATGGGCACCACGTCCATCGAGGACGTGGCCGCCGCGGGGCCGAAGGCCCGCAAGTGGTTCCAGCTGTACGTGTGGCGGGACCGCGACGCCGCCGACGACCTGATCGCTCGGGCCCGCACGGCCGGCTACGAGGCGCTGGTGCTGACCGTGGACGTGCCGGTCGCCGGGGCCCGGCTGCGCGACGTCCGCAACGGGTTCTCGATCCCGCCCGCGCTCACCACCAAGACCGTGCTCGACATCGCCACCCACCCGGCCTGGTGGGGCAACCTGCTCACCACCCGTCCGCTGGAGTTCGCATCGCTCACCGAGTGGGAGGGCACCATCGCGCAGATGATCGACACGTTGTTCGATCCGTCGATGACGATGGTCGACCTCGAGTGGATCCGGTCTCGCTGGGACGGGCCGCTGGTCATCAAGGGCATCCAGACCGTGCCCGACGCCCGCGCGGTCGTCGACGCCGGCGCGGACGCGATCGTGCTGTCCAACCACGGCGGCCGGCAGCTGGACCGGGCGCCGGTGCCGCTGCGGCTGCTGCCCGACGTGGTCGAGGCGGTCGGGGACCGCACCGAGGTGCTGCTGGACACCGGGGTGATGACCGGCGGTGACGTGGTCGCCGCGCTGGCCCTCGGCGCGAAGGCGGTGCTGGTCGGCCGCGCCTACCTGTACGGCCTGATGGCGGGCGGCGAACGCGGCGTGCAGCGGGCCGCGGACATCCTGGCCGCGGAGGTACGTCGGACAATGGCGCTGCTGGGGGCCCGCACCGTCGCGGACCTGGGCCCGGAGCACGTCCGGCTGCCGTAGATCTCCATCGGCGCGGGCTTACCGGCTGGGTGGACGGGTACACGTTCCCGAACCCCACTGGAAGGAACCCACATGAAGTTCGCGCGCCTCCTCGCCCGGCTGATCATCGGCATCCTGTTCATCGGGCACGGCACCCAGAAGCTCAAGGGCTGGTTCGGCGGACCGGGGCTCGAGGGCACCACCGGGATGATGGAGTCCCTCGACCTGCACCCACCCCGCAGGCACGCGATGGCCGCCGGCGTCGCGGAGACCGCGGGCGGTGCGCTGCTCGCTGCCGGGCTGCTCACCCCGCTGGCCAGCGCGAGCTTGATCGGGGTGATGATCACCGCCATCCGCACCGTGCACGGCCCGAAGGGCCCATGGGTCACGCAGGGCGGCTACGAGTACAACCTGGTGCTCATCGCCGCGCTGCTCGCGCTCGCCGAGGAGGGCCCGGGCAGCCTCTCCCTGGACGGTGCGATCGGGCTGCGCCCCCACGGGATGCCCTGGTCGCTCGGCGCGCTGGCCCTCGGCACCGCCGCCTCGGTCGCCACCGTGGAGACCGGACGCTCCTCCGGCGCGCACGCCTGATCGGCATACCCCGGCGGTGCGCCGGGTACCCGCCCGACAGACGCACGAGGAGGTTGGCGAATGCCCGCGAAGAAGGAGATGCCCTCGACCGTCCAGCGCTCGCCGAGGAAGGCGCAGCGCACCTGGGCGAAGGCTCACGACTCCGCCGTCGACGAGTACGGCGAGGGCGAGCGCGCGCACCGCACCGCCTACTCGGCCCTCAAGCACGGCTTCGAGAAGGTCGGCGACCACTGGGAGGGCAAGAGCGGCGGCAAGGGCCCGTCGGACAAGCAGGCCGAGAAGAGCGGCGCCGCGGCCCGCCGTGGCGGGAAGACCGCCGAGGGCGTGGACGCCAACTCGTCGAAGAGCCACCTGTACGACGTGGCGAAGAAGCTCGACATCAGCGGCCGGTCGAACATGAGCAAGTCCGAGCTCGTCGACGCGATCAAGAAGGCCAACCGGAAGCAGACCCGCAAGAGCCGGTAGGCCGCTGTGCGACCATGGTGTCAGGCGCCGGCGGGTGGGGATCGGCCGGGCGTCCGTGTTGGGGGTGGGGACCATGGCACAACCAGGGACAGGTCCGCGCGGCTTCGGCCGCCGTACCTTCATCCGCGCCGCCGGAGGCGCTGGCCTCGGCTTCGTGCTGTTCGCCCGGCTGCCCGGAGGGGTGGCCAGGGCGCTCGCGGAGCTCCCGGGCGGCACGCTTGACCCGGCCGACGTGCACAAGTTCGTCACGCCGCTGCTGGTGCCACCGGTGATGCCGCGGGCCGGCACACGCGCGCAGCGCGGTGGGCGGAGCGTCGACTACTACGAGATCTCGGTGCGCCAGCTCCGGCAGCAGATCCTGCCCGCGGGGATGCCGGACACCCCGGTGTGGGGGTACGGCGCGGTCCGCGCCGAGTCCCCGCGCGGGCTTCTGCTGCACCACGCGCCCTCGCTGACCATCGAGGCACGCTGGAACCGTCCCGTCCGGGTGAAGTGGCTCAACGAGCTGGTGGACGCCTCCGGTCACTTCCTCCCGCACCTGCTTCCGGTCGACCCGACCCTGCACTGGGCCAACCCGCCGGGCGGCAGGTCGGGGCGCGACAGCCGGCCCTCGTTCGACCACACCCCGGGGCCCTACCGCGGGCCGGTGCCGGTCGTCACCCACGTGCACGGCGCGGTCAATGTGGGCGACGAGAGCGACGGCTACTCCGAGGCCTGGTTCCTGCCCGACGCCGACAACATCCCTCCCGGCTACGCGCGGGTGGGCACCTGGTACCCGTTCTTCGCGCACAAGGCCGCCACCAAGTTCGGGGTGCACTGGGGTTCCGGCTTTGCCACCTTCCAGTACCCGAACTCGTTCCGGGCCGCGACGACCTGGTACCACGACCACGCCCTGGGGCTGACCCGGTTGAACGTGTATGCCGGACCGGCCGGCTTCTACCTGATCCGGGGCGGCCCGAGCGACGACGTCCGCGACTCGCGCACCGGTTCCCGCGCCGTACTGCCCGGCCCGGCGCCCCGGGCCGGGGACGAGCTCGGTTCGAGCAAGCGCTATCGCGAGATCCCGATCGCGATCCAGGACCGCGCGTTCAACACCGACGGCTCATTGTTCTACCCGGACACGCGCGCGTTCTTCGACCAGATCACCGGCCCGTACCGGCCGGCGGGTCCGTTCCCGCCCATCTGGAACCCGGAGTTCTTCGGCAACACCGTGGTGGTGAACGGGAACACCTGGCCGTTCCACACCGTGGAGCAGCGCCGCTACCGGTTCCGGGTCCTCAACGGCTGCCAGGCGCGGTTCCTGATCCTGGACTTCTCCCGGATCCCTGGCGTGCAGGTGTGGCAGATCGGCAACGAGGGCGGCTTCCTGGACCGGCCGGTGAACCTCACCGCTGCGACCGGGAACCGGCTGCCGATGGGACCGGCGGAGCGGGCCGACCTCGAGGTCGACTTCGCGCACGTCCCGGTCGGACCGCACGTCCTGCACAACCTCGGCCCGGATGAGCCGTACGGCGGAGGTGCGCCCGGTGTCGACTTCACGCCGGCCGATCCGCAGACCACCGGGCAGATCATGCAGTTCCGGGTGGTGCCCGCCTCCGGCGCCGACCGGACGACCCCACCGGGGTTCCTCGCCCTGCCGCCCCTGGAGCGGCAGCACCGCGCCCGGCGCCGTCGCCGGCTGGCGCTCGTGGAGGAGGCGGCCACGGGACGCACGCCGCAGGGAACCGCCGAGGGGCCAGTGGCCGCGCTGCTCGGCCTGGTGAAGAACGGCGTCACCGTCGACAAGCGGTGGATGGACCCGGTCACCGAGAACCCCGCGGTCGACACCGCCGAGATCTGGGAGTTCTTCAACACCACCGTCGACGCGCACCCGATCCACGTCCACGAGACCGCGTTCGCGGTGGTCAACCGGCAGCGGCTCACCCTGGACCCCGACGGGTCCGTCGTGCAGCCGATCCGGCTGGACGGCCCGGTCCTGCCCCCCGAGCCCTGGGAGCACGGCTTCAAGGACACCGTGGCCGCGCTTCCCGGACACGTCACCCGCGTGCGGGCTGACTTCGACGTCGCCGGCCAGTACGTCTGGCACTGCCACATCGTCGAGCACGAGGACAACGAGATGATGCGCCCGTACCGCATCGGACCAGAGCAGTCCGGACAGCCCGAGTGAACGCAAGACAGCTTTCGGCCCGCCGCGAAGGCTCGAAGGCCTTTCTTGTGCCCCGATACGGGCTGGCGTGAGATAAAGAGGAGCAGGAATCTGCCCGCGTGGAATGCCGAAGCCCGCGTCGGCCACACCGGTGACGGTGCCCGGCACCGTTCCGAACGCATTCGCGCTCGCGGGGACGAGCGTCTTGCGTGCGGAGCTGCCGGTCCCGCTGAGCGTGAGGACGATGAGGATCGCGGCGGCGACGC
>DASSKA010000220.1:0-45444 GCA_035690905.1 Nocardioidaceae bacterium | reverse complement strand
GACTGCGCCGGATCATCGAGCTGCTGGACCTCGGTCTGAACCTCGCCGGGGTAGCGATGGTGCTCGAGCTGGAGGCCGACAACGCACAGCTGCGCGAGCGGCTGGAGACACGTCCCCGGCCCCGGTGACGGCCACCGAGGTCGGGCCGTCCGTCACCTCGATCCCGCGATGTTGTACCTTTCGGTCCCGACGACGGGCCGAGCGCCTACTTTTGACCGCACAGCCCGCTGGTCGGTGGGCTGACGGAGAAAGGATCTCGCCGCGGTGGCCAACGTTGCACGCTCCTACACCATGGACCTGGTCGACCCGCGGACCCGGAGCTGGGTTCGGGTCTCACGCCTCGTCACCCCGGTCGTGCTCGCCGCGCTGGTGCCGGTGGTCGTGTTCACGCACTGGTGGGCGCTGGTCGCGGTGGCCGTGGTGCTCTGCCTCGGCCACGTCGCAGGCGAGGCCTGGCTGCGCGGCCAGCGGCGGATCCTGGTGGAGCACATGTGGGACCTGGCGGCGCAGTCCGAGGACCCGATCAGCGAGATGGCCGCCTTCCAGGCGTTCCGCCGGCTCACCCCGGCCGAGCGCCGCGTGGTGCTGGCCTGGGAGCAGTGTGGCGGGGACGGGCTCACGGACACCGTTCCACCGAGCGTCGCCCGGTTCCGCGCCGCGCTGCGGATGCTGCCGCGCGAGCTCTGAAGCCGGCGTCAGCCGCCCGGCAGCCCCGACGGGCTGCACAGGTTCTTCGAGATGTCCTCGGTGCGGTCCTGGCGGATGAGCCGGAACATCCGCGGCGCCCGCTGCGGGTCCCAGTGCACGTAGAGGTCCGAGATCGGCACCGAGCAGGTCAGCCCGTTCGACCCGCTCACGTGGGTCATCGCCCAGGCGAACTTCAGGGCCGCGACCGGCCCGGTGCCCTTGCCCAGGGTCAGCGACGCATCGGCGGCCTTGGCCAGCCCGAAGTAGCGGAACGGGTTGATCACCGACCACGGTGAGACGGCCTTGTGCCCGACCGCGCTCACCACCTCGCGCTGGTGCTTGGCGCGGTCGATGTCGCCGAGCGAAGAGACGTGCCGGGACCGGGCGTAGGCAAGCGCCACCCGGCCGTTCACCTGCTGGCAGCCCTTCTTGATGTGCAGGTTGGCCAGCGGGTCGGTCATGTTCTGGGTGGGACAGATCTGGATCCCGCCTACGGCGTTGACCACGTCGACGAAGCCGGCGAAGCCGATCTCGACGTAGTCGTCGATGCGGATGTGGGTGTCCTGCTCGATGGTCTTCACCAGCAGCTTGGGGCCGCCCCAGGCGAAGGCTGCGTTGATCTTGTCCGTGCCGTGCCCGGGGATCGGCACCGAGGAGTCCCGGGGGATCGACATCAGCAGGTTGGGGCCGGCGCCGGTGTGCAGCAGCATGATGGTGTCGGTGCGCTGGCCCTCGCCCTTGCCGGTGCCCAGGTGCAGCTCCTGGTGCCGGGTGAGGCCGGCGCGGCTGTCGCTGCCGACCAGCAGGTACGTCGTGCCCGGCTGGTCGGCTGGGCGTCCCGCGGCGGGGGTGAAGTCGACCTTGTGTACCTTCGTCCACGCCCAGGCGGGCACCGCGACGAGGTAGGCGATCCACAGCAGCACGAGCAGCCACGCCCAGCGCATCACCCGGCGTCGTGACGGGCCGGCCGGCCGGCCGGGCGGGCGCCGGGCCGGGGCCGCGGTCCGCGGGCGCCGGGGAGGCGCCTCGGGTGCCGGCCGCTGCCCTCCGCCGGAGCGGTTCATGGTCGGCAGCATCCGGGTCGGCTCCGGGTCGCTCGACGGTTGCCGTGGCCGGTCCTGCGGCGCGGGAGGGGAGGACTCGCCGAGGCCCCGTTGCTCGGTGCCGTAGAGCCAGTCGTACTCCGACTCCCCGCGGTCCGGCGGGTGACCATCAGCCATGGCGCAGACGGTACCTCGCGGCACATAGCGGTACGCACCAGTGCCGGCCGGGTGCCCGGCGTGCCTAGACCGCTGTTACGCCTGTTGCTGGTGATACTGGGGGCGCACCGACACCCGAAAGGTCCTCATGCACCCCGACGCACACGTCGCCGCGCTCGCGCGGGTCCGGTTCCGCCGGGCGCTGACCCTGATGCTGATGACCCTGATGGTCCCGGGCTCGGCTCAGCTCGCCGCGGGACGGCGCGGGATCGGGCGGATGGCGCTGCGGATCTGGCTGGTCCTGGTGGCCACCGCACTGGTGCTCGTCACCGTGGGGCTGCTGTGGCCGGGCACCCTGCTGCGCCTGTTCAGCAGCACCACCGTGCTCGGCGCCGTACGCCTGCTGCTGTGCGCGCTCGCCGTGGGTTGGGCGGCGCTGTTCGTCGACGCCTGGCGGCTCGGCAACCCGCTCGAGCTGCGCCAGAAGCAGCGGCTGGCCATGGTGGGACTGAACGGGGTGCTGTGCTTCTCGGTCGCCGGCACGCTGCTGTTCGCCTCGCACGTGGTCGCCGTCCAGCGTGACTTCGTGGCCACGATGTTCGGGCACACCGAGGTGACGGCCGCCCATGAGGGCCGTTTCAACATCCTGCTGCTCGGCGGGGACTCCGGACCGGACCGGTGGGGGCTGCGCACCGACAGCATCAACGTGGCCAGCATCGACCAGCAGACCGGCAGGACGGTGCTGTTCGGCGTGCCTCGCAACATGATGGACTTCCCGTTCCCCAAGGGCTCGCTGATGGCCGCGCAGTTCCCGAACGGCTACGACTGCGACACCTGCGAGGTGAACAGCCTGTCCACCTGGGCAGGCGACCACCTGGACGTGTTCAGGGGTGTGGCCAACCCCGGCCTCGAGGCGACCATCGAAGGAGTCGAGGGGATCACCGGGCTGAAGATCAACTACTACGCGATGGTCAACCTGCAGGGCTTC
This sequence comes from Nocardioidaceae bacterium, assembly GCA_035690905.1. Taxonomy (GTDB): domain Bacteria; phylum Actinomycetota; class Actinomycetes; order Propionibacteriales; family Nocardioidaceae; genus DASSKA01. Next base: position 42,570 of record DASSKA010000220.1, on the reverse strand, counting down.
CGCGACCTGGTCGACGCCGTTGGCGGGCTCACGCTCAACGTCAGGGACCGGATCCCGATCGGCGGGGTAGGCGGTCCGATCACGGGCTACATCAAACCGGGGGTGCGGCGTCTCAACGGCTTCCAGGCGCTGTGGTTCGCCCGGTCCCGCGTCGCCGCGGACGACTACTCCCGCATGGCCCGCCAGAAGTGTGTGATGAACGCCATGCTGCACCAGCTGAGCCCCAAGACGGTGATCACCCGTTTCGAGAGCATCGAGAAGGCCAGTGAGCAGCTGATCACCACCGACCTGCCCGCCTCCCAGCTGGCCACCTTCGCGCAGCTGGCGCTGAAGGCGCGCAGCCAGCCGGTGAGCACGGTGTCGTTCGTGCCCCCGGCCATCGACACCAGCCACCCCGACATCGCCAAGATCCAGGGCATGGTCAAGCAGGCGCTCGCCCGGTCCACGGCCGCGCCGGAGCAGCGGTCCGGGCACGGCACCGGGCACGGCACCGGGCACGGCACCGGGCGCCGGCACGTGACGGCTCATCGTGGCTTCACCACCGAAGACGGCGGACGTCCTGAGGTGGGCGGCTCGCTCGGTGACATGGCCGACGGCTACGCCGCCAACAAGGCCACCAACCTCAGCCAGGTGTGCTGAGCCCCAGGTGCGTTGAGCCATGGTCCGGCCCCGAACCCCGGACGGATAGGGTGCCGCTGTGTCCGCCCGGGTCGTAGCCGTCGTCGTCACCTGGAACCGGCGCGACCTGCTGCGCGAGTCGCTGGACGCGCTCGCCGCGCAGACCCACCCGGTGGACGTGGTCGTGGTCGACAACGCCTCGACCGACGGCACCACCGACGTGCTGCGCAGCGAGTATCCGGACCTGCCGCGCGTGGTGCTGGGCCGCAACGTCGGCGGCGCCGGAGGGTTCGCGGCGGGCATCGCGAGCGCGCTGACGCTGGCTCCGGACCTGCTGTGGCTGCTCGACGACGACACCGTGCCCGAGCCGAGCGCCGCGGAGCGGCTGGTGGCCGCGTGGGCGGCGTACGAACCCGGCAGGCCCGCCCTGGTCGCCAGCCGGGTCGTGTGGACCGACGGCCGGGACCACCCGATGAACACCCCGCGGCGCAAGCCGGGTGCCTCCGCGGAGGAGCTCCGGAGGGCGGAGGCCGTGGGCTGCGTGCCGATCCGCTCTGCTTCGTTCGTGTCGCTCATGTGCGACGCCGACATGGTCCGCGCGCGAGGGGTGCCGGTCGCGGACTACTTCTTGTGGAACGACGACTTCGAGTACTCCACCCGCCTGGTCCGCGGCGGGGTCGGTCTGTACTGCCCCGACAGCGTGGTCGTGCACAAGACCAGGACCTTCGGCTCGACCGACGCCGACCCGGGGGAGCGGTTCTTCTACGAGGTCCGCAACAAGCTGTGGATGTTCACCCGCAGCCACTCGTTGGACCCGCTCGAGAAGGCGCTGTACGGCGGGAGCACCGCGAGGCGCTGGGCCAGGACGCTGGCGCGCTCGCAGGACCGGACCACGCTGCTGCGCGGGCTGGCCCGGGGCATCGCCGCCGGGCTCGCCCACGGGCCGCGCGGCAATGCTGCCGTGCTCGGCGAGGCCGGCTGGGACGGCCCTCGCTGGGATGGGCGGGAGCAGCCCGGACGGGGAGAGAAGGAGCCGTTCAGTCTGCTGATGGCGGTGTACGGCGGGGACGACCCGGCGTTCCTGCGGGACGCGTTCGTCTCGACCGTCCACGACCAGACCCGCCGACCCGACGAGGTGGTGCTGGTCCAGGACGGGCCGGTTCCCGACGTGTTGGCGGTGGCCATCGACGAGCTGGTGCGCGACAGCCCGGTCCCCGTGCGGGTCCTGGCGCTCGAGCAGAACGTGGGCCTCGGGCCTGCTCTCGACCGCGGGCTGCACGCGTGCACGCACGAGATCGTGGCCCGCATGGACGCCGACGACATCAGCCTCCCGGAACGCTTCGAACGGCAGCTGCCGCTGCTCGAGGGTGGTGCCGACATCGCGGGCACCGGGCTGCTCGAGTTCGGTGAGCGGGTCGGCGAGGTGCTCGGCCGGCGCACCCCGCCCACCGACCCCGTCGAGATCCGGCGGGTGGTCCGGTTCCGCGATCCGTTCAACCACCCGACCGTGGTCTACCGCAAGAGCGCGGTGCTCGCCGCCGGCGGCTACACCGACATGGCCCTGATGGAGGACTACCTGCTGTTCACGCGGATGCTGCAGACGGGTGCCCGTCCGGCGAACCTGGCCGAGCCGTTGGTCTGCTACCGCATCGGTGCCGGGGCCTACGCCCGGCGTGGCGGCCGGCAGCTGCTGAGGTCGGAGCTCGCCCTGCAGAGGCGGTTCCGTATGCTAGGGCTCACTACCCGCACGCAGTACGTCCGCAACGTCGTCGTCCGTGGCGGATACCGTCTGGTTCCCGAGCGGCTGCGCAAGATCGCCTATCGGGGTCTGATCGCCAACCGGGGCGCGCGCCCTGGTCGGTAGACTTCAGGCGCCGCCCCCGTACCAGGAGTTGTGTTGAACGCTGACCTCGTCATCGTCGGGTCCGGTTTCTTCGGCCTGACGATCGCCGAACGCTGTGCCAATGAGCTCGGCCTGAAGGTTCTGGTCCTCGAACGGCGCCACCACATCGGAGGCAACGCCTACAGCGAGCCGGACCCGGACACCGGGATCGAGGTGCACGTGTACGGCGCGCACCTGTTCCACACCTCCAACGAGCGGGTGTGGAGCTACGTCAACCGGTTCACGAAGTTCACCGGCTACCAGCACCGGGTGTTCACGGTCTTCCAGGGCCGGGTCTACCCGATGCCCGTGAACCTGGCCACCATCTGCGAGTACTTCGGCAAGCACCTGACGCCGGACGAGGCGCGCGCGATGGTTGCCGAGCAGGCCGGCGAGATCGACAGCGCGGCGGCGCGCAACCTCGAGGAGAAGGGCATCTCCCTGGTCGGCCGGCCGCTCTACGAGGCCTTCTTCCGTGGCTACACCCTCAAGCAGTGGCAGACCGACCCCAAGGAGCTCGACCCGTCGATCTTCAGCCGGCTGCCGGTCCGCTACAACTTCGACAACCGCTACTTCAACGACCGTTACGAGGGTCTCCCGGCCGACGGGTACACCGCCTGGCTGAGCAAGATGGCCGACCACCCCAACATCGAGGTGCGGCTGGAGACCGACTTCTTCGACCAGCGCGGGGACATCCTGGGCAACGTGCCGGTGGTGTACACCGGCCCGGTCGACGCCTACTTCGAGAACTGCGAGGGTGAGCTGTCCTGGCGGACCATCGACCTCGAGCGCGAGGTCAAGGAGGTGGGCGACTTCCAGGGCACGCCGGTGATGAACTACGCCGACGAGCACGTCCCCTTCACGCGCATCATCGAACCGCGGCACTTCCACCCCGAGCGGGACTACCCTGACGACAAGACGGTGATCATGCGGGAGTACTCCCGCTTCGCCAAGCAGGGGGACGAGCCGTACTACCCGATCAACACGGCCGACGACCGGGCGAAGCTGCTCAGGTACCGTGACCTGGCCAAGGCCGAGCCCGACGTGCTGTTCGGCGGCCGCCTGGGCACCTACAAGTACCTCGACATGCACATGGCGATCGGTTCGGCACTGACCATGTACGAGAACAAGCTCAAGCCACACTTCGCCGCAGGCGAGAAGCTGGCGAGCGGAGGGATCCTCGAATGAGTTCTGGCACCGTACGCCGCGTGCTGCAGCGGGTCGTGCTCCCCGCGGACCGCGACATCGACGTGCTGCCGCTTTACGTCGACCGCGACAAGGCGCAGCTGGAGCCGGAGGCGTTGCCGGGCGGCCGCGACCAAGAGGTGGCCCGGGCCCTGCTGCTGCAGCCCACCTCGAGCGGGGAGTCGCTGCACCCGGACGCGATCCTCGACCGCCGCAGGCTGCGCGTCGACGCCGGCGAACGGGTCTCCTTCGGCACCTACTTCAACGGCTTCGCCGCCAGCTACTGGCGGATGTGGACCGTGGTCGCAGACGTGACGCTGACCGTGTCGGTCTCCGGCGCCGGTGCGAACGTGATCGTCTACCGGTCGATGGCCAACGGCCGCTCGCAGCGGGTCGACTCCGCGGCGGTCGAGGGGGAGGGCACCCAGACATTCGGCTTCGACCTCCCGCTCAAGCCGTTCGGCGACGGCGGCTGGTACTGGTTCGACGTGGTCGCCGCGGACGACGACGCGGTGCTCGAGGAAGCCCTGTGGTCCGCCGAGGTGCCGGCCGATCGGGCCGCGTCCGGCACCGTGACCGTCGGTATCACGACCATGAACCGCCCCGAGTTCTGCGCGAAGCTGCTCACCCAGCTCGGCGAGGACGGCGGCCTCGCCGAGGTGCTCGACCAGGTGCTCGTGATGGAGCAAGGCACCCAGAAGGTGGCCGACGACCCCGGCTTCGCCAAGGCCGAGGCCGCGCTCGGTGACCGCCTCCGGGTCATCGAGCAGGCGAACATGGGCGGGTCCGGCGGCTACGCGCGTGCCCAGCTCGAGACCCTGCGCGGCGGCCGTTCGGCGTACGTGCTGTGCATGGACGACGACGTGGTCGCCGAGCCGGAGAGCGTCGTCCGCGCGGCGACGTTCGGGGACCTGTGTCGCAAGCCGACGATCGTCGGCGGGCACATGTTCAGCCTGTACTCCCGGGCCCGGCTGCACAGCTTCGGCGAGATCATCAACAAGTGGCGGTTCTGGTGGCAGTCGCCGGGCACCGTCATCAACGACTGGGACTTCGCGAGCAGGAACCTGCGCAGCGCCCGATGGCTGCACCGGCGCATCGACGTGGACTTCAACGGCTGGTTCATGTGCCTGATCCCCACGGAGGTGCTGCGTCGCATCGGGCTCAGCCTGCCGTTGTTCATCAAGTGGGACGACTCCGAGTACGGCGTGCGCGCGCAGGCGGAGGGCATCCCCACCGTCACGCTGCCCGGTGCCGCGGTCTGGCACGTGCCGTGGACCGACAAGAACGACGCGCTGGACTGGCAGGCCTACTTCCACCAGCGCAACCGGACCATCGCGGCGCTGCTCCACTCGCCGTACCCCCGTGGCGGCCGGCTGGTGCGGGAGAGCTTCAACCACCAGGTCAAACACATCCTCGCCATGCAGTACTCCACTGCCGAGCTGCGGCTTCGCGCCCTCGAGGACGTGCTGGCCGGGCCGGAGAAGCTGCACGCGGAGCTGCCCACGAAGCTGGCCGAGGTGCGCAAGGTGCGGTCCGCGTTCGACGACGCCCAGACCGTGGCCGACCCCGATGCCTTCCCGCCGGTGAAGCGTGACAAGCCGCCGAAGCGCGGCAAGGAGCCGACCGAGCCGCGCGGCCTGCTCGGACAGGCCATGGCGGCCGGGCTCGGCGCGGTGCGCCAGTTCCGGCCGACCCGGAAGCTGTCCCGGAAGCACCCGGAAGCACGGCTCGCGTCGATGGACGCGCGCTGGTGGATGCTGGCCCAGTTCGACTCCGCGGTGGTGTCCACCACCGACGGGACCATGGCGTCCTGGCACCGGCGCGACCAGGCGCGCGCACTTGACCTGATGCGGCGCACTGCCGAGATCCACCAGAAGCTGTGGCTGGAGTGGCCGCGCCTGGCCCGGCACTACCGCAAGGCGCTGCCCGGGATCGTGTCGCCGGAGCAGTGGGCACAGACCTTCGAGGCGACGGCGCTGCAGCCGTCGCCGGAAGCTCCTGCGGCCCGGGAGTCCGCGACGTCATGAGCGTTGTCTCCACCAGGGACGTCAACGCGCCGCTGGTCCAGCCGGGCTACCGGGCGGGTCTGCTCGACGTGTTCCGGCGTCGCTACCTGCTCCGGCTGCTGGTGCGCAAGGGCATTCAGCAGCGGTACTCCGGCTCGTTCCTCGGCCTGCTCTGGTCCTACGTGCAGCCGGCCGTGCAGTTCTCGGTCTACTTCTTCGTGATGGGGCTCATCCTCGGCATGCACAAGAACGTGCCGAACTTCCCCATCCACCTGTTCTCCGGGATGGTGATCGTCCACTACTTCACCGAGACGTTCTCCCAGGGCACCCGCTCGATCGTGCAGAACCGGCAGATCGTGCAGAAGATGTCCCTGCCCCGGGAGATGTTCCCGGTCTCAGCGATGATGGTGGCGGCGATCCACACCTTCCCGCAGCTGCTGATCCTGTGGGCCGGAGCCCTGGTCACCGGCTGGTCCCCGGACCCGGTGGGGCTGCTCGCCGGCTTCCTCGGGATCATGATCGTGGCGGTGTTCGGCACCGGGCTCGCGCTCATCTTCAGCGCCGGCAACGTGTTCTTCCGGGACTTCCAGAACATCGTCTCCACGTTCGCGCTGTTCATCCGGTGGACGGTGCCGATGATCTACCCGTTCTCCAGGCTGGCGACCAGCCACCTGGCCGGGACGTGGGTCTACAAGGTCTACCTGATGAACCCGATCTCGATCGCCGTGCTGAACGTCCAGCGCTGCTTCTGGTCCTCCACGGTGAAGGACGTCCCGAACTTCAACCCCGACGGGTTCCCCAGCTTCCCGACCCACCTGATTGCGCGGGGCATCTTGATGCTGGCGGTCGCGCTGGTCTTCCTGGGCATCTGCCAGCTGGTCTTCAGCCGGTTCGAGGGCAAGCTGGCGGAGCGCCTCTGATGTCTGAGTCCATCGTCGTCGACCACGCGAGCAAGCGCTTCACCATGCGCTACCACCGCACGATCAAGGAGATCACCGTGGCGGCCATGCGGCGCCAGCGGCTCAGCGACTCCTTCCTGGCTGTGAACGACGTCAGCTTCAAGATCGAGCAGGGCGAGTCCGTCGGGCTGATGGGGCTGAACGGCTCGGGCAAGAGCACCCTGCTGAAGCTGATCTCCGGCGTGATGCGCCCTGACTCCGGCAAGGTCTACACACGAGGCCGGATCGCGGGGCTGATCGCCACCGGCGCCGGCTTCCACCCCCAGCTGTCCGGGCGCGACAACGTCTACCTGAACGCGGCCATCCTCGGCATGAGCGAGGCCGAGACCAAGCGGAAGTTCGACCAGATCGTCGACTTCGCCGACATCGGCCGGTTCCTCGACACGCCCGTGGGTTACTACTCCTCGGGCATGTTCGCCAGGCTCGGCTTCGCGGTCGCGGTGCACGCCGACTCCGACATCTTCCTGGTCGACGAGGTGCTCGCGGTGGGTGACCGGCCGTTCAAGAAGAAGTGCATGGCCCGGATGAAGGAGATCCGGGATGCCGGCCAGACCATGGTCTACGTCAGCCACGCCGCCGCGTCGGTGCGCAACATGTGCGACCGGGTGCTCGTCCTCGAGAAGGGCGTGCTCGGCTTCGACGGGGACGCCGACCAGGCGATCAAGTACCTCAAGTACGACGACGACGACGAAGAGGAAGTCGGCTCCGAGGACATGGACGAGGGCATGGACGTGGACGAGGGGCTCGGCGCCGACATCTGAACTGCGCACGCCTGGGGGAGGCGAATTACACCCGTGGAGTTCACCCGATGCGCTTGCGTCTGCGCTGTGACAGATGTGACATTTGAGGCTCATGTGATTTACCGAGAGCGCTGGAGCCCCTCGTCATGCCCCACTTGAAGAGCCGGTTGGTCGTCGCCTGCCAGCAGGCGCTAGTGGGTGCCGCCGTGCTCGCGATGGCCGCGCCTGCGGCTGAGGTGGTGGACCTCCAGATCGTTTCGCCCACCCACCCGGCGGCGGCCGCGGCCTCGTCCCAGGCTCGAGGGGCGGCTCTTGTCGCCTCCCACCCGGTCGACCCACGCGTCAGCGAGGTCCCGCTGCCCGGCGGTACCGGTGCGGCGCGAGTGGCGGGCAGGCCGCAGCTCGCCGTGCTCAGCGCGCCGGTCCCGGTCTCCGGCCTTGCCACCGTCGGAGTGAGCTGGGACCCGGGGCAGGTGCGTGGTGAACGGGGCATCCGGGTCCGGGTGCGCAGCCTGGACCACGGCCGCTGGGGCGCCTGGCAGAAGGTGGACTACGACGCGCAGGAGGGCCCGACCCCCGGCAGCCCGGAGGCTGCCGGGGCGCGACCGGGGACCGAGCCGATGCTCGTCGGCGACGTCGACAAGGTGCAGGTCGAGGTCTTCACGCCCTCCGGCCGCGCGCCCCGCGGCATGCGGCTGGCCGTCATCGACCCCGGTCGCACCACGGCGCCGGTCCGGCAGCGGCCGTCGATCGACACCGCGCGGCTCGCGGCGGCGGACACCACTACCGCTTCCTCCGCCCTCGTCACCGCGAAGCCGAAGATCTTCTCCAGGGCGCAGTGGGGCGCCGACGAGTCGATGCGCCAGCCCTCCTCGCTCAGCTACGGCGAGGTGCACGCGGCGTTCGTGCACCACACGGTGAACAGCAACGACTACACCCGTGCCCAGGTCCCCGCCATCATCCGGGGCATCTACGCCTACCACACCAAGTCACTGGGCTGGAGCGACATCGGCTACAACTTCCTCGTCGACCGCTTCGGCCGGATCTGGGAGGGACGGTTCGGCGGCGTCGACCGGCCGGTCGTCGGTGCCCACACCTACGGCTACAACTACGTCTCCTTCGCGATGGCCGCCATCGGCAACTTCCAGAAGGCCCGCCCGTCCCGGGCGATCCTGCGTGCCTATGGCCGGCTGTTCGCCTGGAAGCTGAGCCTGCACGGCGTCGACCCCGCGGACATGAACGTCTGGGTCAAGGACAGGTATCTGCCCGCCATCGACGGGCACCGCGACGTCTACCCCACGGAGTGTCCCGGCAAGTACCTCTACCGCAGGCTGCCCGCCATCCGGCGGCTCGCGGCCGCGCACCAGGTCCCGTTCACCAGCCGGCAGAAGACCACCAACCTGTCCGGCAGCCACTGGCCGGACCTCGTGGTGCGCGACGCGACCACCCACGAGGTCTACCAGGTGCGTACCGGGGGACAGGTCGGCTACCAGGCCGGGGCTCCCACGCCGGCCCTGCTGGCCGGCACCGACCTGGTCGCGGCCCCCGGGGACCTCAACGGCGACCACCTCCCGGACCTGCTGGCCCGCGACTCCGCGACGGGGGGGCTCTCGCTCTACCCGGGCAACGGCGCCGGCGGCTTCGACGCCCCCACCAGGGCCACCACCCGGTTCGCCGGGGTCGACCAGATCACCGGCGTCGGCGACCTGGACCTCGACGGCAGCAACGACGTCGTCGCCCGTGACGCCGCCACCCAGGCCCTCTACCTGTACCCGGGCGACGGCAAGGGGCGGTACTCCCACCGCCGGCTGCTCTCCCCGGACTGGAGCGCTTACGACCTGACCACCGGCGTCGGCGACTTCAACGGCGACGGGCTTCCCGACCTGGTGGGCCGCGCCGGCGGGCAGCTGTGGCTGGTGCCCGGGACCGGCTCGGCGAGCATCGGCACGCCCGTCCTGCTCCCGGGCAGCTGGGAAGGCTACGACCTGGTCTCCGGAGCAGGAGACGTCACCAACGACCGCCGGCCCGACATCGTGGCGCGGGTCGCCCGTACCGGACTCCTCTACGTCTTCCCCGGAGACGGCCACGGTGGTCTCGGGCACCCCTACGGGCCGTACCTCGGGTTCCGGGACGTCGACTACCTGGCGGTGGCCGGCAACGTCACGGGGCGTCGCTGGGACGACCTGGTGGGTCGCACCGGGCAGGGCGACCTGGTGGTGTTCGCCAACGACGGGCGCCGGAACCTCACCAGGACAGTCGACACCCACGTCGCCTTCCAGCACGCGAACCTGATCCTCAAGGCCGGGGACTGGAACGGGGACGGACGCGGCGACGTGGTCGCCCGGTCCCCGCGGGGGGTCTTGTGGCTGTACGCCGGGATGGCGCACGGTCGCCTCGCTCCGGGCGCGAGGATGTCCGGTGGCTGGGGCCAGGTGCGGATGCTGGCCGCGGTCGGCGACATGACCGGTGACGGCTACCCGGACCTGATGGGGCAGCCCCGCGGCGGGGACATGCGCATCTACCCCGGCGACGGGTCCACCGGCTTCCTGCCCAGCTACGTTGCGCACAACGCGATCGCGGGCAACGCCCAGGTAGGCGCGGGACTGTGGAACGCCGACGGGTCGCCGGACAGCATCCTGCGGTCCGGGCGCAAGCTGGTGCTCTACCCCGGGAACGGGCCGGGAGGCCTCACCGGGGGCACCGCGATCGCTGGCGGCGCGCGCCGGTACAACCGGCTGCTCGGGCCCGGCGACGTGGACGGCGACGGGTACCCCGACGTGGTCGTCCGCCAGCGCAGGGACGGGACGCTGTGGCTGCTGCCCGGCGCCGGCCAGGGCGTGCGGCGGCGGCAGTACGTCGGCAGCGGCTTCGACCGCTACGACCTGATCGGCTGAGGTGTCAGCCGGCCCGGGTCGCCCGTAGCTCGGCGGTCGCCCGCTCCTGGGCGAACCGGCTCGGCCAAGACGCTTCGTCGGGGTTGGCGACCAGGACCGCTCCGGCCGACCGGTCCAACAGCGACGCGATCAGCACCGCGCCCTGTCGGGAGCACGGGTTGACGTCGGTGAGCAGCCGGCCACCCTCGTCCACCGCTGGGTCGGCACCACCCATCGCCAGCAGCCCCTGCTGGGTCAGTGCCTCCCCGCGCTCCTCCCACGCCGGCGACGCCGGCTGCGGCGGTGCCAGTGGCACGAACGCGTCCGGTTGTGCCAGCACCACCGCACCGTAGTCGGTCACGCCAGGCGGCAGCGGGTCGGTGAACCGGCCACCGAGCGGCCGCAGCGACAGCGCCACCACGGGGACCCGGTCGGCGGCCGCAGCATGCTGTGCCAGCGACGACGGCCCGCACACCACCAGCCCGGCCCGATCGGCGTCGGCCGGGTCGGTGCTGACGCGGTAGCCGGCCGTCCAGGCGGCCACCAGCCAGACCGCGCCGAGCCAGTGGGTGGGCAGGTCGAGGAGCGCCAACGTTCCCGGCTCGACGTCGAGCTCGTCCAGCGCCAGCGAGGCGGTCTTGGCCACCCAGTTGGCGAAGGTGGCCACCGAGAGCTCCACCCGTTCACCGGTGGCGTCGTCGTAGAAGGTCAGCAACGGACGGGCGGCATCCTCGCGCACCAGGGAGGAGACGGTCTCGGGCACGGTGGACGCGGGCATGCTCGTCAGTCTAGGGAGAGACCAGGCCGGAACCGGATCGTGCCGGGCAGCTCCGGGTCGGGCCGCTCCGGGTCCCGGACCCAGCCGCACGCGAACGCCGCCGCGGTGAGCCGCCCCTCGAGCAGGCCGGCCCGGTGCGCGGACTCCAGGTCGGTGACGGCCGGAAGAGCGACCTCCACCGCAGAGCCGTCGGGGACCGCCGCGCAGGAGCCCCCTTCGGGCGCGCCGAGCGCGGTCACCAGCTCCTCGGCGGTGCACGGGCCTCCGAAACCGCGGAGATCCTCAGGGTCCGCGCGCAGCGCGTGGGCGACGGCGTCGCGCGCGCCGTACCCGAACAGGTCGTCGGCCTCGTCACGGATCATTGCCTGCGCTCCCGGGCCGTGCAGGCCGGCGGGCAGCACCAGCGGGTCCAGGCCGCGGACCACCGCGGCCGGGCAGCCGGCCAGCTTGCCCTTGACGAGGTCGGCGGCGGAGGCCAGCTCGTCGGCTACCGCAGCCACGGTCACCGTCAGCGGGTTGCCGTAGCCGTCCACGCGGCCGACGTAGTCGTGGACCACCTCCAGCCCGGCAGCGCCGACGGCGATGTCGACCTGGCCGGTGCGCCAGGCCCGTCCGCAGGTGTCGCTGACCACCACGGCGACGTTGCACCCGGACAGTTCCGACACCGCCTCCCGGAGACGGCGGGCCGAGCCGTCGGGGTCGCGGGGCAGCAGGACCACCGTCCCCGGCTCGGTGTTCGACGCGTCGACCCCCGCGCCGGCCATCACCAGCCCCTGGAGGTTACGGACGACGGCGGTGCCCCCCCGTCTCGCCAGCACCCGGTCGGTCTCGGCGACCACCGCCGACGCCTTGTCGGTACGCCGCACCAGGCCATCGGCCTTGCTGACCACCTTGCTGGTCACCACCAGCACGTCGCCGTCACGGAGGTCTGCGGCCGCGCACAGTGCGGCGGCCAGGTCGTCGCCGGCGACGACCTGGCCGAGCCCGCGCACCGGAAGCAGCGTGACCTGCCCGGCGGCGGCCGGCACGGGGCCGCTCATCGCACACCGGCCAGGGCGAAGGCCGCGTGGGCCATCTGTGCGGTGGCGTCCGGGTCGGTCATCATCAGCGGCACCGCCCGGCAGGCGATCCCGGACGCCTGCACACGCGAGACCGCCGCGGCGTCGGCGGAGTCGACCAGCCAGCCGTCCAGGATCCCGTCCCGGGTGCGCGGCCCGTAGTGCTCGGCGACTGCCGCGGCACTCACTTCGACGCCGATCGCCTGCAGGAGCTGGGCGGCCATCCCGCGCACGTGCTGGCCGGCGACGATGGGGGACAGGCCCACCACCGGCGCCGTCGCGTTCCTCAGCGCGTCACGGATACCCGGCACGGCGAGGATGGTGCCCACCGACACCACCGGGTTGGACGGCGGGATGAGGATCAGGTCCGCGCCCGCGACCGCTTCCAGCACCCCCGGCGCCGGGGCCGCCTTCTCCACGCCGAGGGGGATGACCGTGCGGGCCGGCACGGCCGCGTGCAGCCGCACCCAGTACTCCTGGAAGTGCACGGCGCGGCGGCCGGACGGCTCATCGGCGTCGTCGACCACGACGTGCGTCTCGACCCGGTCGTCCGACATGGGCAGCAGTGTCACCCCGGGCCTCCAGCGCTCGCACAGCGCGGCCGTGACCTGGGACAGCGGGTAGCCGGCCTCGATCATCTGGGTGCGCACCAGGTGGGTGGCCAGGTCCCGGTCCCCGAGGCCGAACCAGGTGGGCTGCACGCCGTACGCCTCCAGCTCCTCCTTGGCGTGCCAGCTCTCGTCGGAGCGGCCCCAGCCGCGTTCCCCGTCGATCCCGCCGCCGAGCGTGTACATCACGGTGTCCAGGTCCGGGCACACCTTGAGGCCGTGCAGCCAGATGTCGTCCGCGGTGTTCGCCACCACGGTCACGGTGACCTCGTCGTCGCGCACGGCGTGGAGCAGCCCCTGGAGGAACCGGGCCCCGCCGACGCCGCCGGAGAGCACGGTGATCCGCGCCGGGATGGTCATTGTCATGGACGGTCTCTAACCGCAATGGCCCACCTGGGTCAACTCCTCTGGCGTGTCGGGCCTATACCAGATCCGGGCTTGACTTGCGTGCTGCGACAGGCATGTAATTTCAGCAGTGTTCTTCATTTCGGTCACAGGGCCGAGGAATCGGCACTATGGTTCGAATCGACGCTGAGAGCGTCATATGGGACGGGACCCGCAAGGGTCTCACGGGTCGAAGGGGCGAGGACCGTGCGAGAACTGATGCAGCTCGACGGAGACGCCGAGGACTTGGGTTGGCAGGAGCGCGCGCTGTGTGCGCAGACCGACCCGGAGGCGTTCTTTCCCGAGAAGGGCGGCTCCACCAGGGAGGCCAAGCGGGTCTGCCTGACCTGCGAGGTGAGGGCGCAGTGCCTGGAGTACGCCCTCGCTCACGACGAGCGGTTCGGCATCTGGGGCGGGCTGTCGGAGCGGGAGCGCCGCAAGCTCAAGAAGCGCGCCGTCTGACCCGCTGCGGCTGACCCGTCTCCCCCCGCGGCGGCCGGATCGGTCCTGGTTAGGCTGGTCCCCCGTGACGGTAACTGCGCTGCTGGTCAGCCACAACGGGGTCCGGTGGCTTCCCGCCGTGCTCGGTGGGCTGGCCCAGCAGACCAAGGTTCCGGACCGGATCGTGGTCGTCGACACCGGGAGCACCGACGGCAGCCTCGCGGTGCTCCGCTCCGGGCTCGGCGCGGACGACGTGGTGGCCCTCGGGGACGACGCCTCCTTCCCGGCGGCGGTGGCGGCCGGGCTCGCGCACGTCGCCCGTACGTCTCAGGCCGGTACGTCGGAGGAGGAGGAGCCGGACTGGGTCTGGCTGCTGCACGACGACAGCGCGCCTGCGCCCGGTGCGCTCGAGGCGCTTCTCGACGCCGCCCGGGAGAACCGCTCCGTCTCGATCCTCGGCCCCAAGCTGCGGGAGTGGCCGTCGCTGCGGCACCTGCTCGAGATCGGGGTCACCATCAGCGGCACCGGGCAGCGGGAGACCGGCCTCGAGCGCGGCGAGTACGACCAGGGCCAGCACGACCACCGGCGACAGGTGCTCGCCGTAAACACCGCCGGGATGCTGGTGAAACGCTCCGTGCTCGAGGAGCTGGGCGGCTTCGACCCGCGTCTCCCGCTGTTCGGCAACGACATCGACTTCGGCTGGCGGGCGGCGCGGGCCGGGCACCGATGCCTGGTGGTCCCCGAGTCGGTCGTCTTCCACCTCGAGGCGGCGCAGCACGGCGTCCGTCGTACCCGGCTCTCCGGGCGCAGACCGCGCCGCAGCCAGAGACGCGCCGCCCTGTACACCCTGCTCGTCGGCTGCTCGGCGCTGGTGCTGCCGGTGCAGGTGGTCCGGCTGCTTCTCGGCAGCCTGGTGCGGGCCCTCGGGTTCCTGCTCGTCCGGGCGCCTCGCGAGTCGTGGGACGAGCTGGCTGCACTCGCGGCGACGTACGCCCGGCCCGACCGGATCGTCGCGGGGCGGCTGAGGCGGAGGCGAACCGCCCGGGTCCGCCCCGGGCAGGTGCGGCACCTCCTGCCGCCGGTGTGGCTGCCCTATCGGCACGGCCTCGACTTCGTCGCCGACCTGATGCTGGCCGTGGTCCACCAGGCCGGCGACCTGTCTGCCCGGCGCGCCGCGCGGAGCGGACCCTCCGAGACCGGACCGCCCGAGACCGGCCCGGTCCCGGCCGAGGCCCAGAACCTGCCGGCCGACACCGGCCTGCTGGCCCGGCTGGTCGGCAGCCCTGCAGCGCTCACCTTCGCCGTGCTCTGTGTGGCCGCCCTGGTGTGCGCGCGGGGTCTGTACGGGCCGGGCAGCCTGTCGGGCGGAGCGCTGCTGCCGACGCCGTCGAGCGCGCTGGACTGGTGGCGGCTCTACCTCGAGTCCTGGCACCGGGTGGGTGTCGGCTCCGGGGCGGCGACGGCGCCGTACGTGCTGCCCCTGGCAGTGCTGGGGACGATCCTGTTCGCCAAGGCGTGGCTGCTGATCGACCTGCTCTTCTTCTTCGTCGTGCCGCTCGCAGCGTTCGGGGCCTACCGGCTGCTCATCGAGCTCACCGGGGCGCGGCTTCCCTCGGTGTGGGGTGCGGTGGCCTACGGCCTGGTCCCGGTGCTGTGCGGGGCGGTGGGACAGGGCCGGCTCGGCACCGTCGCCGCCGCGGTGATCCTGCCCTGGGCTGCCAAGGCGGCGCTGCGGCTCTCGCTCGGGTTCTCCACCGACCGCCGCTGGCGGGCGGCGTGGCGCACCGCCCTGCTGCTCGCACTGGTGACGGCCTTCGCGCCGCTCGGCTGGCTCATCGCCGTCGCGGTGGCCGTGGTGGGTGTTGTGGCCGGACTGGTGCGGTCGCCGCGGGCCTGGTCCCGGCCGAGCGCCTGGGGGCCGGTCCTGGCCTGCTGCGCGGCGGTCCCGGTGCTGCTGCTGCCCTGGTCCTGGCAGGCAACCGTCAACGACGGTCCGGTCGCGTGGCTCTTCGAAGCGGGCCTGCCCGCACCCCGGATCACGGCGTCGCCCTCGGTGGCCGCCTTGGCCCTCGGACGGGTCGCCGACCTCGCGGCCGCACCGGGATGGCTCAGTGCCGGCGTGGTGGCCGCGGCGGTCGCCGCGCTCGCCCGGCGCGACACACGGGCGAAGGTGCTGCCCGCGTGGGCGGTGCTGGTGGTCGCGCTGGGTGCGATGGCGCTGCTCGCCGGCCACCAGTTCGCTCCCCGCGGCCACGTCACCGCTCAGCCGGTGTGGTGGGGGCTGCCGCTCCTGGTCGCCTCCGGCGCCGCCGTCTGCGCCGCGACCGTGTCCGGCACGGACATCGTCTCCCGGCTCTCCGGCTCCAGCTTCGGCTTTCGGCAGCCGCTCGGGGTGCTCGTGGTGGTCGTGGCGCTGTTGTCGCCGGTGGCCGGTCTGGTCTGGTGGCTGGTGACCGGGGTGCAGGGGCCGCTCGACCGCCGTACGGCCGACCCGGTGCCCACGTACATGAGCGAGGCCGCCCAGTCCTCACCGACGCACGGGGTGCTGGTGATCCAGGGCAGCAGGGGCGACGGCTTCGTGTACCAGGTGCTCCGCGGCGACGGCTTCCGGCTCGGCGACGACAGCGTGCTGCCCACCGTGCGGGCGGACCGGCCGATGACCCGGCTGGTGGGCGACCTGGCGACCGGTCCCGACCCCAGCGACGTCACCGCGCTGGCCCGGCACGGCGTGCGGTTCAT
The DNA here is from genome assembly GCA_035690905.1 of Nocardioidaceae bacterium. Taxonomy (GTDB): domain Bacteria; phylum Actinomycetota; class Actinomycetes; order Propionibacteriales; family Nocardioidaceae; genus DASSKA01. Next base: position 26,299 of record DASSKA010000220.1, on the reverse strand, counting down.
CTACCTGCCGCCGCCGGCCGACCCGCGGCTGGCGGGCAACCTGGACAGCCTGAGCGGGCTGAACTTCGCCAGCGCGGTGCGCCGCGGCTCCCGCGCCTGGCAGGTCCAGGCCCCGCCCAGCGCCGCGGCACTCGCGTCACCGGCGGGCTCCTGGCGACCGTTGCTGCTCGGCGTCGAGGCGCTCGTCCTGCTGGTGGTCGCCGTGCTCGCGGTCCCGAGCAGGAGGCAGCGCCGGTGAGCCCCGAGGCATCGACCAGCGACCAGCAGCCGCAGCGGCCCCGCCGGCGGGCGGCGGTGCGCCGGCGGGGCCGGAACGCCGGCTCCACCGTCGCCGCGGTCGTCGTGCTGCTGCTGGGCGTGGCCGCGGTGCTGGTGGCTGGTACGCGGCAGCCGGTCCCCGCGGCGCCTCCGTCCGCCCACGGACAGCCGGTCACCGACGTGCTGGCCGCGTGCGGGCCAGGCTCCCACCGGGCCCGCATCCTCACCGGGAGCCTCCCGGACCCCGCGCTCGGTGCGACGGGCACCCTCGCGGTCCGCGACCTCTCGTCCGGCGCCCGCCGGACCCTGCCGCTGCAGCGGGGCAGCCTCACCACGCTGCAGCCGTCGGACGGCGTCACCGCCCTGGAGGCCAGCGGCCCCGTGGCCGCCGGGCACTTCGGGATGCTGGTGGATCCCGCGGGCGGCGCGCTCGCGGCCCTGCGGTGCACGACACCCCGTTCCACCTGGTGGTTCACCGGCGCCGGCGCCACCCTGGACCACACCTCCCGGCTGGTCATCGCCAACGTCGACCCGGGCCCCGCCGTGGTGGATGTGCGGGTGCTCGGCGAGAGCGGCCCGATCTCCACGATCGGCACCCGCGGCATCACCATCGCTCCCGGATCGGTGCGCACCATCGCACTGACCGACATCGCCCCGCAGGGCAGCAACCTCGCGATCCAGGTGCAGGCATCGCGGGGCCGGGTCGCCGCCGCCGTCTCGGACTCCTTCGCCTCCGCCCCGGGTGCGGCGCCGGGCAAGGAGTGGTTGCCGGACCAGAGCACAGCGAGCCGGGTGGTCCGGGTCGCGGCGACGCCGAGCGCAAACCGCCACGAGACGCTGCTGCTCGCCAACCCCACGGAGCTCAACGCGCTGGTGGGCTTGCGGATCGAGGGCAAGGACGGGGACTTCCGGCCGGTCCGGCACGCGCAGATCCAGGTCCCGCCCGGCAGCACCAGGGCCGTGGACGTCTCGGACGCCGTCGAGAGGCAGACGGGTGCCCTGCTGCTGCACTCGCGGGTCCCGGTCCTGGCGTCGGTGCGGTCCGTGTCCGCCGGCGACTCCGTGTACGCCGGGCCCGTCCGGCCGCTGGAGGGCGCGGCGGCGGCCGCCTGGGGGAGCGGCGTCCACGCCCGGCTGCTCCTCACTGCGGGCGCCCTGCCGGCGACCGCGACGGTCGCCGCCTTCGACGAGCACGGCGACCAGCTCGGCACCGACCAGCTGCAGCTGCCCGCCGGCAGCACCACGTCCTGGAGGCCGCCGGGCCGCGCGGAGTACCTCACGGTCACCCCTGGGGCGGGCACGGTCTACGGCAGCGTGCTGCTGAGCGGTCCGGGGAGCGCCGAGGTCCGACTGGACAACCTGCCGGTGACCCTCGAGCGGCCGGCCGTCCAGCCCGGCTACTCCTCGCCGTAGCGCGGGTCGATCTCCTCCGGCGAGCGGCCGAGCAGCTCCGAGACCTGCTCCACGAGCACGGTGTGCACCAGGGCGGAGAGGTCGGCCCGGTCCTCGCAGCGCAGCTCGATCGGCTTGCGGAACAGCACCAGCCTCGTCGGGCGCGCTCCGGACCCGCGGACGACCGACGCCAGCGGGACGGTGCTCGCCTCCCACTCGTCGGGGACGAGCGGGGTCTCCTCCACGGCGAACTCGACCAGGCCCAGCTCGCTGTGCCAGCGGCGCTCGACCTCCGCGACCGTCTGCAGCACCAGGGCGTCGAAAGCGGCGGCCCTGCTCACCGCGGCCGGCACCCCGCGAGGGGCCAGCGGGCTGGGCAGGAGCGCCGGTCCACGCATCCCGCGGCCGCGCCGGTCCCTCCGCCGGCCCAGCCGGGAGGGACGAGCCGAGCCGGTGCTACTCACACCGCGAGCCTAGTCGTCGCCGGTTCGCCGACGCTGTACCGTCTGCTCCGTGAGTTCGACCCGTCGCTGTTCGCGCACCGCCTGCGGACGCACGGCCGTGGCCACCCTCACCTACGTGTACTCCGACCAGACGGCCGTGCTCGGCCCGCTCGCGACGTTCGCCGAGCCGCACGCCTACGACCTCTGCGAAGCGCACAGCGAGCGGCTCAGCGCACCGCGGGGCTGGGAGGTGCTCCGGCTGGCGCCGGACCCCGACACCCTCGGCCCGTCCAGTGACGACCTGCTCGCGCTGGCCGATGCCGTGCGCGAGGCCGCCCGGCCGCTCCCGCCGGCGGCTCCGGCCGGGGTCGGGACCCTGCCCGCCGGGACACGGGAGGTCGGCCGCCGAGGCCACCTGCGGGTGCTCAGGTCACCGGAGGCCTGACCCGGCACCCGACGGTAGGGTCGGCTCATGGCCACCGACAGCACCCCTGATCCCGCCACCCTGTCCGCCATCTTCAAGGCGTACGACGTTCGGGGGGTGGTCCCCGACCAGCTCGACGACGACCTGGCCGGCGCGGTCGGCAACGCGTTCGCGACCGTGACCGACGCGGCGGTGAGCGGCATCGTGGTGGGGCACGACATGCGGCCCTCGTCGCCAGGGATGGCCCGGGCGTTCGCAGAGGGGGCCGCGGAGACGGGCGCCGACGTGCACCTGATCGGCCTGGCCTCGACCGACGAGCTGTACTTCGCCTCCGGCAAGCTCGGGCTGCCGGGAGCGATGTTCACGGCGAGCCACAATCCTGCGCACTACAACGGGATCAAGCTCTGCCGGGCCCACGCGGTACCGGTCGGGCTGGACACCGGGCTGACGGAGATCCGCGACCGGGTGGCCTCGGGAGAGCGCACGTCCGCGCCGTCGCCCGGAACGATCGACGAGGTGGATGTGCTCGAGGACTACGCCGAGTATCTCCGCAAGCTTGCGCCGGTCACCGGGCGACGACTGCGGGTGGCGGTGGACGCCGGCAACGGGATGGCCGGACACACCGCCCCCGCCGTGCTGGGCCCCCTGGACCTGGACCTCCTGCCGATGTACTTCGAGCTCGACGGGACGTTCCCCAACCACGAGGCGAACCCGATCGATCCGGAGAACCTGCGTGACCTGCAGGCGAAGGTCACCGACTCCGGGGCCGACGCCGGTCTCGCCTTCGACGGCGACGCGGACCGCTGCTTCGTGGTCGACGAGCGCGGCCAAGTGGTCAGCCCGTCGGTGCTGACCGCGCTGATCGCCGCCCGTGAGCTGCGCAGGGAGCCAGGCGCCAAGGTCATCCACAACTTGATCACCTCGAAGGCGGTGCCGGAGATCGTGACCGAGCTCGGCGGTGTCCCGGTGCGGACCCGTGTGGGGCACTCGTTCATCAAGGCGACGATGGCCGACTCCGGTGCGATCTTCGGCGGCGAGCACTCGGGCCACTTCTACTTCCGGGACTTCTGGCGGGCCGACTCCGGCATGCTGGCCGCGCTGCACGTGCTGGCCGCGCTCGCCGAGACGAACCGGCCACTCTCATCCCTGCTCGCCGACTACTCGCGCTTCGTCGCCTCCGGGGAGATCAACTCCACCGTCGACGACCAGGGCGGGGTGGTGACCCGGGTGGAAGACGCCTTCCGTGGCCGCGAGGGCGTAGAGCTGGACCACCTCGACGGGCTGACCGTCACGTCGCCGCGCTGGTGGTTCAACGTCCGTCCGTCGAACACCGAGCCGCTCCTTCGGCTCAATGTCGAGGCCGACGACGAGCCGACCATGGTGGCGGTGCGCGACGAGGCGCTGGGCATCATCCGCGCAAGCGGCCCCGGATCGTGAACAATGCAGGCATGAACCTCGACCCTGCGCTGCTGGAGATCATCGTCTGCCCCGACTGCCATGGTGACCTGGCCGTGGACGACCAGGCCGGTGAGCTGGTGTGCACCGCCTGCGGCCTTGCCTACCCGGTCCGCGACGACATCCCCGTGCTCCTGGTGGACGAGGCCCGTCGCCCGGACCGGCCCTGATGCCCGGGGTGTTCGACGAGTCACGTCTGGACGACGAGGCGGCGCTGGCCGGGCTGGAGCAGGTGCTCCGGCCGCTTGCCGAGGCGGGCGCCCGGGTTCGGCGGGAGGCGGCGGCGGCGGCCGACGCGATCGCAGCTGCGGTGACGGCCGCTCACGGCGAGCCGCGGCCACGGGCCGTGGTCGCCGCAGGCCCGGACTCCCGACTGCTCCGTGCCGTCCTGGAGCCGTGGTGCCCGGTCCCGTTCGTCGCCTGGCCGGGGCCGGGCCTGCCCGGCTGGGCCGGCGCGCTGGACCTGGTGGTCGTGCTGGCACCGGCGGGCGGTGACCTGGGGGCGGCGTCCGGGGTTGCGGAGGCGGTACGACGCGGCTGCCAGCTGGTCGTCGCCTGCCCACCGCACTCCGTCGTCGAGGAGCATGCGGTCGGTCGGCACGCGACGGTGCTGCCCACGTCCTCCGGTGACCAGCTCGCGACCGCCGTCGTGATGCTCGAGTTCCTCGACCAGCTCGACCTCGGCCCTGAGACGGACCCGGAGGCGGTCGCCGGCGCCCTGGACGAGGTGGCCATCGCCTGCGCCCCGCGCCAGGACCTGTCGGCGAACCCAGCCAAGATGCTCGCGATCGCCCTCGCCGACAGCGTTCCGCTGGTCTGGGGCGGATCGGTGCTCGCGGCGCGGGCTGCGCGGCGGGTGTCGGAGTCGCTGCGCCGGGCCAGCGGCCGCGCCTCCTTGGCCGCAGACGCGGAGCACCTGCTTCCGGTGATCTCCGCTGCACCGGTCCGAGACGTGTTCGACGACCCGTTCGCCGAGACGGAGAGCCCGGCCCGGCCCGTGCTGGTGATCCTCGACGACGGGTCGGTGGCCCCTGCCGTTCGCGAGCAGCGCGGCCGGTTGCTGCACGCGGCCGGCCAGCGCGGGGTCCGCGTGGAGACGGTCAGCGCGCACCAGCCCAACGAGGTCGCGCGGTACGCCTCCCTCATGGCGACCGGCACCTACGCGGCTGCCTACCTGAGCGCCGGGCTCGGTGACCCGGCCGCGGCGCAGTAGCCGATAGCCTTCGGGGCATGTCAGCCGGAGGAGGCGCCAAGGCCGTCGTCGCTGCGTTGCTCGCCAACATCGGGATCGCGGTGCTGAAGTTCCTGGCCTGGGGGCTGACCGGTGCCTCGTCGATGCTGGCGGAGGCCATCCACTCCGTGGCCGACTCCGGCAACCAGATGCTGCTCCTGCTGGGGCGCAACCGCTCGCGGCGCGCGGCCACCCGGGAGCACCAGTTCGGCTACGGCCGAGAACGCTACGTCTACGCCTTCCTCGTCTCGGTGGTGCTGTTCAGCGTGGGTGGCCTGTTCGCCCTCTACGAGGCGTACCACAAGCTGCAAGAGGTGCTCGGCGGCCATCCGGACGAGCTGCTGGAGAGCAGCTGGTGGTGGGTGCCGCTGGTCGTCCTCGGCGGCGCGCTGGTGCTCGAGGGCCTGTCCTTCCGCACTGCTGTCATCGAGTCCGCGTCGCAGCGGGGCACCACGTCGTGGGTCGGCTTCGTGCGCGGCACCAAGTCGCCGGAGCTGCCGGTGGTGCTGCTCGAGGACTCCGCGGCCCTCGTCGGCCTGTGCTTTGCGCTGCTCGGTGTCGGGCTCAGCAAGCTCACCGGCAGCGGCTACTGGGACGTGGGCGGGACCGCGGCCATCGGGCTGTTGCTGGTCGCCGTGGCGGTGGTGCTCGCCGTGGAGACGAAGAGCCTGCTGCTCGGCGAGTCCGCACGCCCGGAGGTGGAGCGCAGGATCCGAGAGGCGCTCGAGGCCACGCCCGGGGTGGAGCGGGTGATCCACATACGCACCCTGCACCTCGGACCGGACGAGCTGCTGGTGGCCGCGAAGACAGGCGTGCCCCGCGAGGCGTCGGCGGCGGAGGTGGCGCGGGGCATCGACGCCGCGGAGCGCGCGATCAGGTCCGCTGAGCCGATGGCCACGCTGATCTACATCGAGCCGGACATCGACCGGGGCGAGCAGGGCGGCTCCGGCTAGGCTAGACGGGTCGAAGACCCGAGCGTGAGGATACGGATGGACTTCAAGGTTGCAGACCTGTCGCTGGCGGAGTACGGCCGCACCGAGATCGGGCTCGCCGAGAACGAGATGCCCGGCCTGATGGCGATGCGTGAGCGGTACGCCACCACCCAGCCGCTGGCCGGTGCCCGGATCGCCGGGTCGCTGCACATGACAATCCAGACCGCGGTGCTCATCGAGACCCTCGTCGCGCTCGGTGCGGAGGTCCGCTGGGCTTCCTGCAACATCTTCTCCACCCAGGACCACGCCGCCGCCGCCGTCGCGGTCGGCCCCACCGGAACCCCCGACGACCCGCGAGGGGTGCCGGTGTTCGCCTGGAAGGGCGAGAGCCTCGAGGAGTACTGGTGGTGCACCCAGCAGATCCTGCGCTGGCCCGACGGCACCTTCGCGAACATGATCCTCGACGACGGCGGTGACGCGACCCTGCTCGTGCACCTGGGCGTGCAGGCAGAGAAGGAGGGTGCCGCGCCCGCCGTCGGCTCCGCGGCCAGCGCCGAGCAGCGGGTGATCTTCCAGGTGCTCAACGACACGCTCGCCGAGGACGGCGCGCTGTGGACGACGGTCGCCAACCACGTCAAGGGTGTCACCGAGGAGACCACGACCGGCGTGCACCGGCTCTACGACCGGATGCGCGAGGGGTCTCTGCTGTTCCCGGCCATCAACGTCAACGACTCGGTGACGAAGAGCAAGTTCGACAACCGGTACGGTTGCCGGCACTCGCTCGTCGACGGGATCAACCGCGCCACCGACGTGCTGATCGGCGGCAAGGTGGCCGTGGTGTGCGGCTACGGGGACGTCGGCAAGGGCTGCGCGGAGTCGCTGCGCGGCCAGGGCGCGCGGGTGGTGATCACCGAGATCGACCCCATCTGCGCGCTGCAGGCGGCCATGGACGGTTACCAGGTGAGCACGCTCGAGGAGGTGCTGCCGACCGCCGACATCGTCATCACCGCCACCGGCAACCGCGACGTGGTGACGGTCGACCAGATGAGCCGGATGAAGCACCAGGCGATCGTCGGCAACATCGGGCACTTCGACAACGAGATCGACATGGCCGGGCTGGAGAGCTACCCCGGCGTCCAGCGCACCAACGTCAAGCCTCAGGTGGATGTGTGGACCTTCCCGCACGGACGGTCGGTGATCATCCTGTCGGAGGGCCGGCTGCTCAACCTCGGGAACGCGACCGGGCACCCGTCCTTCGTGATGTCGAACTCGTTCACCAACCAGGTCCTCGCCCAGATCGAGCTGTTCACGAAGACCGGCGAGTACCCCGTCGGCGTCTACACGCTGCCCAAGCACCTCGACGAGGAGGTGGCCCGGCTGCACCTGTCGGCGCTCGGAGTCAGCCTGACCACCCTCACCGACGAGCAGGCGGCCTACCTCGGTGTCCCGGCTGAGGGTCCGTTCAAGTCGGAGCACTACCGGTACTGATGTCCACCAGCACCGAGCAGTCCGGGCGAGTCAAGGTCCTCGTCGTCGACGACGACGCGGCGCTCGCCGAGATGCTCACCCTCGTCCTCCGCAACGAGGGCTTCGAGTCCCGGGTCACCCCCACCGGTGACCGGGCGCTTGCCGACTTTCGGGACTACCGCCCGGACGTGGTGCTGCTCGACCTGATGCTGCCCGGCAAGGACGGCATCGACGTGTGCCGGGAGATCCGGGCGGAGTCAGGCACCCCCATCGTGATGCTGACCGCCAAGAGCGACACCGTAGACGTGGTGGTGGGGCTGGAGTCGGGTGCCGACGACTACGTCGTCAAGCCGTTCAAGCCCAAGGAGCTGGTGGCCCGGATCCGGGCCCGGGTGCGCCGGTTCGAGGAGGCGCAGCCGGAGTCGCTGACGATCGGGGACCTCGACGTCGACGTGGCCGGCCACACGGTCAGGCGCGGGGACCGGCACATCTCGTTGACGCCGCTCGAGTTCGACCTGCTGGTCTGCCTGGGCCGCAAGCCGTGGCAGGTGTTCACCCGCGAGGTCCTGCTCGAGCAGGTGTGGGGCTACCGGCACGCCGCGGACACCCGCCTGGTCAACGTGCACGTGCAGCGGCTTCGCTCCAAGGTCGAGCACGACCCGGAGAACCCCAGGATCGTGGTCACGGTCCGCGGCGTCGGCTACAAGGCCGGCACCTCCTAGGCGGGAACGTGACGTCGCAGGGGCCCGTCCGCCGAGCCGTCACCGTCTGGCGTCGGTCCATCCAGGCCCGCGTCGTGCTCAGCACGCTGCTGCTCTGCGCGGTGGTGGTGACCCTGGTCGGCTGGCTGCTGATGCGGCAGATCACCGCCGGGCTCGTGGACAGCAAGGTGGAGTCCTCGATCGCCGAGGCCTCGCGCGGCACGGTGGATGCCCAGCAGCGGCTGTCCGCCGCCAGCGGCACCGACTTCGATGCCAGCACCCAGCTCTCCCAGCTGGCCGCCAGCATCGTGTCCCGAGGGGCGGTGCAAGGGTACGACGCGTTGCTGACCGGTCCGATCGCCGGCACCGGGAGCGACCTGACCACCGGCAGCGGCACCCGCAAGACCGCCGGGCTGGATCCGCGCAGCGTGCCGGACCGGCTGCGGGTGGCGGTGCAGCGGCGCGACGGGGTCTCCTGGACGTTCACCCGGCTGCGTTACGAAGCCGATTCCGGCCGGCACCCGGTGCCGGCCGTGGTGGTCGGCTCGCAGATCATGCTGCCCTCGGACGGCGGCGCCTACACGCTGTACTACCTGTTCCCGATGGCCCAGGAGGCCGAGACCCTCTCCCTGGTCCGCCAGGCGCTGCTCACCGCCGGTGCGCTGCTGCTCGCGCTCGTCGGCGGGGTCACCTGGCTGGTCACCCGCCAGGTGGTCACCCCGGTCCGGCTGGCCCGCCGGGTGGCGGAACGCCTCGCGTCCGGGCGGCTCGAGGAGCGCATGCACGTACGCGGCCACGACGACATCGCGCGGCTGGGCACCTCCTTCAACCAGATGGCCGACAGCCTGCAGACGCAGATCAGGCAGCTGGAGGAGCTGTCGCGGTTGCAGCGCCGCTTCGTCTCCGACGTCTCCCACGAGCTGCGCACCCCGCTCACCACGGTGAGGATGGCCGGCGACGTGCTGCACGACGCTCGGGCGGGGTTCGACCCGGTGACCGCGCGCGCCGCCGAGCTGCTGCAGGCGGAGCTGGACCGGTTCGAGCTGCTGCTGACCGACCTGCTCGAGATCAGCCGGTTCGACGCCGGCGCCGCAGTCCTCGAGCTCGAGGACGTGGACCTGGTCGCGGTGGCGCACCGGGTGGTCGAGTCGACCGCATCGCTGGCCGCTCGGCGAGAAACCTCGGTGACGGTCCGCGACCCCGGACACCCCTGCGTCGCCGAGGCGGACGTGCGGCGCGTGGAGCGGATCGTCCGCAACCTGGTCAGCAACGCCATCGACTACGCCGACGACCGTGGCGTGGTCGTCACCGTCGCCACCGACCGACAGGCCACCGCGCTGACCGTGCGCGACCACGGTGCCGGCCTCGGGCCCGGCGAGGCAGCGATGGTGTTCAACCGGTTCTGGCGCGCCGACCCGGCGCGAGCGCGGACCACCGGCGGCACCGGCCTCGGCCTGGCCATCTCCCTGGAGGACGCCCGGCTGCACGGCGGCTGGCTGCAGGCCTGGGGAGAGCCGGGCAACGGGGCCCAGTTCCGGCTCACCCTGCCACGCCGGGCCGGCGACCCGCTCACGGGCAGCCCGCTGGCGCTCGCTCCCGACGACGCCAGGGCGCTCGGGGCTGGCTACCAGCGGATCGACGACAGCCGGGCGGGCACGCCATGACCCGCTCGCCCTCCCGTCCAGCCGGCCGCCGGCTGCTTCCGCTGCTGCTCGTCCTGGTGGCGCTGCTGGTCACCGGCTGCGTGAGCCTGCCGGTGTCCGGCCCGGTGGCCGCCGGGCCGAGCGTCCCCGCCGGGACCGACGAAGCGCCGTACGACTTCAACCCGGCCGGGCCGCCCGCCGGCGGCTCCCCCGTCGACATCGTCGACGGCTTCCTGCTGTCGATGCAGGCCACCCCGCAGAGCACGGTGGTGGCCAGGCAGTTCCTCACCCCGGAGAGCCGCTCCAACTGGTCTCCGGACTCCGGGACCCTGATCTACGGCAGCTACAGCCTCGCCGCGGGAAGCAAGGCGGTGACCGTCCGGCTGGCCGACACGGCACGGCTCGGCGGCCGGGGAGAGTGGCTCGGGGAGACGCCGGGGAAGGGTGACCTCGCGCTGCACCTGCGGCTGGTCAAGGTGCGCGGCCAGTGGCGGATCAGCGACCCTCCTGACGCGCTGATCATCCCGCGCACGCACTTCGAGACCCGGTTCCAGGCCTACGACCTGTACTTCTTCGACCGGTCCGGGCAGGTGCTGGTCCCCGAGCCGGTCTACCTTCCTCTCGGCGACCAGGCGCCCACCCTGCTGGTACGTGGGCTGCTGCGCGGACCCGACAAGGAGATGGAGGGTGCGACCAGGTCCTACATCCCACCCAAGACCCGGCTCGACGACCTGTCGGTGCCGGTGTCGCGACAGGGCGTGGCCACCGTCTCGCTCAGCGACCCGATGCTCGGGCTCGGCGCGGACGAGCGTCAGCTGGCGCTCGCCCAGCTCGGCTGGACCCTCGCGCAGGTCTCCGGCGTGGACCGGATGCGCATCCTCGTGAACGGCTCGCCGCTGGAGGCCGGCGGGCAGGGTCCGGAGCCCAGCGTGGACTCGTGGTCACAGTACGACCCGACCGTGAGCTGGGCGTCCCACGAGCTGTTCGGGCTCCGAGACGGGCACGTGGTCGCCGTGCTGGACGGCGCCGAGCACCGGCTTCCCGGGGGGCTCGGCCAGGACGCGCCGCCGGTCCGCTCGATCGCCCTGGACCTGGCCGCCCAGCGACTGGCCGCGGTCAGTCAGGACGGCAGCACGGTGCTGCTGTCCCGACCGCAGCAGCCGGCCAAGCCGACCGCGGGGACCGAGCAGCCGGCGTACACGGGAGGCCACGACCTGCTGAAGCCGGCCTGGGACCTCTACGGGCAGCTGTGGCTGCTCGACCGCACGGCCGGGGGTGCGGTACTGACCGTGCTGCGCGGCGACACCCCGACGGTGGTGCAGGCGCCGGGGATCAGCGGTCGCGACGTGACCGCGTTCTCGGTCTCCCGCGACGGCACCCGGCTGGTCGCGGTGCTCGCCGGTCATGGCCGGCGGACCGACCGGATGGTGATGGCCCGGGTGATGCGTTCACCGTCCGGCCAGGTCACCTCGCTGACGGCGGCACGGCCGATCCCGGTCGCGTCCGCGCCGGTCCGCGACATCCTGGACGTCGCCTGGTTCTCACCGACGACGGTGGCGGTGCTCGCCTCACCGGACAAGGGGCTGTGCCGGGTGTACCTGTCCCGGGTCGACGGCTCCTCTGGCTTCGTCGACTCCCCGACGGGCGCGGAGCTGTTTCGCGGCAAGGCGGTGCGCGTGGTCACCGCCCCGGCGCCCGGCGCTCCGGTCTACCTCCAGACGCCGTCCCGGCGGCTGTACGCCCTCGGGTCCAGCGGACGCTGGACCGACGCGGGCATCCGCCCGGGTCTGCTCTCACCCACGTTCGTGGGTTGAGGCTGTCCACAGCCCGTCCCGGCGGGGTGGCCCCGCCGACCGGCCGGCCGCATCCTGGGGTGCGTGCACGACGCGCTGCTCGACCTCGTCCTCGGCTCCTCGTGCGCGGGCTGCGGCCGGCCAGGACGGCTGCTGTGCCCGCGCTGCTGGAGCGCACTGCCGCGCAGCGGGCACGCCGCGTGGCCCACCCCGTGCCCCCCGGGTCTCGCGCCGCCGCTCGCGGGCGGGGAGTACGACGGGCTGCTCAAGGTGCTGGTCAACGCCCACAAGGAGCACGCGCAGTTCGCGCTCGCCCGACCGCTGGGCGAGGTGCTGGCCCACGTGGTCCGCGACCTGCTCGCGCAGCAGGCAGCCACCGGCCCGGAGGCCGGCTGGTTGCTGGCCCCGGTGCCGTCCCGCCCGGCCGTGGTCCGCCGGCGCGGCCACGACCCCATGCTCCGGATGAGCAGGTGCGCCGCGGCCCTGCTGCGTCGTGGGGGGATCGGCGTGCGGGTCGGCCGGCTGCTCGTGGTCGGTGCGGTGACCGCGGACCAGGCGGGCCTGCCCGCGGGGGCTCGGGCGGCCAACCTCTCCGGTGCCATGCGCTGCCGCGCCGGCGCCGCGCGGAGGCTCCGGGACGCGGGCCGGGCGGTGGTCGTGGTCGACGACGTGCTGACGACCGGGTCGACGGCCCGAGAGGCGCAGCGCGCCCTGGAGGCCGCGGGTGTCCGGGTGCTGGGCGTGGCGACCGTGGCCGCGACCCGCAAGCGGCTGCCGGTCCGGTCCTCTCTCGACGGGCGGTTCCGGGAAGCGGACTATTCGGGCGCATCGCTACCCAAATCGCCACCGGCCGACTAGCGTCGTGGTCATGGAGTCCGTCCGGGTCCGTGGTTGCGCCGGCAGGTCCCAGGAGTGGTTTGGGCCCCGTCGGCAAGCCGATGCCAGTCGCAGGCGAAACGGTCCACGTAAGACGGTCCGGGGGTTCCCCGGACGTCGATCACGGTGCGGCTTAGAGGTAAGTCCTGCCTCCCACCTGTCGCCAGACGCGGCGGGCCCGGGGGAGAAGGTCAGTAGTGGCGCCCCGAGGGGCAGACGAGCCGCGAGCACCTCAGCAGGCGGTTGTGGGGTCGAAGACCAGGTCGGCCGGGCGGACCTCCATCACCCTTGCACCCAGATCTCCAGGAGGTTGTCGTGGACGTCGTGGTCAAGTCTCGCCACTGCGAAGTGTCGGACCGGTTCCGAGAGCACGTGGAAGAGAAGCTGTCACGACTGGAGAAGCACGACCACAAGGTGGTCCGCGTCGAGGTAGAGGTGGACACCGAGCGCAACCCGCGGCTGCACGACCACGCGGTCCGCGTCCAGCTCACCGCGTTCTCCAAGGGCCCGGTGGTGCGCGCGGAGGCGGCGGCCGGCGACAAGATGACCGCACTCGACCTCGCAGTGGACAAGATGGCCGGCCAGATGCGCAAGGCGGCCGACCGGCGCCGGGTGCACCGCGGGCGGCGTACCCCGGTGTCCGTCGGGCAGGCGCTGGCCGGGGTCCCGGGCTCCGTGCCCGCCCCCGCCGCCTCGCTCGACGGGGTGGACGGGACCCACGTCCCGGACTCCGAGCGGCGCGTCGGTCCGATCACGGTGATGGGCGACGGACCGCTCGTGGTGCGGGAGAAGACGCACCAGGCGGCGCCGATGTCGCTGGACCAGGCGCTCTACGAGATGGAGCTGGTGGGCCACGACTTCTTCCTGTTCGTCGACAAGGAGAGCGAGCGACCCGCGGTGGTGTACCGGAGGCGCGGGTACGACTACGGGCTGATCACCCTGGACGTGCGCTGATCGCAGACGAACCTCGTCTGCTCAGATTGTTGACCGCTTCCGCGGGAGCCCATGACATGATGCTCTCGTGGCAGTCCCTCAGCAGCAGCGCGCGAAGACCGGTGGAGAGCCCATCAGGGTCGTCGTCGTCGACGACCAGGAGCTGTTCCGCCGTGGCCTGACCATGCTCCTCGCCGTCGAGGAGGACATCGACGTGGTGGGCGAGGCCGGTGACGGCGTCGCCGCCACCGAGCTCGCGGCGACCACCGTCCCGGACGTGATCTTGATGGACGTGCGGATGCCGAAGCGATCCGGCATCGAGGCCTGCCTGTCCATCAAGGAGGCCGCGCCGACCGCGCGCATCATCATGCTCACGGTCAGCGACGAGGAGGCCGACCTGTACGACGCGGTGAAGAACGGCGCGTCCGGGTACCTCCTCAAGGACTCCTCGATCGACGAGGTGGCCCAGGCGATCCGAGTCGTGGCGGACGGGCAGTCCCTGATCAGCCCCTCGATGGCGATCAAGCTGCTCGACGAGTTCAAGCAGATGTCGCGATCGGACCGGCAGCAGGTGCCCAGCCCGCGGCTGACCGACCGAGAGCTCGAGGTGCTCAAGCTGGTGGCCCAGGGCCTGAACAACCGGGAGATCGCCAAGCGGCTGTTCATCAGCGAGAACACCGTCAAGAACCACGTGCGGAACATCTTGGAGAAGCTGCAGCTGCACTCGCGCATGGAGGCCGTGATGTACGCCGTGCGCGAGAAGCTCCTCGACATCCCGTGATCTGGCCGCACCGCGACTGTCGGTGCGTCTTGGCACAATGACGGCCGTGCAGTCGCTGTCGCTCGCCCAGGCCCGCCGGATCGCGCTCGTCGCGCAGGGCTTCCGCGACCCGCGTCACGCGGTCCCGACGATGCGCACGTTCAGCCGGACGCTGCGTCGCACCGCCGTGCTCCAGATCGACTCCGTCAACGTCCTCCAGCGTGCGCACTACATGCCGCTGTTCTCCCGAATGGGTCCCTACGACGTGGACCTGCTGCACCGGGCGGCGAGAGGAACTGCGCGGCGCCCTCGAACAATCGTGGAGTACTGGGCGCACGCCGCGGCGTTCATGCCGGTGGAGCTGTGGCCGTACATGCGGCACCGGATGCGCGGCTACGAGGCCCGCGGGCACGAGTGGTCGGCGGTGCGGCACCGTCCCGAGCTGGTCGACTCGCTGCTGGCCGAGGTGCGGGACCGCGGCGCGTCCACGTCGCGCGACCTCGACGACGGGCTGCCACGCGAGAAGGTGCACTGGGGCTGGAACTGGTCGGAGACGAAGAAGGTACTGGAGTACCTCTTCGCCGCCGGCCGGCTGGCGGTCGCCGGGCGGAACCAGCAGTTCGAACGGCTCTACGACCTCCCCGAGCGGGTGGTCCCCGACGAGCACCTGCAAGCGCCAGAGGCGACTCTCGAGGAGGTCGCGAGCGAGCTGCTGCGCCGCGCCGCGGTCGCCCACGGCGTCGGCACCGAGCATGACCTACGCGACTACTTCCGTCTCCAGCACGACCGAGCGCTGCTGCCTCTGGTGAAGCCTGCGCTCGCCGGCCTGGTGGAGTCCGGCGAGCTGGTCCCCGTCGAGGTCGAGGGCTGGCGACGACCGGCGTATCTGCACCGGGACGCCAGGGTCCCGCGGCTGGTGCACGCGCGAGCCCTGCTGAGCCCGTTCGACCCCCTGGTCTGGGAGCGGGACCGCACCGAGCGGCTGTTCGACTTCCACTACCGGATCGAGATCTACGTGCCGGAGCCCAAGCGGGTGCACGGCTACTACGTCCTGCCGTTCCTGCTCGGAGACCGGCTGGTGGCCCGGGTGGACCTGAAGGCCGACCGGCAGAACGGAGTCCTGCAGGTCAAGGGGGCCTTCGCGGAGCCGCACGCGCCTCAGGCGACCGCGGGGGAGCTTGCCGAGGAGCTGGTGTGGCTCGCCGGCTGGCTGGGCCTGTGCGACGTGGCGGTGGAGCCGCGCGGGGACCTGGCGGGCCGACTGGCCGCCGCCGTGCCCCGGGGCTGAACGCTGTCCACGCGGGCTGGAAGGCCGGAGCCCCACGAGCCTGCGACTCGCTGGGTACCATGGCAGCGGCACCGGTCAGGATCCGGCCGACCGTCGGGTCCGACCGGCGTACCGAAACACACGACAACAGGAGCTCACACTCGTGCCTGCCATCCTCGACAAGATCCTTCGCCTGGGCGAGGGGAAGATCCTCCGACGGCTGGAGTCGGTGGCGCGCGCCGTGAACGCGATCGAGGAGGACTTCGTCGCGATGTCCGACGAAGAGCTCCGGTCGCAGACCGAGCAGTTCAAGAAGCGCCTCGCCGACGGGGAGTCTCTCGACGACCTGATGCCGGAGGCGTTCGCGACCGTCCGTGAGGCGGCCAAGCGGATCCTCGGCCAGCGGCACTTCGACGTCCAGATCATGGGCGGGGCCGCGCTGCACCTGGGCAACATCGCCGAGATGAAGACCGGTGAGGGCAAGACGCTGGTGTCCACCCTCCCGGCGTACCTGAACGCGCTGACCGGCAGAGGCGTGCACATCGTCACCGTCAACGACTACCTCGCGAAGTACCAGTCCGAGTGGATGGGCCGGGTGCACCACTTCCTCGGCCTCTCCGTCGGCGTGATCGTTCCCGAGATGCGGCCGGACGAGCGCCGGGTCGCCTACGCCGCGGACATCACCTACGGCACCAACAACGAGTTCGGCTTCGACTACCTGCGAGACAACATGGCCAGCTCCATCGAGGAGTGCGTCCAGCGCGGCCACCACTTCTCGATCGTCGACGAGGTCGACTCCATCCTCATCGACGAGGCGCGCACCCCGCTGATCATCTCCGGCCCCACGCAGGACGAGGTTCGTTGGTACGGAGAGTTCGCCAAGGTGGCGTCCACGCTGCGCAACGACGTCGACTACGAGGTCGACGAGAAGAAGCGGACCATCTCCATCCTCGAGCCGGGCATCACCCGCGTCGAGGACTACCTCGGCATCGAGAACCTCTACGACTCGGTCAACACCCCGCTGATCTCCTTCCTCAACAACTCCATCAAGGCCAAGGAGCTGTTCCGGCGCGACAAGGAGTACGTCGTGCTGGACGGCGAGGTCCTGATCGTCGACGAGCACACCGGCCGGATGCTCCCCGGACGGCGTTACAACGAGGGTCTGCACCAGGCGATCGAGGCCAAGGAGGGCGTGGAGATCAAGGAGGAGTACCAGACCCTCGCCACGGTCACCCTCCAGAACTACTTCCGGCTCTACGAGAAGCTCTCGGGGATGACCGGCACGGCGATGACCGAGGCCGCCGAGTTCGACAAGATCTACAAGCTCGGCGTGGTGCCGATCCCCACGAACAAGCCGCTGGCGCGCATCGACCAGCCGGACCTGGTGTTCCGCACCGAGGAGGCGAAGTTCCACGCGGTGGTCGAGGACATCGCCGGCCGGGTCGAGAAGGGGCAGCCGGTGCTGGTGGGCACCACGTCGGTGGAGAAGTCCGAGCACCTCTCGGGCCTGCTGAAGCGACGGGGCATCCCGCACACCGTGCTGAACGCGAAGTACCACGCCGACGAGGCGAAGATCGTGGCGCAGGCGGGGCACCGCGGCTCCGTCACCGTGGCCACCAACATGGCCGGCCGCGGCACCGACATCATGCTCGGCGGCTCGGTGGAGTTCCTCGCGGACCAGGAGCTGCGCAAGCAGGGCCTCGACCCGGTGGAGACCATCGAGGAGTACGAAGCCGCCTGGCCGGCGATGGTCGAGCAGATCAAGAAGCAGGTGGCGGCCGAGCACGACTCGGTCAAGGAGGCCGGCGGCCTCTACGTGGTCGGCACCGAGCGGCACGAGTCCCGGCGCATCGACAACCAGCTGCGTGGTCGTTCCGGACGCCAGGGCGACCCCGGCGAGTCCCGGTTCTACCTGTCCCTGCAGGACGACCTGATGCGGCTGTTCAAGTCCGACTGGGTGGACTGGGTGCTCACCACGCTGAAGGTGCCCGACGACATCCCGATCGAGAACAAGCGGGTCACCGGCGCGATCGCGTCGGCACAGGCGCAGGTCGAGGCGCAGAACTTCGACTCGCGGAAGAACGTCTTGAAGTACGACGACGTCATGAACCGGCAGCGCGAGGTGATCTACGCCGAGCGTCGCGCCGTGCTCGAAGGAGCCGATCTGCACGAGCAGGTGCGGACCATGATCGACGACGTGGTGAACGGCTACGTCACCGCGGCCACCCAGGGCTTCCCCGAGGAATGGGACCTCGACGCGCTGTGGACGGCGCTGAAGACGCTGTACCCGGTGTCGGTGTCGATGACCACGCTGGAGGACGAGGCCGGCGGCCGGGAGGGGCTGACCCGCGAGGAGCTCGTCGAGGTGATCCAGGCAGACGCGCAGGCGGCGTACGACCGCCGCGAGGCCGACTTCGGCGACGAGGTGATGCGCGAGCTGGAGCGCCGGGTCGTGCTGTCCGTGCTCGACCGGAAGTGGCGCGAGCACCTGTACGAGATGGACTACCTGCGCGAAGGCATCGGGCTGCGTGCCTACTCGCAGCGGGACCCCCTGGTGGAGTACCAGCGCGAGGGCTTCGACATGTTCTCGGCGATGATGGACGCCATCAAGGAGGAGTCCGTCGGGTTCCTGTTCAATCTCGAGGTCCAGGTCGACGAGGAGGCAGAGGCCGAGCGGCCGGTGGAGGACGTCGAGGTCGGCCCGGCGCTGGCGCAGGCAGCGGCTGCCTCGCACGAGCACCCGCAGATCCTGGCCAAGGGCCTCGAGGCGCCGAAGACGCCTCAGCAGCTGTCCTACTCCGCGCCCACCGAGACGGGAGCCGCGGAGGTCACCGGAGGGAACGGCCGCCCGGAGGGGGCGGATGACGCTTTCGAGCACGTCAGCCGCAACGCGCTGTGCCCGTGTGGGTCGGGCAAGAAGTACAAGAAGTGCCACGGCGCGCCCGGCGGGCCCACCGGCATGACCACCCGCGTCAACGGCTGAGGCTCATCCGAACTGGAGGGCGGTGCACTGCCACCGGCCTCCGGTGAGCTCCAGGCGGGCGGCGAGGGCTCGTGACCGCTGCCCGTGCCGCACGTGCACGCTGACCTCCGCTGCGAGCGGGTTCGGCCGGAAGACGCGCACGCTGCACACCTGCGGACGGATGGTGCGCAGCCGCTGCGTGGCCGGCGCCCGGCGGCTGAGGATCTGCACCCTGCGGGTCAGGTCCTGGTAGACGCGGATGTCGGTCCAGCGCAACAGCTGCGACAGCGGCCGGTCGCCGCCGAGCACCTCGAGCACTGCCTGGGCGAACTTGGCGGACCACGCCTGCACTGCGCGGTCGTCAGCCCGGTCGTCTGTCCGGCCTTCTGCCCGGTCCTCTGCAGGGTTCGCGGCGCTCTCGCCGGAGGCGAGCCACAGCTCCGGCGGTTCCGGCGGTGCCGGGCAGCTGCGCAGGTCGAGGGCCAGTGTTCCCTGGACGGCGGCGACGGGCACCGGGTCCATCGAGCCCGGACCCGCGTCCGACAGGTGGGTGACGGTGGCCAGCCGGGCCAGCGGGGGCCTCGGAGATGTGGTCGGACTCACGTGGATTCCCTTCGGTAGAGGTGGTCGGGAACCCGGAGCCGGGTCCCGGGGAGGATCAGGTCCGGATCAGCGCCGATCGCCGCACGGTTCGCTGAGGCGAGCCGGAGGCAGGCGCCGGCGACCTCCTGGTCGTCTGCGCCGGGGCGCAGCAGCCGGCGGGCGATCGCCCACAGTGAGTCACCGGGGTGCACGGTCAGCCAGCGCTGCGGCAGACCGGCCACGCGGCCGGACAGGGGTGAGCGCGTCGTCCGGTCCGGCAACGGCAGGCCCGCCAGGTCCGGCGCCTCGAGCCGGGCGATCGGCCCCGGCCTCGCGTGCGGAGCGGCCCGGGTCATCGCCGAGGCGGGCAGCACGACGGCACCGGCGCTGAGCGCCACACCGCATCCCGCGATCACCAGCCGGCGCAGCGCAGCGGGCGTGGTCCGGCCCGCCACTCGGTCGGCAAGCTCCGCCAGCCCGGGGCGACGGATGAAGCGGGCACCCGCCGCCACGGCCAGTGAGACTGCGGCGACCTGGAGCCACAACCAGCCGGCCACCAGCAGCGCCGCACACAGCGCCTCCAGCAGGTCAGCGAAGGCCACGTCGTGCGGGGGTGCCAGCACGGCGACGAGCGGGGGACAGGCCAGCTCGCGGACGCCCGCACCGAGCGCACCGGCCACCCCCACCAGCACGAGCGCTCGCACGGCGACGAGCAGTCGCAACCTCGTCATGTCGACCCCAAAGCCTTCGTTTGCGTGTGTTTGCCCTTTCTAGCTCCTGTTCTGCCGTGTCTGCAACTGTTTGTCCCCAGGTGTTGACAGTGCTGGGGACAAGGGGGGAGCGTCCTGCCATGTCCTTCACGGGGTCCCCCACGGGCTCGTCCGAGGGCCCCTTCGAGGAGCCCATGGCCACGCTGTTCGAGGACCTCGAGCAGCAGGCCGAGGCGCTCCAGCTCGCCGAACGGGACGCGGAGGTCGCCGACCGGGCGCAGGGGGAGTACGCCGCGGTCGGACTGGCCGCCCGGCTGCACGCCTCGATGGGTCTGCACGTGCGGCTCGGGGTGGTCGGCGTGGGCCGGATCGAGGGGCAGGTACGCCGCGTCGGGCCCGAGTGGCTCGGTGTCCGAGGTGCGCGCGGAGGCGTGAGCGAGGGGCCTGCCTTCGACTGGATCGTGCGGATCGCCGCTCTGCGCACCGTGCACGGGGCGTCCGAGCTCGCGGTCAGCGAGGCGGCCCGACCGGTCACGGCGCGGCTGGGCATCGGGTCGGTGCTGCGCGGGCTGGCGCGCTCACGGGCCGGCGTCTTGGTGCACCACCTCGACGGCAGCAGCTGCTCCGGCGTGATCGGGCGGGTGGGTGCCGACTTCGTCGAGCTGGTCAGGCATTCAGAGCCCGGTGAGTCCGAGCCCCGCGCGGAGCTCGTGTCCTTGCGTTGGGTGGCTGCCTTCCGGAGCAGCTAGCCCCCCGCCCTCCTACCCCAGTCGCCCGCGGGATCGTGACGACAACGGGTCACACGAGCTGCCTCGAGGCTGCGCCGTCCGGGTCGACGTAGGAGCGCTGGTGCCACATAGTGACCACAGCGCTCCTTTGTTCCACGAGCGCGACGTCTCCGTGTGACGAGCCGGGCCGGCCGCCCTGATCAGCGCCGGCCGGAGCCCTCGCTGTCAGCCGGCGTGTCGACGTACGGGTGCTCGTTCACGAACGACCTCGTCTCGTCGTACAGGCGCGCGATGTAGGCCTCCAGCTCGCTGTTCTCCACCCGCCACTGGCCGCGTCCGCCGAGCTTGATGGCCGGCAGGTCGCCGCGCCGCACCAGCGCGTACACCTGCGCGGTCGAGGTGTTCAGGATCTCCGCGACGTCGGAGAGCTGGAGAAACCGCGGCGTGTCCATGCCTGCCATGGGGACAACTCTGCCAGCAGGTGCGGCCGTTCGCGACTCTTTGCCTGCGTTTGCCTGTGGACAATCCAGCTGTGGCCCCTCGGACCCACCATGATGGCGGGCGTGAGCGCGACGACTCGTACCGGTGTTCCGGAGACGTCCCCGGTGGCCCGGCGCCACGACCGCGCCCTCTGGCGGGACCCTCGCCTGATCATCGGGATCGTGCTGGTCGCTGGGTCGGTGCTGCTCGGCGCCCGCCTGCTCGCCCACGCCGACGACTCGGTGCCCGTGTGGGCTCTCCGCCACGACCTGGCCAAGGGCTCGAGGGTCGGCGCGGACGACCTGGTGCTGCGACATGTGCGGTTCTTCGACGCTGCCGACGCGGACCGGTACGTGTCTGCAGCCGCCGTGCCGGCAGCGTCGGTGGTCACGCGGGACCTCGGCGCCGGAGAGCTGCTGCCGCGCGCGGCGCTCGGCAGCGCCGCTGCGCACCACGTCCTCGAGGTTCCCCTCTCGGTGGCCGCCGACGCGGTCCCCGCCTCGGTGCGCCTGGGCTCCGTCGTCGACGTGTGGGTCGCTCCGGATGCCTCGGCCGCCTCGGCGACCGACACCGGCCCGCGGCGCGCCGTCCGGGTCTTCGACGACGTCACCGTGGTGGCTGTCCCAGCGACCGGAAGCTCGCTCGGCCCGGCCTCCAACCGCCAGGTGGTGGTGGCGGTTCCACCGGCGAAGGAGGCCGCGCTCCCCTCCGCGCTCTCGCGGGCAGCGACCGGCACCGTGGTGCTCGTCAAGCAGGACGGTCGGTGAGCGGCGCGCTGCCGGTGCTCGTGGCCGCGTCCGGAGCGGCGTGGGAGGCCACGGCCCTGGAGCGGCTCAGGGCCGCCGAGCCGGCGGTGCTGCTCCTCAAGCGCTGCGTCGACCTGAGCGACCTCCTCGTGAGCGCGTCGACGGGCCAGGCACGTGCGGCGCTGGTCTCCGCGGACCTGCCCGGTCTGGACGCAGAGAGCGTCGCCGGGCTGCGCAACGCAGGTGTCGGTGTGGTGATGGTGGCCGGGATGGAGCAGCTCGCCCACGGTGTCACGGCCCGCGCGGACCGGCTGGGCGTCGGCGGGCTGGTCACGGACACCGACCTGGGCGGTCTGGTCGACGTCCTGCGCTCGGCGGGCAGGGACGTGGCTGCCTCCACTCCCGCACCGGTCGACGTGGCGACAACGGCGGATCCTGGCGGGTCCCGTGCGGGGACGGTCGTCGCGGTGTGGGGGCCGGCAGGGGCTCCCGGGCGTACGACGGTCGCCGTCGGCGTCGCGGCCGAGCTGGCTCGTCGCGGCAACCGGGCGTTCCTGGTCGACGCCGACCCGTACGGCGGAACGGTCGCACAGCATCTCGGCGTCCTCGACGAGGTCTCCGGCCTGCTCGCCGCGGCACGGATGGCCAACGCCGGACACCTCGACCAGGCTCGGCTCGTCGGCCTGGCCCGGCAGGTCGGCCCCGGCCTTCGGCTGCTGACCGGGCTGCCCCGCGCGGACCGCTGGAGCGAGGTGCGCGCCCCGGCCTTTGCCGCCCTGCTCGCGGTGGCCGCCACCGTGGACGACCACCTCGTGCTCGACACCGGCTTCAGCCTCGAGGCCGACTCGTCCGCCGTCGAGACGCCGGTGCAGCGCAACGAGATGACGTTCACGGCCTTGGAAGCCGCCGAGGAGATCGTGGTCGTCGGGGCCGCCGACCCGGTCGGGCTGTCCCGGCTGGCCCGTGGCCTGGTCGAGCTGCGCGGCCTCGGGCTGGGCGCGACCGTCCGGGTCGTGGTGAACCGGACCCGGGCATCGCTGCGCTGGAAGGAGGCCGACGTCCGATCCCTGCTCGGGGACTTCGCGACCAGCACCGCCGGTGTCCACCTGCTCCCCGACGACCGAGCGGCGGTGGACCGTGCCCTGGTCGCCGGCCGCAGCCTGTCCGAGTGCGGGGACTCCTCGCTGCGCAGAGGGCTCGCAGGGCTCGTGGACGGGTTGCTCGGCGTCGAAGGCAGGGCCCGGCGTGCGCTCCTCGGGCGGAGGCAGGGGCGTCGACGGAGCCGGTGAGGGCAGACTGGGGACAAGAACCGCCGTCGTAGGAGAAGGGCGCCGATGGTCGACCGACTCAGCCGCACCGAGCTTGCCTTCCTGGCCGAGCCGGCCACCGCACCGCGGCACAACGCCACGCTCGGCGTCTTCGAGCCGGCAGAGGCCGGCTTCGACCACGAGCAGCTGCGCGCTCTGGTCGCGGACCGGCTGGCGTTCGTGCCGCGATACCGCCAGCGGATCCAGACCGTCCCCGGCCGGCTGGCCAACCCGGTGTGGGTCGACGACGACGACTTCGACCTCAGCTACCACGTACGGCGGTCTGCCCTGCCCCGGCCGGGCTCGATGGCCCAGCTCCACGAGCTGGTGGCGCGGATCATGTCCCGTCGTCTGGACCCGACCCGGCCACTGTGGGAGCTCTACCTCGTCGAGGGCCTCGAGGGTGGCCGCTTCGCCCTGCTGTCCAAGTCGCACCAGGTCCTCGTCGACGGGGTGGTCACCGTCGACCTCGCCCAGGTGCTGCTCGACGAGGAGCCGATGGCCCGGGCCACCGTGCACGAGGAGTGGCGCCCGCGTCGTACCCCCAGCCCCTCCGCGCTCCTCCTGGACGCGCTCGGCGCCTCGGTACGCGACCCCCGGGTCGCGGTGGGCTCGGTCAGGTCCAACGCCGAGGGGCTGCTCCGGGCGGTGGCCCGGCCGGGGGGCGGGCCGGCGGCGCGGCCGGTGCCGGAGTCCCCGTTCCTGGCCACCCTGTCCCAGCAGCGCCGGTTCGTGACCGTGGCAACCCGGCTCGACGACTACCGGGCGATCCGCACGGCGCACGGCGGCACGGTCAACGACGTCGTCCTCGCCACCCTCACCGGGGCGATGCGGGCCTGGCTGATGACCCGCGCCGAGCCGGTGCACAGCGGCCGTAGCCTGCGGGCGATGGTGCCGCTGAGCGTCATCGACACCGACCTGGAGCCCACCTCGCTCGGCAGCCAGGTCACCGGCCAGCTGCTCAACCTGCCCGTCGGCGAATCGAGCCCGGTCGTCCGGCTGCACCAGGTCTCCTACGCGCTCAAGGCGCACCGGGAGACCGGCCGCGCGGTGGCCGCGGACCGGATCGCCGACGTCGCCGGCTTCGCCGCCTCCACCTTCCACCTGCTCGGCTCCCGCGTCGCCGGCCAGCAGCTCCGCCGCGGCTTCCAGCTCCTGGTCACCAACGTGCCCGGTGCGCAGTTGCCCTTGTACGCCGTCGGCGCGCGCATGCTGGAGAGCTACCCGGTGCAGCCGCTGCTTCCCGGTCACGCCCTTGCCGTCGGCGTCACGTCGTACGACGCGGGGGTGTACTTCGGCATCACGGCGGATCGTGATGCCGTCCCCGACGTCGATGTCCTCGGGCAGTGTGTCGAGGAGTCCCTGGAGGAGCTGCTCGACACCGTCGGCACCGCTCGTCGCAGGGCGCCGAGGTGGCGCCAGGCCTGACTTGGGGGTAACCCCGGGCGTCTGGGACGATCGGTGCCATGGACGCGATCACCAGTGCACCGGCTCCGCTCAACGAGCCGAACCTCTCCTACGCCCCGGGCAGCCCGGAGCGGGCCGCCCTCGAGGTGGAGCTGAAGAACCTCGAGAGCAAGCAGGTCGACCTGACCGCCACCATCGGCGGTCGGAAGAAGATGGGTGGCGGTGCGGAGATCCCCGTCGTCCAGCCGCACGACCACCAGCACGTCCTCGGGGTGCTGAAGAACTCCACCAAGGCCGACGCGCGGGCAGCCATCGACGCGGCACGTCAGGCCACGCCGGCGTGGCGGGCGCTGTCCTTGGACGACCGGGCGGCGATCCTGCTCAAGGCAGCCGACCTGCTGGCCGGCCCCTGGCGGCAGCGGCTGAATGCCGCCACGATGCTGGGGCAGTCCAAGACCGCCTGGCAGGCTGAGATCGACTCTGCGTGCGAGCTGATCGACTTCTGGCGGTTCAACGTGCACTTCGCCAAGCAGCTGGTCGCCGAGCAGCCGATCGCGAACTCCCGCGGGGTGTGGAACCGCACCGACCACCGCCCCCTGGAGGGCTTCGTCTACGCGATCACCCCGTTCAACTTCACCGCGATCTCCGGCAACCTGCCGACGGCGCCGGCCCTGATGGGCAACACGGTGATCTGGAAGCCGTCACCGACCCAGCAGCTCGCTGCGCACGTGACCATGGAGCTGCTCGAGGAGGCCGGGATGCCTCCGGGCGTGATCAACCTGCTCCCCGGCGACGGACTCGAGGTGTCCGACGTCGCTCTGGCCCACCCGGACCTGGCCGGCATCCACTTCACCGGCTCCACGGCGACCTTCCAGCACCTCTGGTCCACGGTCGGCGCCAACATCTCCAAGTACCGCTCCTATCCGCGGATCGTCGGGGAGACCGGGGGCAAGGACTTCGTGGTGGCGCACAAGTCGGCCGACCCCGAGGTGCTGCGGGTCGCGCTGCTGCGCGGCGCCTTCGAGTACCAGGGCCAGAAGTGCTCGGCCGCCTCGCGGGCCTACGTCTCACGCAGCGTCTGGCGCCGGATGCGCGACGACTTCCTCGCCGAGGTGGACTCTCTGGCCATGGGTGACGTCACCGACCTGTCCAACTTCATGGGCGCGGTCATCGACGAGCGGGCCTTCGCCAAGCACAAGAAGGCGATCACCCGGGCCAAGCGCTCCCGGAACCTCGACGTGCTCGCCGGCGGCCGGGTCGATGACTCGGTGGGCTACTTCGTGCGGCCCACCGTGGTCGAGGGCGGCGACCCGACGGATCAGATGTTCGACACCGAGTACTTCGGGCCGATCCTGACCGTGCACGTCTTCGACGACCGCGACTACGAGAACGTGGTCACCCAGATGGAGTCCGCCGCGCCGTACGCCCTGACCGGCTCGGTGATCGCCCAGGACCGCGCCGCGGTCGCGTGGACCCAGGAGACGCTGCGCTTCGCCGCCGGCAACTTCTACGTCAACGACAAGCCCACCGGAGCGGTGGTCGGCCAGCAGCCGTTCGGCGGGTCACGCGCCTCGGGCACCAACGACAAGGCGGGCTCGGTGGCGAACCTGATGCGGTGGACCTCCCCCCGCTCGATCAAGGAGACGTTCGTCCCGGCGACCGACTACCGCTACCCGCACATGGACTGAGCAAGTACGACGGGGGTCACCGGGCCAGCCAGGCCCGGCCCACCCCCTGCTCGACGTCCAGGGCATCGATGAGGACGCCGGCGATGAGCTGCTCGAGCCGGCTGCCGAGCAGGG
>DASSKA010000219.1:0-26274 GCA_035690905.1 Nocardioidaceae bacterium | reverse complement strand
TCGCCGCGCGCTCATAGACGGCGACCATCCCGGCGGGCAGCGCCTGCCCGCACCGGCGGCAGGCACCGGCGTACCGCAGCCGCATCGTCTTCTCGTCCGGCTGCGCCGACGCCTCCTGGCTCATCGTATGGTCCCTCCCTCGCTCCGTGACGCTACCGGCGCTTTGTCCACCGCAGCCCGAAATCGACGAATCGTCGCATCGAGCCCGCCGGCCTAACGCCCCTAGCCACACGACAGGCCCACCCGCGGGTCACTCCCGGAGCAGGCAGACCGCCGGCACCCACTCCTGGACGACGGTCCACCCCTCACCGGGGCGGAGCTTCGCGAGGTAGACGACTCGGCCCTCCCAGCCAGTGGTGCTCTGGGCTGCGCGGCGCCACTCGAGCAAAAGCGCGGCTCGCTTGACCCCGTCCAGGCTGTCGACCACCCAGCAGTGCCGAGCCGGACACTCCTCCAGGTCGGCCGACGAGCGGGCGACGCGCTCGGCCATCGTCGGCCCGCCCCACTTCCCGCGCATCCCTCCGGCCACCCGACCAGGATGCCACAGACATCGAACACTCGTTCGACTCGCTGCCCAGCTGTCCGCGTCCCGCCGCGTCTCAGACCGACCGACGAGCAGTGGGATGGAAGCCATCGAGAACGTCGCCGCGACCGCAAAACCGCAGGTCAGAGGCCTAGAAACGCCGAAAGCCCGGACCAGATAGTCCGGGCCTTCGATTGGTAGCGGGGGCAGGATTTGAACCTGCGACCTCTGGGTTATGAGCCCAGCGAGCTACCGAACTGCTCCACCCCGCGTCGCGCCGACAAGACTACGCGACAAGGAGCGAGCGGCCAAATCGGGTCAGCCCAGCGGCGAGGACGACGGCGACGCCTTGGGCGAGGCGGGCTGGGCCTTGGGCGAGGCGGGCTGGGCCTTGGGTGAGGATGATGCGGACGGCGAGCCGGAGGCGGTCGGCGACGACGCAGACGAGGGAGAGGGTGCGCTCGACGAACCGGCCTTGGCCGCCCTGAGCGCCTGCTCCACCAGCTTCTGGGCCTGGGCCTCTGCCGCGGCGTACCCCGGCAGGTCCCCACGCTTGAGCGCCGCCTGCGCCTCGGTGAACTTGGCCTGCGCCTGCTGCAGCAGCGAGGTGACCGTCTCCGACGCGCCGGGCGGGACCCCGGTGCCGCCCGGTCCCTGGTTGCCGCCGGTTGGGCCGCCGGTGAACACCGTGGTGCCAAGCACGTCGTTGAGGGCAGCCCCCAACGTGGTGCCGTAACCCGCGTCCCGCCCGAAGGACGCCAGCACGTAGCGCAGCACCGGGTAGGACCCCGCTCCCGTCTCCCGCAACGTGTAAACCGGCTGCACGTAGAGCAGACCGCCGCCCACCGGCAGGGTGAGCAGATTGCCGTAGAGCACCTTGGAGTTGTTGCGGTAGGGCAGCAGCTTCTGCTGGATGGCCGCGTCGGCCGCGAACGTGTTCGCGATCTGCGACGGACCCTGGATCTGGGTGTTGCCCGGCAGCCGCAGGATCCGGATCTTGCCGTAGTCGGGGTTGATGCCGGAGCCGCTCGGCTGAGACGCCTCGGAGTCGACGGCGATGAACGACGCCAGGTTCTGCCGGTTGTTGGGCACGTAGACGCTGGTCAGCGAGAACACCGGGGCCGGGCCCGTGCCGGGCATCCGCACCGAGAGCCGGTACGGCGGCTGGCTGACGGCCTTGTTCGCCGGGTCCTCCGGCACCTTCCACAGGTCGGTGCCGTTGTAGAACGGCTGCGGCTTGGTGACGTGGTACTGCGCCAGGATGTTGCGCTGCACCTTGAACAGGTCCTCCGGGTAGCGCATGTGCGCCAGCAGCCCCGGCGGAATCTCACTGCGTGGCTTCACCACACCCGGGAAAGCCGCCGCCCAGGCCTGCAGGATCGGGTCGTTGTCCCAGTTGTAGAGCGTCACCTTCCCGGTGTAGGCGTCCACGACGGCCTTGACCGAGTTGCGAATGTAGTTGAGCTGGTCTGAGGGCAGGGTGGCGTACGACGTGCGCGGGTTCAGCGAGTCCGAGGTCATGTCGCTCAGGGACCGCAGCTGCGACATCGGGTACCGATCGGTGGTGGTGTAGCCGTCGAGGATCCAGTCCACGTGTCCGTTCACCACCGCCGGGTAGGGGTCCCCGTCCACGGTCAGCCAGGGCGCCACCTGCTCGAGCCGCTGCCGCGGGTCTCGGTTGTAGAGGATCCGCGAGTTGCTGTTCACCCGGTTGGACAGCACGATGTTCGGCTCGCCGAACTTGACCGCGTAGAGCAGCTTGTTGAACAGCCCGCCCACCGCCACGCCGGCCGCGCCGGTGTAGGTGTTGGTCCTCGGGGACCCGGACGCGGTCTGCTCCGGGATGTCCAGCTCGACGCTGCGCCCACCGGGCACCTTGCCGACGATGGAGTACGACGGGCTGTTCTCGCCGAAGTAGATCCGCGGCTGGAAGCCGCCCGGGTTCATCCGGCTGAGGAAGCCCTGCGGCGGGATGTCCTGCTCGGCCCACACCGGCTCGCCGCCGTTCACGTCCGGCTGGTTGTCCACGTTGCGCTGGTTGCCGAACGCCGCGATCGTCCCGAACCCGTGTGTGTACACGGTGTGCAGGTTGGTCCAGTTGCGCTGGGCCGCGGGAATGCCGGCCTGGTTCAGCTCGCGGGTGGCGATCACCAGGTCCCGCTCCCGGCCGTTGATCTTGTACCGGTCCACGTCGAGCACCTGCGGCACGCTGTAGTAGCCGCGAACCTGCTGCAGCTGGTCGAACGTGGTGCTCTCCAGCTGCGGGTCGAGCAGCCGCACGCTCGGGATGGACGGGTCGTGCTCCAGCTGCGTGGGGCTGAGCTTGAGCTTCGCGTTGTACGCGATCACCTTGGCGTCGGCCACGCCGTACGCCTGCCGCGTCGCCTGGATGTTCTTGGCGATGTACGGCGCCTCCTTGTCGGGCTCGGAGGGACCGACTTGGAACTGCTGCACGATCCCCGGCCACAGCGCGCCGAGCAGGATCGCCGACAGCGCCAGCAGCCCCAGTCCGATGGTGGGCAGCATCCAGGTGCGGCGGAACACGTTGGCGAAGAACAGCACCGCGCAGATCAGCGCGATGAACGTCAAGATGTTCTTCGACGGCAGTACGGCGTGGTAGTCGGTGTAGCCCATGCCGGTGAACCGGCTGCCGTGGGCGGTGTCCAGGTCGAACCTGTCCAACCAGTAGTCGACGCTCTTGAACAGCACGAACAGACCGAGCAGCGCCGAGATCTGCGCCTGTGCGGCACCGGAGAGCTTGTCCCGCTTGACCTGCAGCCGGATCCCGCCGAACAGGTAGTGCACCACTGCCGCGGCGACGAGCGAGACGAACGTGGCGGCCATCCCGAAGTTCACCAGGTAGTGCAGCCACGGCAGCGTGAACACGAAGAAGCCGACGTCGATGTGGAAGAACGGGTCGGTCTTCCCGAACGGCACCTGGTGCCGCCACAGCAGGAACTGCCTCCACTGGCTGGCGCCGGACGCCCCGGCGAAGATGCCGACCAGCACCCCGATCCCGATCAGCAGCCAGCGGCGCAGCGGCAGGATCACGCTGCGGTACCGGTCCAGGCTGGCCTGCTCGCTGGACGCGGGCCGGAACAGCGGACGGTACCGGTAGGCCAGCCCGATGTTGAGCGCGACGAACGCGCCCATCAGGATCCCGAACACCACGAACAGCAGCACCCGGGTGGTCAGCACCGTGGAGAACACCTGCGGGTAACCGATCGAGCCGAACCACAGCCGGTCGGTCCAGATCCCGTCGAAGACCGACAGCAGGAAGAACGCGAGCACCAGCACCACCGCGGTGCCGATCAGCACCCGCGGTCGGCGCGACGCCGCAAGGCCGGGCCTGCGGGCCCGTGCCGGCGGGTCGTCGCCTTCGAAGAATCCGCTCACCTGCGAGTTCCCGTCCTCACTGTTCGAGGGTGCTGCGCAACAACTCTAGGAGACCAGGGACCAAGTCGGGGCTTTCCACGACGGACCGGGGGTCGTCGCGGGAGCGCAGCCGCAGCGCGCAGTACGTCGCCCCGTCGCGGGTGGCGGCCGCCACGATCCGCACCTCCTGCCGATCGGGGTGTCCGGCGGCGAACCGCTCGGCCGCCTCCGGCTCCGACGGCACCGTCTGCTCGGCCTGAGACGGCAGCACCACCCGCTCGACGACCGCGGCGCAGCCGAACACCTCCGCGGGCCACATCACGGTGCGCAGCAGCTGCTCGAGGTCCTGGTCCGCGGGCATCTTGTCCTGCTCCACGGGGGTCAGGGAGCCGGCTGCAGCGGTGGAGTCCAGGCCCATGGCAGCGGCCAGCCGCGGCTCGCGGGCCACCAGGTCCGCGGTGGGTACCAGCGCGTAGAGCAGGGCCGGCTGGTCCCAGCCCGCCTCGGCGGCGTGCTCCTCGATCTCACGGACCGCGGCCCGCAGCACCGGGTCCACCTCCGGGCCCGTCCCGGCCTCGTCCTGGCTCATCGGCTGGTGCCCCTCCCGTGTAGCGGTGTCGTCACGAGCAGTGCGGCAGCTGCGCGCGCCGGTTCTTCGCGTAGGCCTCCAGCGAGTGCACGGCACTGCTCATCGTGGGGGCCTTCACCAGCTCGATCTCACTGCTGCTCACGTCTGCCGACAGCGCCTCCTTGCAGTTGTCCGGCGGCACGAAGAAGAGACTGGCCCCGGCGTCCGCGGCGGCCACGATCTTCTGCTGGATGCCTCCAATAGGACCAACGGATCCGTCCGCGGCGATGGTTCCCGTGCCGGCCACCTCCGCGCCGCCGGTCAGCGCTCCCGGGGTCAGCGTGTCGTAGATGGCGAGGGAGAACATCAGGCCGGCGCTGGGCCCGCCGATCTGGTTGCTGATGTCGACCGACACCTGGAACGGGAACCGGTAACCGATCCCGACCACCACGCCCACGACGGCATGCTGGGGATCCTTGTCGGAGGCCCGGGTGGTCACCTTCACCGTGCGCGTCGCGCCGTCCCGTCGTACGACGAAAGTGGCGGTCCCGCCGACGCCAGACTTCTGCACCGCGTTGGCCACCGACCGAGGTCCGGTGATGTGCACCCCGTTGACCGACAACAGCTTGTCGTGGACCTCGAGCTTGCCGTCCGCCGGTGCCCCCGAGGTCACCGCGAGCACCTCGGTGGCCGACGCGGGGTGGTAGCCCATCTCCTTGAGCGCCGCCGCGATCGCAGTGTCCTGGGAGTTGACCATCTCCACGCTGCTCTGCTGCTCGACCTGCTGCACCGACTGCGTCGGCGGGTACACCACGTCGCGCGGAAGCACCGCCCGGGTCGGGTCGAACCAGGCCTCCATGGCCTCGGCCAGGCTGATCCGCCGGTCCGGGCTGGTCACCGACACCGTGACCATGCGCAGCTGGCCTTTGGTGGGGTAGGTCTGGTGGCCGGTCACCTCGACGATCTCGTGCCCGTCGTGCTGGCCGAGCACGTTGATGGTGGGTCCGGGGCTCATCGTGACGTAGGGCACCGGGAGGAACGCGGCGGCGCCGAACAGCACGACGAGGAGCACGCACGCGACAATGCTGGCCAGGGTCCGGCGGCTCATCGGGTGATCACGCGGCAACCTTCTCACCAACGGACGGCTACGCCGGGCGGCGGGTCCGCGCGTCGGCGCCGGTGCGGTTCCGCGAGGGCCGCACCGCGAGGCCGGTGCTGCGGTCGCGGCTCTGCGCCGGCCGCGGCATCCCGGAAGCGGGGTGCCGACGGGTGATGGCCGCGGCGAACCGCTCGTGGTCGGCCTCCGACCGCGCACCGGTCTCCGGCCGGGGCCGGCCGGCCCATGTGGCCCAGAGCATGGCCAGCACGGTGACCGCGGCGGGCGGGACCAGCCAGAGCAGGATGTGCATCCTGCAAGGCTACGGATGCGCCGGTCAGGTCCGGCGCAGGCGCGCGGTCAGGGCGTGCCGACCCACTCGTCGCTGCCGTCGGCGAACCGCTGGTGCTTCCAGATCGGTACGGTCGCCTTCAGCTCGTCGATCAGCGCCCGGGATGCCTCGAACGCGTCCCCGCGGTGCTCGGCGGTGGTGGCCACCACGACGGCGGCGTCGCCGATGGCCAGCTCCCCCACCCGGTGGACCGCGGCGACGCCGCGTACGTCGTACTTCTGGGCGACGGAGTCGCACACGTGGGCCAGCCGCCGCAGCGCGGTGGGATGCGCGGAGTACTCCAGCCCGGTGACCGCCACGGACCCCCCGCCGTGGTCGTCATGGTCGCGGACGGTGCCGACGAACAGCGTCAGGCCGCCGGCGCCCGGGTCGCCGAGCGCGGCCAGCACCTCGGCCACCTCCAGGGGGGTGTCCCGGATGTCGCAGAGGCGTACGACGGACGGGGCGGCGGGCTGGGAACCGGACACGTTCCGAGCCTAGTGGCTCACCGGCGGAGGCGCCCGTGCAGCGTCGGCGGCCCGGTTGCCGCGACGGGTACGTTGGGGGCATGAGCAACGACCCCGGCGACCGACCGGACGAGAACCCGTTCAAGGGCACGCCGTTCGAGCAGTTCTTCGCCTCGTTCGGCGGCAACGCGCCCGGCGGGGCGTCCGGGATGCCCGACCTCTCGGCCCTGATGGGGCAGATGCAGCAGCTGATGGCGCCCTACGAGGGGGCGGTGAACTGGAACCTGGCCAAGGACGTGGCCCGACGCGTGGTCGCGGAGGAGCCGGACCCCTCCCCCACCGCCCGCGACCGCGCCGCCGTGGAGGACGCCCTGCAGCTGGCCGACCACTGGCTCGACTCCGCCACCGACTTCTCCTCCGGGGTCGGCACCACCGCGGCGTGGAGCCGCGCGGAGTGGGTCGAGCAGACCGTCGAGGTCTGGCGACGGCTGGTGGAGCCGGTCGCCGAACACGTCGTGGCCGCGATGGGCAACGCGCTCCCCGAGGAGGCCAAGGCGATGGCCGGCCCGCTGATCGGCATGCTCGGCAAGGCCGGCGGGGCGATGTTCGGCAGCCAGGTCGGCCAGGCGGTCGGCGGGCTGGCCCGCGAGGTGCTCACCGCCTCGGACATCGGCCTGCCGCTCGGCCCGGAGGGCAAGGCGGCCCTGCTGCCGGCCAACGTGCACGCCTTCGCCGATGGCCTGGACATCGACGAGGACGACGTGCGCCTCTACCTCGCGTTGCGGGAGGCCGCCCACCAGCGGCTGTTCGCGCACGTCCCGTGGCTGCGGGCACACCTGCTCGCGGCGGTGGAGGACTACGGCCGCGGCACCAACATCGACATCTCCCGGATCGAGTCCTCGCTGAGCGGGGTGGACCCGATGAACCCGGCCGCCCTGCAGGAGGTCCTCGAGGGCGGGCTGTTCGAGCCGGAGAAGACCCCGGCGCAGCAGGCGGCGCTGGAGCGGCTGGAGACCGCGCTGGCGCTGGTCGAGGGCTGGGTCGACGAGGTCGTCGGCCAGGCGACCGAGGGCCGGATGCCTGCCGCGTCCAAGCTGCAGGAGGCGGTCCGCCGCCGCCGGGCCGCCGGCGGGCCGGCGGAGTCCACCTTCGCCGCGCTGGTCGGTCTGGAGCTGCGTCCGCGCCGGCTGCGGGACGCCTCCACGCTCTGGGGGTCGCTGCGCTCCCGGCAGGGTGTGCAGGCCCGCGACGCCGTGTGGGCGCACCCCGACCTGCTGCCGACGTCGGCCGACCTCGACGACCCGCTCGGCTTCCGGGAGCACGTCAAGGAGCCGCAGGCGCTCACCGACGCCGAGTTCGACGCCGCCCTGGTGGAGCTGCTCGAGGACGAGGGCGACGGCAAGGGCGGAGAGGGCCGGAAGGACCCCGGCCCCGACGGCGAGTGACCGGCACCGGCGCGCGGCTGCATGCCGACGCGCTGCGGGTGCTCCGTGACTGGACCGCCAACGATCCCGGCCAGGAGCAGCTGAGGCAGCGCTACGTGTCCCACCTGGAGGACCACGCCGACGGGGTGCTCCGCGGCTGCTTCCCCGACCACCTCACGGCCAGCAGCCTGGTCGTGTCGGCGGACGGCGCGCAGGTACTGCTCACCCTGCACGCCAAGGCGGGCGCCTGGTTCCAGACCGGCGGGCACTGCGAGGCCACGGACGTCACACTGGCCGGCGCGGCGCTGCGCGAGGCGACCGAGGAGTCCGGGATCGACCGGCTGGCCCTGGACCCCGAGCCGGTGCAGCTCGACTGCCACGAGGTGGGGTTCTGCGACCCGCGCGGGCCGGTGCACCACCTCGACGTACGGTTCCTCGCGGTGGCCTCCCCGGGCGCCGTGCAGACCGTCAGCGCGGAGTCGCTGGACGTGCGCTGGTGGCCGGCCGACGCGCTGCCCACCGACGAGCCGTCCCTGCGCGAGCTGGTCCGGCTCGCCCGCGCCCGCCTAGGTGAGGTCGTCGGCGGCCATCGCGGCGGCGCCCTCGGCTGAGCAGTCCGGCGGGTCGGCCTTGATGCCCAGCTGGGACGCCGCGGCCACCCCCTCCAGGAAGCCCTTGGCCCGCTCGGCCTTCGGGTAGCGGTCCACCCACGCCCAGAACGTCGTGGTGTGCCCCGGCTCGAGCAGGTGCGCCAGCTCGTGCACCAGCACGTAGTCGATCACCCAGGAGGGCATGCCCTGCAGCCGCCGGGAGAGCCGGATCGACCGGTCGCTCGGCGTGCACGATCCCCAGCGGCTGTTCTGGTTGTGCACCCAGCGCACCGTGGCCGGCCGGGCCCGGCCGTCGAGGAACCGCTCGCTGAGGTCGAGCGCGCGCCGCTTGAGGCCCGCGTCGCTGGGCCGGCGCCGCTTCTCCGAGCGCTCGAGACGCTCCAGCATCGTGGCCACCCACTCCTGCTCCTCGGCCCGCGACAGCCGGGCCGGGATCATCACGACCACCTTGTCGTCCTCCCGGTAGGCGGCGACGGTACGACGGCGGCGCCGGCTGCGGCGCACCTCCACCACGGGGCCGGAAGTGACGGTCGTCATAGCCGCACGTTACCTGCTCGCCCAGCTCAGCAGCCGGTTCACGTCCCAGGTGTTGACGATCCGGTCCGGCTCGATCCCGGCGGCCTGTGCGCGGGCGCAGCCGTAGTCGAGGAAGTCGAGCTGGCCGGGAGCGTGCGCGTCGCTGTCGATGGAGAACAGGCAGCCGCTGTCGCGCGCCAGCGCGAGCAGGTCGTCGGGCGGGTCGGAGCGCTCCGGGCGGGAGTTGATCTCCACCGCGACGCCGTGCTCGGCGCAGGCGCCGAACACCGCCTCGGCGTCGAGCTCGCTGGGCGGCCGGGTGCCGCGGCCGCCGGTGACCAGCCGGCCGGTCACGTGGCCCAGCACGTTGGTGCGCGGCAGGCGTACCGCGGCCAGCATCCGCCGCGTCATCGCCGCCCGCTCCATCCGCAGCTTGGAGTGCACGGAGGCGACCACCACGTCGAGCCGGCCCAGCATCTCCTCGGTCTGGTCCAGGCCGCCGTCCTCCAAGATGTCGACCTCGATGCCCTTGAGCAGCCGGAACGAGCCGTCCAGGTGAGCGTTGACCGCGTCGACCACCGCGAGCTGGCGGGTCAGCCGCTCCACCGACAGCCCGTTGGCGACCTGCAGCCGCGGCGAGTGGTCGGAGAGCACGAGGTACTCGTGGCCGAGCTGGACAGCGGTGGCCACCATCTCCTCGATCGGTGAGCCGCCGTCGGACCAGTCGGAGTGGCTGTGCAGGTCACCGCGGAGCCGGGCCCGCAGCTTGGACCCACCCTCGGCGAGCGGCGTGCCGGCCCGCTCCTCCAGACGGGCCAGGTACGACGGGACCCGGCCGGCCACCGCTTCGCTGACCACCTCGGCGGTCTTGGCGCCGATGCCGGGCAGCTCACGCAGCCGCCCGCTGCGGGCCCGCTCGGCCAGCTCGGCCGGGTCGGTGGCCAGCACGGTGGCCGCCGCGCCACGGAAGGCGCGCACCCGGTAGGTCTCCGCACGGTCGCGCTCGAGCAGGAAGGCGATGCGTCGCAGCGCGGTCGCCGGATCGGGGGTCGTCTCGGTCATCGGGTGAGGTTTTTTCTCCGTCCACAGCGGGTCGCGCCCATTCTCGCTGGTCAGCCGGGGGCCGCGGCAACCGTCCGGGCGTGTCCCCCACAGGGCTGTGCACCGGTTCCCGGCGACGGTCCACAGGCTCTGCCCAACAGTCCACAGCAGCGTGCACAGGGTCGTCCACAGGGGTGGACAGCGGTCCGTTGACCGCCGCCGCGCGGCCCCCTACGGTGGGCGCCAGACGAGGCCCTCGACCGGGCCGGCGCGGCACTCGCAAGGGGAAGGCGAGCGGCGGGCCGCCGGCGAGGGCCTCCTCACGCCCGGGCCGAGAGACGGTCGAATCGGGACAATCCGGGCGGAATCCGGCATTGCTGAGCGTGACTCCGGCTCCGCCTCCCTGATTCGGGCCCGCACCTGACGTAGGGTGCATACCGGCCGTCACAGGCGGCGGCCCCGGCGGGTCTTTTCACGGACTCCCGCCGCGACGACCAACGGACGAACGAAGACAGCAAGGAGGCCGTCATGGCGGAGAGCTGGAGCGGCGAGTTCTACTGCGTGAAGTGCAAGGCGAAGCGGGAAGCCTCTGGCGAGGTCAAGGTCAACGACAAGGGCACCCGCATGGCCAAGGCGACCTGCCCGGTGTGCGGGACCAACCTCAACCGGATCCTCGGCAAGGCCTGAGCCCAGTCTTCCCGGCGGCGGTGCCCGACAGGGCACCGCCGCCGTGCCATGCCCGGCCGGCTGTGGACGGCCGGTCGCACCCGGGCCGCTGCTCAGGCATGCTGCCCGCATGCGGCCCATGCTCCGTCCCGGCGCCCACGTCCTCGAACGCCGGGACCGTCGTCTCCAGGTCGGCCTCGACCCACGGCAGGCGGTGCTGCTGCGCGACGAGGACCCGGTCCGCCGTACTCTCCGCCTGCTGACCACCCCGGGCGGGGCGACCGCGCGGCCGGACCCGGCGACGCTGGCCGCGCTGGCCGAGGCCGGGCTGCTCGTCGACGAGGAGGTGCTGCGCCCGCTGGTCGCGGTCGCCGCTCCCGGCGCCCCCAGCCGTCACGACCGCGCCGCGCTGGCGCGCAGCGACGGGGAGGACGCGCTCGGGCTCGTGGAACGACGCCGCCGGCACCGGACCACGGTCATCGGTTTCGGCGGCCCGCCGGGGCCGCGGCTGGCGGAGACGCTGGCCGGCCTGCTCGGCGAGGCCGGCCTGCCCGCCCGGCCGGGGAGCGGCCCTCGGCCCGGCGATCGGGTCGCGGTGCT
The DNA here is from genome assembly GCA_035690905.1 of Nocardioidaceae bacterium. GTDB lineage: Bacteria > Actinomycetota > Actinomycetes > Propionibacteriales > Nocardioidaceae > DASSKA01. The sequence continues at coordinate 15,056 of DASSKA010000219.1, read as the reverse complement.
GGTCGGCGTCGGCGAGCCCCGCCGTGAGCTCGTCGACGAGGCGGTGCGCGCTGACCTGCCGCACCTGGTGGTGCGGATGCGCGAGGGCGAGGCGGTGCTCGGCCCGTTCGTGGCGCCGGGGCGCACCGCATGCCTGCGCTGCGTCGACGCGCACCTGACCGACGCCGACCCGTGCTGGCCGCTGCTGGTGGTGCAGTACGCCGCGCGGGCCGCCGGCGACCGCAGCGACGGCGTCCCCGAGCCGGTGGACGGGCTGCTGGCCGCGGTGGCGGTGGCCTGGGCGGCCCGCGACGTCGCGTCGTACGCCGAGGACCGCCGCCCCACCACCTGGTCGACCACGCTGCGCCTGGACGGCCAGCTGGCCTCGATCGAGACCCAGCCGTGGCTGCGGCATCCGGCCTGCGGGTGCAGCTGGGGGGAACCAGCCCTCGATCACCACCGGTCGGACACAATGGGGACATGAGCGAACTTCCGCGCAGAGCCGTCTCGAGGACGGCGCGGCTGGCCGCGCTGCCCCTCGGCTTCGCGGGACGCACCGCGGTCGGAATGGGCCGCCGGCTGGGCGGCGCACCGGCCGAGTCGGTGATGACCGAGGTGCAGCAGCGCACCGCCGAACAGCTGTTCCGCACCCTGGGCGAGCTCAAGGGCGGCGCGATGAAGGTCGGCCAGGCGCTGTCCATCCTTGAGTCTGCGCTGCCGGAGGACCTCGCCGCGCCGTATCGCGACCAGCTCACCCGGCTGCAGGACTCCGCTCCCCCGATGTCGGCGACCACGGTGCACAGCGTGCTGCGTCGCGAGCTCGGCACCGGCTGGCGCACGAAGCTGGTCGAGTTCGACGACAATCCCGCCGCCTCCGCCTCCATCGGCCAGGTGCACCGGGGACGCTGGCACGACGGCCGCGAGGTGGCGGTCAAGATGCAGTACCCCGGCGCCGGCGACGCGCTGCGCTCCGACTTGCGCCAGATCGGCCGGGTCGCCCGGGCGCTGGGCGCTCTGGTGCCGGGCATCGACGTGCGGGCGCTGGCCGCCGAGCTGCAGGCGCGGGTGTCCGAGGAGCTGGACTACGAGCTCGAGGCCGAGGCGCAGCAGGCCTTCGCCGATGCGTTCGGCGGCGACCCGCACATCTACGTGCCGCAGGTGCTGGCCGCGACCCCCACCGTGCTGGTGTCGGAGTGGGTGGACAGCCGGGCGTCGCTGGCCCGGCTGATCGCCGAGGGCACCCAGGAGCAGCGCGACCACTATGGCGAGCTCTACGTCCGGTTCCTGTTCGACGGGCCGGCCCGGGTCGGCATGCTGCACGCCGACCCGCACCCCGGGAACTTCCGGGTGCTGCCCAGCGAGGACGGTGAGCTCGGTGGCCTGGGCGTGGTCGACTTCGGCGCGGTGGCGCGGCTGCCCGACCACGGCCTGCCCCGGGCGGTCGGCACCTTGATGCGGATCGCGATGCTCGACGACTACGACGTGGTGCTCGACAGCCTCCGGGAGGAGGGGTTCGTCCGCCCTAACATCCGGGTCGACGTCGACGAGCTGCGCGACTACCTCAGTCCGTTCGTGGAACCGGCGAAGTACGACCGGTTCCGGTTCTCCCGCGAGTGGATGCGCGAGCAGTTCCAGCGGGTGCAGGACCCGCGCCGGTCCTCGCTCGCGCTGCGGCTCAACCTCCCCCCGTCGTACCTGCTCATCCACCGGGTCTGGGTCGGCGGCATCGGGGTGCTGTGCCAGCTCGGGGCCGAGGCGCCGTTCCGGGAGATCCTCACCGAGGCGCTGCCCGGGTTCGCCGGCGACGTATAGCTACCACCAGTCGCTGTCCAGCTTGGACTCGATCGCCCGCAGGTGCTCGCGGGAGCACCGGTCGCAGAACACCTTGTCGCGGCCGTTCTCCACGGCGGTGGTCCAGGTCAGCGGTCGTTCCTGCCCGGGGGCCTCGGCGCCGCAGAAGTCGCATGTCACCGGCATCGGCCCAGACTAGCCAGGAGCCCCCGGCAGCGAGCTGCTGCCAGGGGCTCCCGGGTGATGAGCTTCCCGCCCGGCACAAGGCCGGAGTGACCAGATCAGATCACGCGGGCCAGCGCCAGTCGCGCCTCCTTGGCTGCGCGGTCGGCGCGACGCGACAGCCGCCGGCCGAGCGCGAGCTGGTGCCCACGTCGCATCTCGCGCGCCTCTCCCAGGCGCGCGGACATCTGTGCGCGAGCGAGGTCTTCGTGCATGAGGTTCATGGTTCGGTTCCTGTTCGTGTCTGTGGTGGTCATCGGCGTGGCTTCGTGGTCGTGGTGCCAGATGGCTTCATCGCGTTGCTCCTCGGGATCGGTTCGGCGGTACGGCGTGGCTAGGCCGCGGCCTCGTTCTTGCGGGGCCGACCCCTCGGGCGCTTGCGGGGGATGACCGTTCCCTGCAGGAACAGCTCCCCTCCCCAGACGCCCCATGGCTCGCGACGCTCCAGCGCTCCGGCGAGGCACTCGGCGCGGACCGGGCACTGTTGGCACAGGGCCTTCGCGAGCTCCACGTCCTGCGGAGTCTCGGCGAACCACAGTTCCGGGTCCTCGCGGCGGCACGGCAGCCGGTCCTCCTCGACCTCACCGGTGGTCGCGGTGTAGGCGTCGAGAACGCTGATACTCATCTGTCACCTCCTTGCCTGCTTGTGGTGGGCGGGAAAACAAAAAGGCCGCGGATCCCGGGTTTCGGGTTCCGCGGCCTGGAGGCTGCCGATCGTTGATGATCCATCAGATCGGCGGACTCCAGGCTGGATGACCCGGGAAGGCACCCTTGGCGAAGACGATGCTGCTGTCGTAGCCGTGGCCGGACAGAGTCGTCCCCTGGACGACGGCGGTCACATCGACGCCGAGACGCGCGAGGCCAGCAGTGGCTCCGGACGGAAGCCCCAGCGCCGGGACGGTGCTCATCCAGACACGTCCGGACGCGGGCATGCCGGAAGCGGCCTGCTGGCGGTCATTGGTCATGGTCTCCATCGATGAGCACCTCCTTCTGCTTCCTCGTGCGCTGGCTGTGTCACGGCCATGGTGCGCTGCCTTGTGGTGTGGAAGTAACGTACTCCCTCCGTGGTGTAAGCGGCAAACCATTTAATGGGTATGTCGGGCAGATTCTTCGCCGGCGTCGGGACCCGAGGTCTCCGCGACGATCCGGAGCACCTGTTCGCCGTACTTCTGGAGCTTGGTTGCGCCCACGCCGTTGATCGCCGCGAGCGCCCCGACCGACGTCGGTCGCGCTTCCGCGACGGCCTGCAGGGTGAGGTCGGTGAACACGACGTACGCCGGCACCTTCTCCTCGCCGGCCCGCTCCAGCCGCCACTCCCGCAGCCGTTCGAACAGCCCCTCGTCGTAGCTGGCCGGGCACTGGTCGCAGCGGCCCACCTTGCGCTCGGCGACGGTGCCGAGCGGCCGGCCGCAGACCCGGCAGGCGGCGGTGCCCTTCTTGCGGCGCCGGGTCGGCTTGGCCGGCGGCCCCTTGGACGCCTCGGGGGTGACGCCGGCCAGGAAGCGGGACGCGCCCCGGGAGGCACGACCCCCGGGCGAACGGGCCACCGACCAGGAGACGGACAGCTGCCGGCGGGCGCGGGTGATGCCCACGTAGAGCAGCCGGCGCTCCTCCTCGACGGCGGCCGGCCCGTCGGCGTACACGATCGGCATGGTGCCCTCGTGCATCCCGACCAGGAAGACCGCGTCCCACTCCAGTCCCTTGGCGGCGTGCAGGGTCGCCAACGTCACCCCCTCGGCCACCGGGGCGTGCTGCTCGGCCGCGCGCCGCGACAGGTCCTCGACGAAGCCGGCCAGCGTGACCGCCGGGTCCTCTGCCGCGGTCTGCTCCGCCTGCGAGACGATCGCCTTCAGGGACTCCCAGCGGTCCCGGGCGTTGCCCCGGCCGGCCGGCGGCTGCGCGGTCCACTGCATGCCGGCCAGCACCGCGGTCACGTCCGCGACCAGCCCCTCCCCGGAGCCCTCCCCTGCCCGCGCGCTGCCGCGCAGCAGGGTGAGCGCCTGGCGCACCTCCGGGCGCTCGAAGAACCGGGCCGCGCCGCGCACCACGTAGGGAAGGTGGCGGGCGGCCAGCGCCTCCTCGAACGCCTCGGACTGCGCGTTGATCCGGAAGAGCACGGCCATCTCCCGCAGCGGGGTCCCTCCGCGGTGCCGTGCCTGGATCTGCTCGGCGACCCACTCGGCCTCGTCGACCTCGTCGGCGCACTCCCGGTAGACCGGCTCGGGCCCGGTCTCCTGCTGGGAGCGCAGCCGCACCCCGGCACTGGGGGAACCGGCCAGCAGCCGGTTGGCCGCCGAGACCACCTGAGGGGTGGAGCGGTAGTTGCGGACCAGGTCGACAGTGGTGGCGCCCGGGTGACGCTTGGGAAACTCCAGCAGGTGGCGGGCGCTGGCCCCGGCGAAGGAGTAGATGGTCTGCGCCGGGTCCCCGACCACGCACAGGCTGTCGCGGCCGCCGAGCCACAGGTCGAGCAGGGAGACCTGGATCGGGCTGACGTCCTGGAACTCGTCGACGACGAAGCAGGTGTACTGCCTGCGCACCTCCGCGGCTACCCGCTCGTCCTCGGCCAGCAGCGCTGCCGCGCACAGCAGCACGTCCTCCATGTCCATCCGGCCCTGCTCGCGCTTGAGGTGCTCGTAGGCGGCGAACACCCGGGCCACGGTGGCCGGGTCCTGGCCGTTGACGCTGCGGCCTCGGGCGGCGGCGAGGGCCGGGTACTCCTCCGGGGTCACGTTGCTGACCTTCGCCCACTCCACCTCGCCGGCCAGGTCGCGCAGCGTTGCGCCGTCGGTGGCGATGCGGTTGCGCCGGGCCGCGTTGCCCAGCAGGGGCAGCTTGGACTCGGTCAGCACGGGCGGCTCCCCGCCGTACACCCGTGGCCAGAAGTAGCGCACCTGCCGCAGCGCCGCGGAGTGGAAGGTGCGCGCCTGCACCCCCTCGGCCCCGAGCGCCCGCAGCCGGGAGCGCATCTCGGCGGCCGCGCGGCTGGTGAAGGTGACCGCGAGCACCGACTGCGGGGTGTAGACCCCGGTGGCCACCCCGTAGCCGATCCGGTGCGTGATCGCCCGGGTCTTGCCGGTGCCCGCGCCGGCCAGCACCCGGACCGGGCCGTGCAGCGCCTGGGCCACCTCCCGCTGTTCCGGGTCGAGCGCCTCCAGCAGCTGCTCCGGCGAGCGTGGCCGCGGGCTCATCGGGAACAAACCCCCTCGTTGCGGTTGTTTACGGGAGTGCCCGTCACGGACCGGCGGACGGGCGGCACCAGCCTAGTTGGCAGGAAGGACACACATGCCGAACGGATCGGCCCACCAGGTCACGATGTACTCCACCCCGTGGTGCGGATACTGCCACCGGCTGCGCGGTCAGCTGGACCGCGAAGGCATCGGCTATGAGGTGGTCGACATCGAGCAGGTGCCGGAGGCGGCGTCGCTCGTGGAGAAGGTGAACAACGGCAACCAGACGGTGCCGACGCTGGTGTACGTCGACGGCACGGCGCAGACCAACCCCTCCCTCGCCGACGTGAAGGCCAAGCTGGCGTCCCTGTGAGGCTCACCAGTGGCCGGGCAGCGGCCCGCCGAACCACGCCTCGACCAGTGAGCGGGAGATCGAGATCCCGCCGGGCAGCAGCAACGTGCCCGCCTCGGCCTCGGCACGCATCTGCTCGCGGGTGAACCACCGCGCGTCGCTGATCTCGTCCTGGTCCACCTGGATCTCGGTGGTCACCGCGCGGGCGAAGAAGCCGACCATCAGGCTCGACGGGAACGGCCAGGGCTGGTTGCCGAAGTAGCTGACGTCGGTGACCTGGACACCGACCTCCTCGGCCACCTCACGGGCGACCGCCTCCTCCAGGCTCTCGCCCGGGTCGACGAAGCCGGCCAGAGTGGAGTACCGGCCCTCCGGCCAGCTCGGCTGCCGGCCGAGCAGCGCCCGGTCCCCGTCGGTGACCAGCATGATCACCGCGGGGTCAGCGCGCGGGAACTGCTGCCGTCCGCAGCCGGTGCAGGCGAGCACGTGGCCGGCCGCCTCGGCCTCCAGCCGGCCGCCGCAGCGGGGGCAGTGCCGGTGCGCCGCGTGCCACTCCGCGAGCGCCACGGCGTGCACCATCAGACCGGCGTCCACCTGCGACAGCAGCGGGCCCACCCGGCGCAGCGCGCTCCAGGTCTCGTCCGGGGCGGCGTCGAGCAGCAGCGCGAAGTGCGCCCGCCCGTCGCGGATGCCGAGGAAGACGCGCAGCCCGTCCCCCGCCTGGCCAGGGCTTCGCCACGCCACGCTGCCGTCCTCATGGACCGGGAACCGTCCCCCGGCGATCGGGACCACCCGGGTGGTGGGGTCCGCCCACGCCTTCGTGAGCCACGCCTCGTCACCGCGTCGTGCTCCCGCCCGGTCGTGCATGCGCGCGGTCAGCGCGATGTGCACCGACCCCGGGGCAGGCGGAGGCGTGGCGGTCGAGGCGATGTCGTGGGAGCTCACGCCCCCACACTACGGCTCGGTAGGCCGCGGGCCGTCCGGGTCCGCGGCGCTCAGCAGCCGCCCCAGCCCGGCTCGGTCGGGCAGCTCGTCCGGGGTGACCAGGTCGCCGGTGCGCACGTAGTAGAACCCGGCGCGGACCCGGTCCAGCGGCACGCCCATGAGCTCGGCCCAGGCCAGCCGGTAGACCGCGAGCTGCAGCGGGTCGGCGGTCTGCCGGCGGTTGGTCTTCCAGTCCACGACCAGGTAGCCGCCGCCGTCGGCGTACACCGCGTCAATCCGGCCGCGCACCACCTGGCCGGCCAGCACCAGCGCGAACGGCGGCTCCACGGCGACCGGGGTGCGCTCGGCGAACGGGCCGGCGGAGAACCGGGCGATCAGCTCCTGCAGCTCTGACTCGTCGTCGATCTCCGCGTCGGCCCGACCGGGCAGGTCGTCGGGATCGAGCAGCAGCTGCTCGCCGAAGCGCGCCTCGATCCAGGCATGGAAGCGGGTGCCGAACCGGGCCGCCGCCGACGGCTTCCGAGGCATCGGCCTGGCCAGGTCCGCGGCCAGGCCCTGGGGGTCGTCGCGGAGTCGGGCGAGCGAGGTGGCCGACAGGCTGGACGGCAGCGGTACGGTCACGGTCTGCGCGCGGTCTCGGCGAGCCTCGGCCAGCAGCCGGTCGATCTCGGCGTCCCACTGCGCGACCCGCTCGGCCTCCTCCGCCGTGAGCCCGAGCTCGAGCGGCGGCTGGCCGTCGGCCGCGCGCAACGTGTCCATGGCGGTGCGCACCCGGGTGGCCGCCTCGATGCGGCGGGCCACCTCCGCGTGGTGCGCCTCCAGCGGCCACGGACGCGACACCACCCGCTGCCGCAGCGGGTTCGCCTCCCCCTTCTCGGGCCGGTCCAGCCACCGTTCCGGCTGCTCCCCCCAGCCGGCCATCACGTCCCGCACGGTGTGCTGGTACGGCGAGGGGCCCAGCGGGCTCACCCGGTCGGCGTTCCAGCAGTACGACGAGACGACCAGCAGATGTCGCGCTCGGGTGAAGGCGACGTACCCGAGCCGGAGCTCCTCGGCCAGCTCGTGGGCCTTCGCCTCCTGGGCGTACTTCTTCAGGTCGTCGCAGGTGGGCCCGGCCAGCGCCGGCAGGTCCCGCTCGTCGCCGCGCAGCGGGGTGGGCAGCACACCCGGCCCCGCGGTCCACTTGGTGCGGGTGCGCCCGGTGGGGAACTTGTCCTCGGCGACCCCGACCAGGAAGACCGCATCCCACTCCAGGCCCTTGGCCCGGTGCACGGTCAGCAGCTTGACCGAGTCGGCATCGGTGGGCGTGGCCACGTCCAGGCCCGCGCCGTACTCATCCTCTGCCTGCAGGTAGGCGAGCAACGCGGGCAGGCTGACCTCGCCGTCCACGCCCTGGAAGTCGGCGACCGCCTTGACGAAGAGGTCCAGGTTGTCCCGGCGGGCGTGCGCCGCGGGGCTGGTCGAGGAGGCCAGCTCGACGTCTATGCCGGTGGTGTCGACGATGCGGCGCACCAGGTCGAGCAGCGGCTCGGACGCGTGCCGCCGCAGCCGCCGCAGCTCACCGGCGAGCAACCGGAACCGGTCGTGGGCCTCGGCGGAGTAGCCGACCTCGTCGCGGTCGCCCGGGTCGTCGAGCGCGTCGCTGAGCGACACCAGCTCGGTCGGGTCCGCGCCCTCCGCCGCCGCGGCCAGCTCCGCACCGAGGCTCAGGCCGGCGCCCCGCGGCGAGCCGCTGTGCCCGGCCAGTCGCCGGGCCCGCCGGCCGAGCAGCGCCAGGTCGCGGGCGCCGATCGCCCACCGCGGCCCGGTCAGCAGGGTCAGCAGCGCCGCGTTGGCGGTCAGGTCGTGCAGCAGGGTCAGGGTGGCCACCACCTCGGCGACCTCCGGCAGCCGCAGCAGGCCCTGCAAGCCGACGATCTCGACCGGGATCTCGGCCGCGGTCAGCGCGTCGAAGACATCGGCGGCGTGCGCGTTGTCCCGGGTGAGCACCGCGATCTGCGACCAGGGCCGTCCGTCGCCCTGCTCGTGCGCGGCCTGCACCTGCGCGGGCAGCCAGGCCAGCTCCTCGCCGTACGTCGGATGGACGGCGGCCCGCACCTCGCCGGCCACCGCCTCCGGCTTCGGCTCCAGCGGTCGCACCCCTGGGAACGCGGCGTACAACGGCGCGGCCAGCGCGTTGGCCACCTCCAGGATCCGGCGGTCCGAGCGGCGGTTCACGGTCAGTGGGTAGGTCGGCACCTCGACTGCGCCGTCCGCGGCGGGGAAGTCCTCGCCGAACCGGAGGATGTTCGACACCGACGCGCCACGCCAGCCGTAGATCGCCTGGTTCGGGTCGCCCACGGCGGTGACTGCGTGCCCACGGCCCCGATCGGCGGCCGGGCCGGAGAACAGCCGGCTGAGCATCAGCGCCTGGGCCACCGACGTGTCCTGATACTCGTCGAGGAGGACGACGCGGAACTTCCCCCGGAGCGCGGCCCCCACCTCCGGCCGGTCCACGGCCAGCCGGGCGGCCAGCTCGATCTGGTCGGAGAAGTCCATCAGCCCGAGCTCCTGCTTGAGCCGGCGGTAGGCCTCCACCAGCCCGAGCAGCTCCTCGCGGCGACCGAACGTGTGCAGCACCTTGCGGATCTCGTCAGCCTTGGTCTTGTAGGTCTCCAGGGCCAGCGCGTCGGCGAACCGTGCGCGCTCGCGGTCCTGGAACCGGCGCACGTCCTCCGGAGTGACCAGGTGCTCGGCCATCGCGCTGTCCAGGGCGAGCAGGTAGCCGATCACGGTCGGTGGGTGGTCGCTGAGCAGCTCGACGTGCCCGGTGTAGCGGGCCACCGCCCGGGCGGCGAGCTGGTAGCGGGATGCGTCGGCGATGACCCGGGTGTCCGGCTCGTGCCCGATCCGCAGGCCCTCCTCCGACAGCAGGTTCGCCGCGAACGCGTTGTAGGTGGCGACGGTCGGCTCCTCCGGCTCCTCCTCGAGCAGCTCCCGCGGCCCGCCGCGCGGTGGCAGCAGCCCGGCGTCGCGCAGCGCCGAGCGGATCCGGGTGGCCAGCTCGCCGGCCGCCTTGTTCGTGAACGTCAGGCCGAGCACCTCGTCGGTGCGCACCTGGCCGGTCGCCACCAGCCAGACCACTCGCGCGGCCATCACGGTGGTCTTCCCCGAGCCGGCGCCGGCGACCACCACCTGCGGCTCGAGCGGGGCGGTGATCGCCGCGAACTGCTGGTCGCTGAACGCGAAGTCCGCGCCCATCAGCGCACGCAGCGACTCCGGGGTGTCCAGCCGCCGGCCGGTCACGACAGCACCGTCCCGGCGCCCTTGACCGGGCAGATGGCCTGGAAACCGCAGTGGTCACAGTGCTTCCCGGGGGTGGCCACGAACGCCTCCTGGCGCACCACGGCGGCAGCGTGCATCAGCTGGCGCTGGATCTCGGTGTGCCCGTCCTCGCCCGGCTGTTGCGGCGCCTGCCCCTGCACCTTGGCGGTGCCGGCCTTCTGCTTGCGCAGCTGCACCAGCTCTGCTCCTCCTGCCTGCCCTGGTCGGTCGAGCAGGCCGTCGGCGGCCCCGTGGTCGACGGCGTGCTGGTACAGGCCGAGCTGCGGGTTGGCCGGCACCTCCTTGTCCGGGGGCGGGTACTTCGACGTCTTCAGGTCCACCACCACGACCCGGCCCTCCTCGTCGAGCTCGAGCCGGTCGGCGTAGCCGTTCAGGTGGATCCGCTGACCGTCCGGGAGCGTCACGTCGGCGGACAGGTGCTGCTCGGTGGCCACCACCGTGCGGGCCCCCGGCCGGCCGTGCCAGTCCAGGAACCGCCGCAGTGCGGCCTCGATCTCGGCGCGCTCCTTCGCACGCGACCACGGGGTGCGGAACGGGATCTGCGGCCACACCCGGTCGACGTGCGCCATCAGGTCGGCGAGCAGGTCGTCGCTGCCGGCGAGCTCGCCCTTGGCGACCCGGTCGGCGAGTGCGTGCACGACCTGGCCGAACGCCTGGGACGCGCTCGCGGGCAGCTGGCCGCCCGCCTCGCGCTCCAGGAACCACTTGACCGGGCAGGCGAGCAGGCCCTCCAGCGCGCTGGCCGACAAGGTCAGCGGCTCCTCGGGCAGTCGCAGCGGCTGCGCGGCCACGCTGCGGGCGCGCAGCCCCCACCAGCGCGCGGGGTCCGCGTGCGGGGCCACCGGGCCGTCCGGGCCGCCCTCGACCGCCAGCCGCGCGAGCCGGCGCGCGGCCGCGTCGCGGAGGGCGCCGGCGGCGGCCGGGTCCGAGACGGTGCGCCGCAGCTCGGCGACCAGTCCGTCGAGGGACAGCGGTCGGACCGGGCGCCCCTGCACGTGCCGACGCGGCACCGGCGCGGGGCCCTGCTCGTCGGTGCCCCCGAGCTCCTCGAGGAACCGCGAGGGTTGCTCGCCGTCCTCCTCGGCGGCGCTGACCGCGGTGACGAGCAGCCGCTGCCGGGCTCGGGTGCAGGCCACGTAGAACAGCCGACGCTCCTCGGCGAGCAGCGCCTTGGTGCTCGTCGGAGGCAGCAGCCCGTCCGGCCCGATCCGGTCGGCGTGCAGCAGGGTGGCGCGGCGCCGCAGGTCCGGCCACAGCTCCTCCTGGACGTGCATGGCCACCACGAACCGCCACTCCAGACCCTTGGACCGGTGCGCGGTGAGCAGCCGGACCGCGTCGCCGCGAACCCCTCGCTCCGCCAGCGTGTCGCCCGGGATCCGCTGGGCCCGCAAGGAGGACAGGAACTCGGCGACGCTGGTGTGTCCGCGCTGCTCCTCGGCTCTCGCGGCGACCTCGAACAGCGCGCAGACCGCGTCCAGATCCCGGTGCGCGAGCCGGGCACCCGGTCCCCCGGCCTCGGCCCCGCGGCGCAGCCGCCGAGGCCAGTCGGTGCCCGACCAGAGCAGCCAGAGCACCTCCTCTGCGGTGCCGCCACCGTCGAGGGCGGCCCTGGCCCGGGCCAGCAGCCCGCCGAGCGCCCCCGCCCTGGCAGCCGCCTGGCCGCTCGTCCCGCGAAGCGTCTCCGGGTGCAGCAGCGCCTCACGGAGCAGCACCGGTGACGGGCGCGGTGAGCCGCCGTCGCGCTCGGCGCTGCGCTTCTCCGCGGCGCGCAGGGCGCGGGCAAGGGAGCGCACCTCCGTGGCATCGAGGCCGCCGATCGGGGACGCCAGCAGGGACTCGGCACGGTCGGGGTCGAGGTAGTCGAGGTGGCTCGGGTCGTCGTTGTCGAGGTTCACCACCGCCCGCAGCGCATCCAGCAGCGGGCGCACCGCCGGCTCCTCCGAGAGCGGCAGGTCGTCGGCGGCCACCTCCACCGGGACGCCGGCCGCGCCGAGGGCTCGGCGCAGCGCGGGGATGGAGCGTCGTCCGGAGCGCACCAGCACCGCCATCTGCGACCACGGCACCCCGTCCTCCAGGTGCGCCCGGCGCAGCCGGTCGGCGACGTGCTCGGTCTCGGCGCGGTCGGTGTCGAACGTGCACACCTCCACCTCGCCGTCGCCGTACCCGTTCTCCACCGGCACCGGCCCGCGGAACGCGTGGAAGGTCGCGGCGTCGATCGCCCCGGTGGCGGGCAGCGAGGCCGCCACCGCGCGGGAGGCGGCCAGCAGCCTCGGCCCGAACCGGCGGGTGCTGCGCAGCGCGAGCACGTCCGCGGGAGATCCGTCCGCACTGCGGAACCGGGCGGGGAAGTCGAGGATGCCGCGCACCTCTGCCCCGCGGAAGCCGTAGATCGACTGGTCCGGGTCGCCGACCACCACCAGGTCGCGCCCGTCCCCGGCGAGCGCCTGCAGCAGTCGGACCTGGCTCGGGTCGGTGTCCTGGTACTCGTCGACGGCGACGTAGGCGAACCGGTCCCGCAGCTGTCGGCGCACGTCCGGGCTCTCAGCCAGCTGCACCGCCCGGTAGACGATCTCGGGGTAGTCGAGAGCGCTGTGGTCGTCGAGGATGACGAGGTACTGCTGCATGAACCGGGCCGCGGCCACCAGCTCGGGCACGCCCTCCTGCTCGGCCATCCGTTTGAGGTCGACGGGGTCGAGCCCCTTCTCGCGGGCCCGGGCCAGCACCGCCTGCACCTCGCGCGCGAAGCCGCGGGTGCGCAGGGCGGCGCCGAGCGAGGTCGGCCAGAGCCGGTCGTCCGCGAGCCGGTTGCCCTCGAGCATCTGCCGGAGCACCACGTCCTGCTCCGGAGCGGACAGCAGCCGCAGCGGGGCGGCGTACACCTCGGCGGGCGCGTGCTGCCGCACCAGGCCGTAGGCGAAGGAGTGGAACGTGCTGCTGAGCGTGGTCGCCAGCGTCAGCCCGAGGCGGGCGGTCACCCGGTCGCGCAGCTGCTCGGCGGCCTTGCGGCTGAACGTCAGCGCCAGCACGGACTCGGCGGGGACGCCGGACTCCAGCCGCGCCACGATCGCCTCGACCAGCGTGGTGGTCTTGCCGGTTCCCGGCCCGGCGAGCACCAGCAGCGGCCCGCCGGGGTGGTCGACCACGGCGCGCTGGTGGGCGTCGAGGGGCGGCGCGGCAGCAGCCCCGCGGCCGGGCCGCTCGAGGAGGTAGGTCGTCACGGGCGCATCAGACCAGACGGCGCCGACAGGGCTTCTCCGTCCGGGGGCCACCACATCGCCCGCGACAGGTCGACCCGCCGGGTGCCGCGCAGCGGGGTGCCCTCCTCCCGGTGGTGGGCCAGCGCCTCGCCGTCGTGGCACAGCGGCAGCCCACCGTCGGCGCGGACCACCCGCCACCAGGGCACCGGTCCGCCGTACGTCGCCATCACCCGGCCGACCTGACGCGGCCCGCCGACCCCGATCGCCTCGGCCAAAGCGCCGTAAGTGGTGGCGTGCCCGGCCGGGATCTGCTCGACGAGACCGAGCACCGCCTCGACGTACTCCTCGGGGTCCATCCGTGCCACGCGCACACGTTACCGGCGCGCGACCAGCATCCGGGTCAACCGGACCGTCCAGGCGAGCAGCACCAGCAGCGCCAGGCCGGTGGCCCATCCGCCGGCCGAGCCCACCCCCGACGGCGAGATCCGCACCAGCAGCCACATTGCCGCGGTGCCGGCCGCCACCGCTCCCGCCCGGCGCCCCCAGCGAAGCACCAGCGCCCGGTGCAGCACCAGCGACGGCGGGCCGTAGGAGGCCAGCGTGGCGCCCACGTGCACGCCGAGCAGCGCGAGCGCCGCGCCCAGCACCCAGCCGGTGACCCCCGCCGGCGCGAACATCGCCCAGTGCACGCCGAGCAGCAGGACGAGAACCAGGCCCGCGCTCGAGTCCGGCATGACCGCCACCAGCAGCGCCTGCACCAGCGCGACGGCGAGGAACCACGGCTGCACGTCACCACCGTCCAGCCGCTCCAGGAGGAGTACGACGGACGCGCCGACCGGCGCCGATGCCCGCAGCAGCCACTGCTGGGCCGACAACCGGCTGAGGCCGTCCAGGAGGTCGCTCACCCGGGCGGCCGCGCTGCTCATCGGCGCACCAGCCTGGGCAGCGTTGCCTGCCGGCCGAGCCGGCGCAGCACGTCGTCGAGCGTGCCGGGACCGCGCCACCGCACCACCGGGATACCGGCGGCCTGCACGCGTTCGAGGAGCAGGTCGCGCTCCAGCATCCGGAGCCGCCACGCCACCTCGACCCGCGGATCGCCCGCGCCCACGACCAGGTCCGGGGCCACCGGGTCCACGACCACGACGGTCAGCCCTCGACGGGCCAGCGTGACCGTCGCGGTCACCGCCCGGTCCGACAGCATCGGCGAGAACATGAACACCACGGTGCCGTCGGAGACGCCGAAGTGCATGCGCGCCGGGTCCAGCCGGCGGCCCTCGCCCGGCTCCACCCGGGCCAGGCTCTCCAGGAGGCGCCGCAGGTGGCGGGTACCGGCGCTCACCGGCACCGAGTTCGCCCCGCGTCCCAGCACCCGCAGCCCCACCCGGTCTCCCCGGCGCAGGTAGTGCTCGGCGACCGCTCCCGCGGCCCGCACCGACACGTCGAGCGTGCTGGCCGGACCGTCCAGGCCGCCCGACTCACCGAGCTCGGCGGCCGCGTCGAGCAGCAGCAGGATGCCGGCGTCCTCCTCGGCGACCCTGCTGGTGACGTGCAGGGTGCCGGTGCGCAGGGAGACCCGCCACTGCACCCGGTGCAGCCGGTCACCTGCGGCGAACGGCCGGATGCTCGCGAACTCGCTGCCCTCCCCCGGCCTGCGGGCCGGGTTGGTGCCGACCAGACCGATCGGGTGTGGTGTCGTCGCGTGCGCGTCGAAGGCGCCCGGCAACGGCAGCGTGGTCAGGATCATCGCGTGCGGCGGCTCCAGCCGGCGCCGGAACGCCGCCCACGCGGAGGTGACCGCGACCAGGCCGTCCCCGACGCCGCGCCGGCCCCAGCGCCGGCTCGAGACCGGCACGTCGACGGTCAGGGTGTGCTGCGGCACGTCCACGGTCAGGTCCCGCACGCCGGGCGGCGGGTCGTAGGCGACCCACCGGTGCGGCGCGAGCGCGACGACGACGTGCTCAACGTCGGAGGCGTCGCGGAACGTGGTCCGCACCGCGGTGCCTTCGCCCTCGCGGAGGCTGGTGTGCAGCAGCCGGGCCTGCACCTGCGGCACCGACCCTGGCCGTCGTACGGCGG